>NZ_JBHCJY010000126.1:0-6638 GCF_041804105.1 Neisseria sp.
AAGTGCTGGCGCAAAGCCTTTTGAAAGCGGTGTGCCTGAACCTGTTAAAGGCAGCCAACAGGCTTCGTGTGCCTGCTGCTGCCTGAAAAGGCAATGGGCACCCCGATAAAGGGGCTAATTGGGGGAAATATGGACGAGAAATACGTCTGAAAATGAAAAAACGGTTACCTTGATTGTTCAGGTAACCGTTTGGATGGAGTAGCTGGTATTTCGCAAAGGTCTCAGGCTGTGTTTGGATATTGCGTTGACAGCATACCGGCAATACGGATTTTTCCTACTACCGTCAGGGAATCCGAAATCCATGTGTGAAATCCGGCTTCTTTTTTAAAACAAATACCCGCAAATACCAAAGCCGGATTCCCACCCGCATGGGGATGACGAAAAATGAAGCATCGACACAATATCCAACGCAACCGTTGCAGGCGGGAATCCAGCGGACTGCCCCGAAAATTCCGGAATTTCAGACGGCGTTACGGCGGAATCCGTATGACCGGCCGGAAACGGAACGGTCGTGCACGGCATCGGTTTGCGCATTTTCAGACGGCCCCGATACCCGTCTGCAAAACCGCACGCACTCAGGTATAATCGCCGCCATTGCCACCATCCTGCAAAGAGAGACCGACATGATTAACCCCATCTCCGCCCTTTCCCCGCTCGACGGCCGTTATGCCTCATCCGTCGAAGCGCTGCGTCCGGTGTTTTCCGAATACGGCTTGATGAAGGCGCGCGTGAAAGTCGAGCTCGAATGGCTCAAAGCCCTTGCCGCCGAAGAAAAAATTACCGAAGTTCCCGCATTCGGCAGTTTCACACTATCCGAAATCGACAAAGTCATCGCAGGTTTCTCGCTGGAAGACGCGGCGGCGGTCAAAGCCATCGAAGCCACCACCAACCACGACGTGAAAGCCATCGAATACTGGCTGAAAGAGCGTTTTTCCGGCGTGCCCGAAGTGGCGGCGGCGAGCGAGTTCATCCACTTTGCCTGCACCAGCGAAGACATCAACAATCTGTCGCACGCACTGATGCTGCAGGAAGCGCGCGAAACCGTGTTGCTACCGAAATTGGAAGAAATCATCGCCAAACTCACCGAAATGGCGCACGAACTGGCCGCCGTGCCGATGATGAGCCGCACCCACGGCCAACCGGCCACCCCGACCACCGTCGGCAAAGAAATCGCCAACGTGGTGTACCGCCTGCAACGCCAAGTCAAGCATCTGCAAGCGCAGGAATTTTTGGGCAAAATCAACGGCGCGGTCGGCAACTACAACGCGCACATGGTGGCCTATCCCGATGTCGATTGGGAAACGCACTGCCGCAACTTCGTCGAAATCAGCCTCGGCCTGACCTTCAACCCCTACACCATCCAAATCGAGCCGCACGACTACATGGCCGAGTTTTTCCAAACCCTCAGCCGCGTGAACACCATTCTGATTGATTTCAACCGCGACGTTTGGGGTTATATTTCATTGGGTTACTTCAAGCAGAAAGTCAAAGCGGGCGAAGTCGGCAGCTCCACTATGCCGCACAAAGTCAACCCGATCGACTTTGAAAACTCCGAAGGCAACTTGGGCATGGCCAACGCCGTATTGGGCTTTTTGGCCGAAAAACTGCCCGTTTCCCGCTGGCAGCGCGACCTGACCGACAGCACCGTATTGCGCAACATGGGCGTGGGCGTGGGCTATGCCGTACTCGGTTTCGCCGCCCACCTGCGCGGCTTGGGCAAGCTGGAAGCCAACCCCGCCGCGCTCGCCGCCGATTTGGACGCGACTTGGGAACTCTTGGCCGAACCCATCCAAACCGTGATGCGCCGCTACGGTGTCGCCAACCCGTATGAAAAACTGAAAGACCTTACCCGCGGCAAAGACGGCATCACGCCCGAAGTGCTGAAAGTGTTTGTCGAATCGCTGGAAATCCCAAGCGAAGCCAAAGCGCAGTTGCTGGCCCTGACCCCTGCCCTGTATGTGGGCAAAGCGGAAGAATTGGCGAAACGGATTTAATCCGTACTCCCCCAATCCCGAACAGCAAACAGGCCGTCTGAAAAAAGTTTTCAGGCGGCCTGTTTGCTGTTTTTCAATCGGATAAGTTAAAACTGAATTTTCAATAGACTGTATTTGGATATTGCGTTGGTAACATACCGGCAATACGGATTTCTCCGGTTTCCGTCATTCCCGCGCAGGCGGGAATCCATGTTTGAAACCCAGTATCTTTTGTTAAACAAGTATTTGTGAATATCAAAGCTGGACTCCCGCCTGCGCGGGAATGACGGAAACCGGAGAAATCAGCCTTGTAGATTGCCAATCAACATAATAACCAAATATAGCCAGCCATATTAAAAAAGAGATTTCTGCCTACACGGGAATAACAGCATCGGTTATCAAGGCATTATCCGAACACGGCCGTCTGAAAAGCAGTTGCGGCAATCAAAACAGATTTCATCCCCGCCTTGATACACAGAAGTATCGAACATTGTCCAATTTCGGGAC
This sequence comes from Neisseria sp., assembly GCF_041804105.1. Taxonomy (GTDB): domain Bacteria; phylum Pseudomonadota; class Gammaproteobacteria; order Burkholderiales; family Neisseriaceae; genus Neisseria. Next base: position 2,481 of record NZ_JBHCJY010000126.1, read on the forward strand.
AAAAAAAGGGCAGGCATAAAGCCCCCCCTCTTGTACTGCCGTTTTCGCATTGTCCGACGGCCTGCCTGCGCGTTTTTAGAAAATCTCACGCCAACTGATGCGGCGGATATTCGGCATCGGACCTGTGATGACAAACGAACTCATGTCGTTGCCGACCAATGCGCTGGCGTTTTTCGTAAAGAAATAACGGTTGTTCGGAACACGGGGGGTATCGGTCAGGGCAGGATCTGAGCCGCTGCCGCCGACATCGCCGTCAACGGTAACGGGACTGTTGTCGGTTTTCTGGCCGTCCATCAAAGTAAAGCTGACGATGCCGTCGAGTTTCAGGCCGTTGGCAAACGGCGTTGCTGCGCTTGTGGGATTGTTGCCGTTGCCGCCATTATTACCGTTGCCATTGCTTCCGCCGTCGGCATCGCCGTTGTTTTGTTTGAATACGGTATCGGGCAGGAAGCGTGCGCTTCTCGGAGTCAGCGCACCGCCGTTTTCGGCATTGATGCCCAGCAGTGTGGTGCTGCCGGATACCGTGCTGGTTTCGCTGTTCGGGACGCAGACGTCGCCGCTTGAATTGCCCGAAACCGTTGTGCGGTTGTAAGAACGGGTGGTTACGACAGCCGTGCGCAGAATCATGGTCGGTTTTACTACCACACGCTCTCCGATTCCGGGCAGGGCGATGCGCCAGCCTTTTTTATCCGCGCCGACGGTGTTGTTGCTCAGGAAAACGTATTCTTTGGTTTTGCCCGAATCGTCGGTTTGGATTCTGGTTTCGGTGGTCTGAACCTGCAATTCGGCAGCGGAGGCATCTGCGGCAGCCGTGTCGAGATTGTCGTAGATGCCGTATACGGCCTGCTGTTCGGTGTTGTCCAAGTCGCTTTGGTAAATATCGCTGCCTGTGCCGAAAATCACGACGTATTTATTGGCGGAACGGCGCGATACGGCAGGTGCCGCGGTAACCGGCTGGTTGGGGCTGCCTTTGAAAATGCGGCTGGCCTTCCATTCAGACGGCCTTTGTCCGCGCAGGTCGAAACGGTACATATTGCCGCCGTAATCGCCCGCATAGGCTGCATCGACAATGCCGTCGAAGTCGGTATCGACAAGGGTGGGCGACGACAGGCCGCCTACGCCGTCTGAAACTTCGATTTTGCGGATGAGCGTACCCGCGCTGCCGGTTACGCTGCCGCTGGCGGCTTCCTGACCGAGCATGTCGTAGACGTAGAGCGCAGTTTCGGCGTTGTTCTGACGGTAGCCGCTGGCAAGGAAACCTGCGTAGCGCACGTTTTGGGTGATGCTGACGGGCTGGGTGTCGCGCTGGATGGAAACGCGGCCGATTTGCGGCGTGCCGACGGTGTAGCCGAGTGTGTTGCCGGCACCTTTGGGCGTTTCAAACAGCGGAACTTCGTTTTTCCATGCGGCGGTGTCGCTGTTGCTCAGGCCGGTTGCATCTCCTGTGGTACGGTTCCGTCCGCCGAGGTTGAGCGCATATGCTCCGCGCCCGCCCTGTCCCATCGCGCCGAACATAAACACCTGCTGGCCTTTTGCGCCGCCCGCTGCGGTTTGGCGCATCACGAAGCCGCCGTTGACCATATACCGGTGGGGAACGGATTCGCCGTATTTTTCATGCGCGGTGTCTTTAAGCACCTTGCCCAAAGTGGTGGTCGTGCCGTCTGAAAGGTCGCGTTCCATGCCTGCGGGAATGTAGCTGAGCTTCAGATCGTAAGGACTGCTGCCGGCTGTGCTGCGGAACAGGTGCACCATGCCGTCGTTGGCGGCGGCGGCCATGAATTCGGAACGTCCTTCAACCATACCGCCCGCAGTAGCCACGCTGCCGTCGAGAATGTCACCGAGATTGCGCACTTCGTTGGCGGGCTGCTCTTTATCGGTACGTTCGCGGTAGGGCTGGCTGTACCGTTTGCCTGCGGCAGAGGACTTTATGGTGCTGTCGTTGCCGTTGCGGGTAATCCACGGTAACAGCGCGTTTTTCCATTCCAGATTATCGGCCGCGCTGCCTTGGGCGATGCCGAAATCGGCGTTGGACAGGTCGTCGTTTCTCAACGTATTGTCCGCCCACAATACTTTGGAACCTGTATTGATGAGTGTTTTGCGGTTGGCAAACGACGGCTGCGCGGTGGCGGCATTGACGTTGACCGAGCCGTTGGGATTTATTTTGTAGAAGTGGAGCTGGCTGCTCCATGTGGCCGGATGCAGGCGCACGAACGCGGCCAGTCCGGAAATGCCGCTGCTGGTGGGCGCGGGTGCAACCGACCCTGTGGTCGAGGGTGCGGGCGCATTGTTTTGGCTGGCGGTTTCGACCGATTTGAAAATATTGTCGAAGGCCGTCTGAAGTTCTGCGGCGTTGTCGGCCTGATAATAACTTTGCGACGTGCTTTGGCCGCCGCGCTGGAGATAATTCCTGCCGCGTTCGCTGATGCCCCTGCCGAAGCCTACGGTGTAGGTTTCGACAATCTGCTTGGCGTAGATGCTTTGGCCGTTGGCATCTTTAGGGTCGGCGGCATCGCCTCTCCAGCTTTTGCCTGCGGCATCCGTGCCCGATTTTTTCAGGCCGTCTGTAAACAGTTGGCGGCTGAAAAAGCGCAGGCCGTCGTTTTGGTCCCATACGGAATCGTACCAACCGTCCCGGTCGTCCACGCATTGTCCGGCCCGTTTCGAGCCGAAATACGGGTCATTCAAATCGCGGAAGGAAGGGTATTGGCGGTAACCGCAACTGGTGTTGGCATCACCGTCGGACATCAGCACGATGAAGTTCTGCTGGCAGCGGTAGAGGGTATGGTCGCGCACCGTTCTGACGGTTTCGTAATAGCGGCGCGTGGTGGGTGTACCGTTTTGAGCCGTCAGCCTGTCCACTTGGGCCGAAACGGTCTGCCATTGGTCGGTATAGCCTGACAAGTCCGCATTATTGTTGTTGTGCAGCGTTTGGAAACCCCAGTTGATTTTGTTTTGGTATTTGTTCAACACCAGTTTCAGGGCGTTTTTGGTGATGCCCAGTTTGCTGCGGCTGCTGCCCTCGGCCATCCGGCCTTCGGGCGTTGCCGCCATACTGCCCGAATCATCGATCAGCAGCATCACGTTGGGCTTGATGCCCGATGCGCCTGTAGTGGTGGTTTTGCTTTGCAGGTAGAGCGGCGTATCGGCGAAACGGCTGTCGGCCGCTGCCGTGCCGTTGAATGCGAATGCAGCCAAAACGCTGTAACACACGGGGCGGATTTTTCTGCCCTTTACGGCATGGATTTTCTTTGTCATGTGAGAAGTTCCCATCATCAAGCTTTGCGGAACGGCAGGCCGTTTCCGTTGTCGTTATTATCGTAATTTAGAGTGATACGAAGAGTTCCAATAGTAGCACATTTATTTATTTAGGGTATAAATTATCTTTCTTTTCCAGCGGTTACATTACATTCATTATTAATTATTTGCAAATGAACGGTTGGAAAATCCGATAAAAGGCAGGCCGTCTGAATTTTGCAGCCGATTGCGCTTAACGGTAGAATAATCTTTTCAACATTTTAGAGACACTTCCATGACCGTCAAAACCCGTTTCGCCCCCAGCCCCACCGGCTACCTCCATATCGGCGGCGTGCGCACCGCCCTGTTTTCATGGGCGTTCGCCCGGCAAGCACAAAGGCGAATTTTTACTGCGCATCGAAGACACCGATCTGGCGCGTTCCACCGCCGAATCGGTCAACATCATTCTCGACAGCATGAACTGGGTCGGCCTGAATTACGACAACGCCGGCAACGTGGTTTACCAAACGCGCCGTTTCGACCGCTATAAAGGAACTCATCGTCAAAGACATGCTAATGGTTATTGCTTCTTTATAGATAATAAGACATAACCGTTTCTGCATAATTTCCAGAATTTTCAATAAATAATAAGTTTTGTTTGCTTTCAGACATGATATTCCTTTTGAATTTAAATAGATTTTAAGCCCTTAGAACTTTATCATTTTCCCGCAAGAGCTAACCGGGAAAACCCACAAAATATAATCTCTTCCTTTTCCATGACTTACGATAAATTCTTGCCCATTAGCAAATCTGACATTGTAATCAATGTATTTAAACTTTATGGGAAGAAAGTACATTTTTTGAAATAGCTCGGTTTTTCTATCATATGATGACACTAATCCTCGATATGCTATTCTAGGTTCC
>NZ_JBHCJY010000127.1:0-3854 GCF_041804105.1 Neisseria sp.
GCAAAGACAACCCGCAGCAAACCGGTGCAGCCATCGACCGCGCACGGCAGGCCGCCATCACACCCGTGCAGCAGCAGTATCAGGCGGAAAACGGCAAAGGATACTGACCCGCCGTTGCACACGCGAAACCGCCGCGCAGCCGCATCACGTAAACAGGCCGTCTGAAAACCCGTTTCCGGATTTCAGACGGCCTTAAAGTTACCGCACCATCCAAAACGGCAACGGCACAAGCGGGCTGCCTATCCGCTTTTGTACCGCGGCGGGGCATCCCAAGCAGCATCCGCTTCCGCCAGCATTTCCTTGAGCGCGCTTCTGCGCGGACGGTCGTTGCGGACGGCGGTTTCGAGTTCGGCCTGCGTGCCCCAAAACACGAAACGTTCGCGGGCGCGGGTAACGGCGGTGTAAAACAGGGCGCGGTTCAGCCCTTGCGCGCCGTCGGCATCGGCCGTCGGTACCGACGGCGGCAGCAGCCACACTTCGCGGTATTCCGACCCCTGGCTTTTGTGCACGGTCATGGCAAACGCGGTTTCATGCCCGCCCAAACGGCTGAGCGGGATTTTGCGGAAACCGTCGGCGGCGGGGAAAAAGGCGGCGAGCGCGTGTCGGGCGTGGCCGTCGTGGTTCTGCCCGCTTTCGAGGCCGTCTGAAAAACGGTCGTGCAGCACGATGCCGATGTCGCCGTTAAACAGTTCCAATGCGTAATCGTTGCGCGTCATCATCACCACCTGCCCCGCAAACCATGCCGCGTCGCCCTTGATGCGGCCGTGCTGCTGCAACAGGCGGCGGTAGGCTTCGTTGAACGCGGCCGCATCGTCGCGCCATGCCGCCAGCACCACCGCATCGGCCTGCCGCCCGAACGCCAGCGCAATGTCGCCCGCATCGACGGCCTGCCAATAGTCGGCCTGTTTGGCATAAAACGCGGCGGCCTGCTGTTTGACACCTCCCTGTGCCACGGCCAATTCGTCGGGGAACGCGGCAAACTGCGCCCACGCCGTACCGCCGTCGCCTGCCGCCGCCGCGCGCGCAAGGCAGCCGATGCCGCTGTCGGGGCCGAAACGGTGGCTGACGGTCAGATGCGCCACGTTCCGCGCCAACGGCGGCGGGTTGTCCGACACCGCAAAACCGTGCCGCGGCACCATCTGTTGCAGAGACGAGGCCGTCTGAACGTCCAACACCGTCGGCTGCGACAATGCCGCCAACACCGCGCCCGCCCCCACCGACGGAAGCTGGTTTTCATCGCCCAGCAACACCACGCGGCAGCCCGTCGGCACGGCGCGCAGCAGTTGCAGCATCAGCGCGGTATCGAGCATCGAGGCTTCGTCCACCACCAGCACGTCCAACGGCAGCGGATTGGCGCGGTCGAACGCGCCCTGCATCTGCGGCGGACGCAGTTTCAGCAGCCGGTGGACGGTTTGCCCTTCGAGCCGCGACAGGCCGGCACGGACGGATTCGGGCATATCGAAACCGTCGAGCGCACGGTGCAGCGCGTGCGCCATATGCGAAGCCGCCTTGCCCGTGGACGCGGCCAGCGCGATGCGCGGCATGGCGGTGCCGTTGCTGCACACCAGCGCGAGCAGCTTCGCCACGGTGGTCGTTTTACCCGTTCCCGGCCCGCCGCTGATCAGCATGAAATTCTGCAGCAATGCCAACGCCGCCGCATCGCGCTGCCCTTCGCTGCCTGCGCCGGAAAACCAGTTTTCCAGATAAAAGGCCGTCTGAAACCAGTCCGGCGGCACACATTCCGCGCGTGCCAACCGCACGATTTCCGCAGCCAAATCGCGTTCCAGCCGCCACATCCGCCCCAAAAACAGCTTGCGCCCGCGCAATACCAGCGGCGTGCCGCCGTGCGCACCCGCCAATTCGGGCAACTCCGCCAGTTGCGCCGCTTCGCTGCGGTCGGTTTCGATAAAAGAATGCCCTTCTTCCAAAGCGGCGAACAGACGGCGCACCAGCGGCGCAACCGCCGGCGCCGCATCGGGCGCATGGCGGCGGAAAAATTCGGCGGCCGCATCAGCGGCAGGGAGCGTGGTTTGAACGGTCATGATAGGTATCGGTAAGGATGCGGTATTTTTACGGAGAGGCCGTCTGAAAAACCTGCGCTTTCAGACGGCCTTGCCAAACGGTTTTCCCGTTTGACGGAAATGGACGGGCAGATGCACTTCCCGCTTGTCGAACCTTTCCGTAACGGTATCGCATTATGTGGATGCGGCCTTCAACATCAAGGCCGTCTGAAAAGTGTTCAGACGGCCTTCATCTTAGCAATAATCAACCGATTTTTGTCAAATCCCGGATTAAAAGTTTTTCCAACGGCATATCCAGAGCATTGGCAATACGGCTCATCACATCGATGGTTACATTCCGCCCCCCGCGCTCCACTTCGCCGATATAAATCCGACTGACCCCCGCAAGATGGGCGAGCTCTTCTTGGGAGATTTCCTTCAAGCGTCTGATTTGCCGCACGTTTTGGGCAAAGATCAACCGATACATCATGGGATTGGGAAAGGTTTTTTTTTCATGGCGCGTAGTATCCGCGCGGCATCTTTCCACATCAATTCAACAAAATTATCTTATAGAAAATTATAGTTGCCATTTTGAAGCAATAAAACTAATACACAAGTTAGACACAATAAAACTAATATAAAAATGATGATTTTTGAAAATTCCGCACACCATTACAGAAGATTACAAAATCAAAGAGACAAACATGAAACCGACGACAACCTTCAAACGCAGCAAGGCGGTGCTGGGAATTTTCACATCCGTCATGCTCGCCGCCCAACCCCTTCAGGCAGCAATGACCGTCTTCGACCCGAGCAAATTCGCCCAAGACGCCGCAAACTGGGCACTGGACGCAGCCGACCGCGCACAACAGTTGGCCAACTGGGTTGCGCAACTGGACAACTGGAAACAGAATCTGGCCAATTACGTCCGCGGAAAACTGATGGATATTCCCGGCGTCAGGGAAGCCATCGAAAAACAATCGAAACAGCAGATGGACAAACTGTTTGCAGAGCGCAGAAAACAATGCGGCAACCTGAGCAATCCCACCTCCCAAACCTTCTGCCTGCGCGTGGTGGATTTGGAATCCGACAAATACAACATTCTGATGGATATGGATAAAAAAGTGGCCGAAGCCTACAGGCAGGTTAAGGCCAAACAGCAGGAACACGCCCGCGCCGACAGCAAAACCGGCGCAGGGCAGCAGCAGCGCATCGAGCAGGAAATCGGCATCATCTTCAACAGGCTGGATGCCGACATCAAACAGTACATGACCAACCTGCAAAGCAAAGAAGCCATGATCAAAGAATACCAGCGGGCACGGGTCATGCTCACCAAAAACCAGCTGACCGGCAGAAACCTCGGCAACAGCATCAAAAAAGGCTCGACCGCCGCCGTATTGCAGATGCAGTCTGCCGACTACCGGCAAAAAGCCAGAGAACGCCAAAACATCGGCCGCTCCATTTCCAACCGCTTCTAACCCGCATAACCGCCATGACCGATTTTCTGCTCTTTTCCAGCATCCGCGACTACATCTACGCACGGATTACCTATTTCACCGAATTCATCCTATCCGAAAACCTGACGCTCGCACTCACCGTGATTTTGAGCCTGCTCACACTTTGGGTTATGATTCAGGGCTTCCTGATCACCACGGGCCGCGTGCAGGAAGGTTTGAAAAACTTTCTCTTCAACATAGGCAAAGCCTACTTTATCGTCTCCCTCGCCCTCGGCGCTGCCGGCGGCGGCGCATTCGGAGTAAGAACCATGACCGAAACCCTTTCAGACGGCATCTCGCACATCATGACCGGCGATAGCGAAGTGGGCAAAAAATGCCTGATGCAGAACGCACAAAC
>NZ_JBHCJY010000128.1:0-47853 GCF_041804105.1 Neisseria sp.
CTCGACGGGCTTGCCGTTTTTGTCGTAATGGTAGGTTTCTTCTTTTTTGCGGGTAATCTGTTCGAGCGCACCATTGGCGGCGGCTTCTGCTTCCTGGCCGCTGTATTGGCGTTTCGCAGGCACGGGCATGATGGTGCCGCAGGCGGCAAGCAGGGCGGTACAGGTCAGGACGGTAAGGGCTTTTTTCATAAACGGGTTCTTCATCGTTCGGAAGGTTTCAGACGGCATGGGCGGTTTAGCGGCAGCGGCGGCGGTGTTCTTTCAGCTCCGCGCCGGTAATGTTGCTGTGGACGCGGATTTGCGCGCCCGGATGCACTTTGCACAAAGCACCTGCGGCCACTCTGATGCCGGCCTGGTTGCTGTCGATTTCGACTTTCTGGTTCAACAGCCGCCCGCTGCTGTTGTAGGCGCCGACGGAATAGCTGTTGGTTGCCGCTGCGCAGGCGGCGAGCAGCAGGGCTGCGGCTGCGGATAATGCGTATTTCATGGTTGACTCCCGGGTTTTTGATGGCGGAATAAATGAGAAAATCTGCCGCACCGGCAACAGGCAGCATGCCTGCGGTTTGTTGTCCCGTATCTTTCTTATCCGGCTTCACGGCGGCTGACGGGTACGGCACGGCCGTTTTTCAGACGGCCTACGGGTCATTTTAGCGGAAATGTTTTCGCAGTCCAACGGTTGCGGCGGAGCGGCGGCTGTTACATGGCGGTTATCCGCCCGTTTTCACGATGCGGACAGGGCGGGTAAAAACCCGCCCTTTGCCGTTTGCCTGTTTTCAGACGGCCTGTCCGTTTGACAGGCTCTGCCGAGCGGTGCGTGCACCTTATCGGGTTGCAGGCCGTCTGAAAAGCCGTTTACAGATCCAGCAGCAGACGCGCGGGGTCTTCGAGCAGGTCTTTGATGGTAACCAGCGTCAGCACGGCTTCGCGACCGTCGATGATGCGGTGGTCGTAAGACAGCGCCAGATACATCATCGGACGGATAACGATTTCACCGTTTTCAACCACGGCGCGCTCTTTGGTGGCGTGCATCCCGAGAATCGCCGACTGCGGCGGGTTGATAATCGGCGTGGACATCATCGATCCGAACGTGCCGCCGTTGGTGATGGAGAAAGTGCCGCCGGTCAGGTCTTCGATGGCGATTTTGCCGTCTTTGGCTTTGGCCGCATAATCCACAATGGCTTTTTCGATATCGGCAATGCTCATCCGGTCTGCGTCGCGCAAGATGGGAACGACCAAACCGCGCGGACTGCCGATGGCGATGCCGATGTCGAAATAGCCGTGGTAAACGATGTCGCTGCCGTCCACCGACGCATTGACGACGGGGAATTTTTTCAGCGCGGCAACGGCGGCTTTGACGAAGAACGACATGAACCCGAGCTTCACGCCGTGTTCTTTTTCGAATTTTTCTTTGTACTTGTTACGCAAATCCATCACGGGCTTCATATTGACTTCGTTGAAGGTGGTGAGGATGGCGTTTTCCTGCTGCGAAGCGAGCAGGCGTTCGGCCACGCGCGCGCGCAGGCGGCTCATGGGCACGCGCTGCTCGGGGCGGCTGCCTGCGGGTACGGGCGCAGAGGCCGTCTGAACGGCGGCTTGGGGAGCCGCGGCTTTCTGAACGTCTTCTTTAAGCACGCGTCCGTCGCGGCCCGAACCTTCGACGGTGTTCACGTCCACGCCTGTCTCGGCGGCGAGTTTGGCGGCGGCAGGCATTGCGGTTTTTTCAGACGGCGTGGCTGCGGGATTGGCTTCGGCGGCAGGTGCCGCTTCGGATGCCGACGCGCCTGCAACGGCGGCGGTGTCGATGCGGGCGAGCAATTGGCCGGCGGTTACGGTGGCGCCGTCCTGTTCGATGATTTCCACCAACACGCCGGATTGCGGCGAGGGTACTTCCAGCACGACTTTGTCGGTTTCCACGTCAATCAGGATTTCGTCGCGCTTGACGGCATCGCCGACTTTTTTGTGCCAGCTCATCAATGTGCCTTCGGATACGCTTTCCGACAATACGGGTACGTTTACTTCGATAATCATATTTGGGTCTCCTTGATGCCGTCTGAAAGGATTTCAGACGGCGTGTGTTCGGTTTGTCAGGCTGCCTCGGGTCATTTTTCGGCTTTTCGGCAACCTTGTTTGCGACAGGGTACAAAACCGTTGTTGCGGGATTTTTGCTGCACCCTACCCTGCCGTTTTCAGACGGCCTTATTCAGACTCATGGCATCTTCCACCAACTGTTTCAACTGCGCAGTATGCTTGGCCATGTAGCCGACGGCGGGCGACGGGCTGGCCGGGCGGCCTGCGTAGCTGAGTTTGCGGCCGTCAAGGATTTTCTCGATGCGGTGGCGGAGCTGGTAAAACGCGCCTTGGTTTTTCGGTTCTTCCTGCGCCCACACCACTTCGGCGGCATTGGGGTATTTGGCGAGTTCGGCCTGAACTTCTTCGTAAGGGAAGGGATAGAGCTGCTCGACGCGCACGATGGCGATGTCGTTTTCCAAACCGCGCTCGGCACGGCCGGCAACCAAATCATAATACACCTGTCCGGCACAGAGAATCACACGCTTCACGCTGCCGTTGTCGGCGCGGGACACGGTGTCGCCGATAACGTTGCGGAAGGCCGAACCTTCGGTAAAGTTTTCCAGCGGACTCATGGAGTCTTTGAAACGCAGCAGGCGTTTGCTCATGAAAATGACCAACGGCTTGCGGTAGCTGCGCATGGTTTGGCGGCGCAGCACATGGAACATCTGCGAGGCCTCAGACGGCATCACGATCTGCATGTTCTGCTCGGAACACAGTTGCAGCCAGCGTTCGAGGCGGCCCGAAGAATGCTCGGGACCTTGGCCGTCGTAGCCGTGCGGCAGCAGGGTTACGAGACCGCACAACCGGCCCCATTTGGCTTCGCCCGACGAAATGAACTGGTCGATTACCACCTGCGCGCCGTTGGCGAAATCGCCGAACTGGGCTTCCCAAATGGTGAGTTTGTCGGGCGCGGAACAGGCGAAGCCGTATTCGTAGGCCATTACGGCTTCTTCGTTGAGGATGGAGTCAATCACCAGAAAACCGGCCGCACCGTCGCCCATATTGCGCAGCGGCACATACGCGCCCGCATCGGATTTTTCGCGGTTCTGGTCGTGCAGGACGGCATGGCGGTGCGAGAATGTGCCGCGTCCGGAGTCTTCGCCGGAAATGCGCACGGCGGTTCCTTGGGTCACCAAGCCGGCATAGGCCAGCGTTTCGGCCATACCCCAATCCACCGGCTGTTCGCCCGCCGCCATCGCTTTACGCGCCTCGAGCACGCGTTTGGCAGTCGGATGCAGCGCGAAACCGTCGGGCACGGCAGTGAATTTGTCGGTCAGGCGGCGGATATCGGCGGCAGGAAGCGCGGTATCGACGGCTTCGCGCCAATTGGTACCCTGATAGTTTTCCCAACCGATTTGCGTGAATGTACCAAGCGTGGTTTTTTCGACGTGTTCGCCTTTGTCGAGCGCGTCGCGGTAGGCTTGGATGTATTGGTCGGCATCGGCTTCGGTAATCACGCCTTCGCGCACGAGCTGTTCCGCATAAAGCGCACGGGTGCCGGGGTGTTTCGATACTTTTTTGTACATCATCGGCTGTGTGAGCGTGGGGTCGTCGCCTTCGTTGTGGCCGAGTTTGCGGAAGCACACCACATCCACCACCACGTCTTTTTTGAACTTGCGGCGGTAGTCGAGCGCAGCCTGAATCACGAAGCAGACGGCTTCGGGGTCGTCACCGTTGACGTGGAACACGGGGGCCTCGACCATCTTCGCCACGTCGGTGCAATATACGGTAGAGCGCACGTCGCGGGTATCGGAGGTGGTGAAGCCGATTTGGTTGTTGATGACGATGTGCACCGTGCCGCCGGTGGAATAACCGCGCGTTTTGGACAGGTTGAACGTGGCCTGGTTGACACCCAGTCCGACGAAAGCGGAGTCGCCGTGAATCAGCACGGGCAGCACTTTTTCCTGCCCGCCTTCGCCGTGCCGGCGCTGTTTGGCGCGCGCGGAACCTTCCACCACGGGGTTGACGATTTCGAGATGCGACGGGTTGAACGCAAGGGTAACGTGCATCGGGCCGTAGGGCGTGGCGATGTCGGAATTGAAGCCCATGTGGTATTTCACGTCGCCGCTGGACAGCTTGGATTCTGCGCGGCCTTCGAATTCGGCGAACAAATCGGCGGGCTTTTTGCCCAAGGTGTTGACCAACACGTTCAGACGGCCCCTGTGCGCCATGCCGATAATCACTTCTTCCACACCGTCCTTGCCTGCGTTCTGAATGAGGTAATTCAAACCCGCAATCACGCTTTCGCCGCCTTCGACGGAGAAGCGTTTCTGGCCGACGTATTTGGTGTGCAGGTAGCGTTCCAGCGTTTCGGCGGCGGTCAGCTCTTTGAGAATGCTGCGCTTTTGCTCGACGTTGAATTGCGGCGTGGACAGCACGTTTTCAAAATAACGCCCCACCCAATGGCGTTCCTCGGTGTTGGCCATATACATATATTCCACACCGATGTGGCCGCAGTAGGTCTGCTTCAGGCTGGTGAGAATGTCGGACAGCGCCATTTTGCCGCGTCCTGCAAAATCGTCTTCGCCCACACTGAACTGCACCGCCATGTCCGCATCGGTCAGGCCGTGGAATTTGGGATCGAGTGCTTCGATGTTGCGCGGCGGCATACGCTTGAGCGGATCGAGCTGCGCCGCACCCGTACCCTGTATGCGGTAGGAAGTAATCAGCCGCAATACGCCCACCTGTTTTTTCAACATGGTTTCGTCGAGCGCACCCGAAATCGCTGCGGTGGATTTCTGCTTGGCCAGATTGGCAAACGATTCGCGGATGGGACGGTGGGCGATGTCCGCCGCACCGGGCTGTTTCGCCAGTTCGCCGAAATAGGCTTTCCATTTGCCGTCGACCGAATTCGGATTTTCGAGAAACTGTTCGTAAAGTTCTTCGATATAAGGGGCATTTGAGCCGAAAAGGTAGGAAAAATTCAGTTTGTTGTCCATTTGATTCGCCATGATGGTGCTTTCTCTTCGGAAGTTTTCAGACGGCCTGACCTTGCTTCAAGGCCGTCTGAAAAACGGTTTCGGCAAACGGCACGGGCTTGGCCGTTCCGCAGATGCCTTGCTGTTTTTCGGGCGCTGCTTTCAATCCGGCCGGCCCGTTGCCGGATTTTTTACTTATCGAACCGATAAAAATAAACTAAATAAAACGGCAAATGTGAATCAGACGGCCTGTTTCCGAACAGGCCGTCTGAAAGCTGCATCAGCGTTTATCCAGCGGCACGAAATCGCGTCGCGGTGCGCCGGTGTAGAGTTGGCGCGGACGGCCGATTTTCTGGTTGGGGCTGCCGATCATTTCGTGCCAGTGCGAGATCCAGCCGACCGTACGGGCAAGCGCGAAAATCACGGTAAACATGGAAGTGGGGATGCCCAGTGCGGACAACACGATGCCCGAGTAGAAATCCACGTTCGGATACAGTTTGCGCTCGATGAAGAACGGGTCGTTCAGGGCGATTTTTTCCAATTCCATCGCCAGCTTGAATTTGGGGCTGTCTTCCAAACCCAGCTCTTTCAGCACTTCGTAGCAGGTTTCGCGCATGATGCTGGCACGCGGATCCATATTGCGGTAAACACGGTGGCCGAAACCCATCAGGCGGTATTTGCGCTGTTTCACACCTTCCATGTATTCGGGCACGCGGGAAACGTCGCCGATTTCATCGAGCATGGTCAGCACGGCTTCGTTAGCGCCGCCGTGCGCAGGCCCCCACAGGCTGGCGATGCCCGCCGCGATACAGGCAAACGGATTGGCACCCGAAGAACCGGCCAGACGGACGGTGGACGTGGAAGCGTTTTGCTCGTGGTCGGCATGCAGGATGAAGATGCGGTCAAGCGCACGCACCAGCACGGGGTTGGGCTTGTATTCCTCACACGGGGTGGCAAACATCATGTGCATGAAATTGGCCGTGTAGGAAAGGTCGTTTTTCGGATAGTTGAACGGCAGGCCGTTGGAGTAGCGGTAACACATCGCCGCAATGGTGGGGATTTTGGAAATCAGGCGGTACACGGCGATTTTGCGGTGTTCGGGATCGGCGATTTCCAAACTGTCCTGATAGAACGCGGAGAGTGCGCCCACCACACCCACCATCATCGCCATCGGATGCGCGTCGCGGCGGAAACCGCGGAAAAACCAGGTAAGCTGTTCGTGAAGCATAGTATGGCGGCTGACGGTGTGCACAAACTGCTCCTTCTGCTCGGGCGTGGGCAATTCGCCGTAAATCAGCAGGTAACACACTTCCATGTAGTCGGAATGTTCGGCAAGCTGTTCGATGGGATAACCGCGGTAATACAGCAGCCCTTTTTCACCGTCGATAAAGGTGATTTTCGATTCGCAGCTTGCGGTCGACACGAAACCCGGGTCAAACGAAAACATGCCTGTCTGTTTGTGAAGCTGGCCGATGTCGATGACATCGTTGCCGAGTACGGCTTTGCGCACGGGCAGTTCGATATTCTCTTGATTTGCGGTTTGCAGTTTGACGTTATCGGTCATTTTCTCTCTCCTTATGTATGCCTAAGATGCGGTGGGTTGGTCCGTAATAATAGATACGGATTGTTGAAATATTGTTTTCAGACGGCCTTAACTGCTCCGGCAAAGCCGTGAATCTTAAATGGTACAGGAACCGCTGTGTGCTGTTTTCAGACGGCATCTGCATTACCGACGCATAAAACACACGGCCACCTCCCCGAATTTCCTTAACGAAAGACCAAAGGAAAACCAAACGGTCGGTTTCAGACGGCCTGCCCTGTTTCAGGAACGGCGGATTTTTTCCAGCAGCGCGTCCAACTCCCGATCGCCGGTACTTCTGCTGCCGTTGATTTCAGCCAGCAGGTCGTGATCCTGCCCTTCGAGAAATCCGGCAAACGCCGCCAGTTCTTCATCGCTCAGGCGGTCGAATTCCTTGTCCATAAACCGCCCGAGCACGATGTCGAGTTCGAGCAGGCCGCGGCGGGTTTGGAAGCGGATTTTCCGTTTGGCCGTATCGTCGAAAACCATTTATACCGCCCGTTTCAGCATGATTTCTTTAATCTTACCGATGGCACGGGTCGGATTCAAGTGTTTGGGGCATACGTCGACGCAGTTCATAATCGTATGGCAACGGAACAGGCGGTAGGGGTCGTTCAGGTTGTCCAAACGCTCGTTGGTAATGGTGTCGCGGCTGTCGGCGATGAAGCGGTAGGCGTTGAGCAGGCCGGAAGGGCCGACGAATTTGTCGGGATTCCACCAGAACGACGGGCAGGCAGTCGAGCAGCAGGCACACAGGATGCACTCGTAAAGGCCGTCGAGTTCTTTTCTGTCTTCTTGGGATTGCAGCCGCTCTTTGTCGCTGTCGACGGGCGTATCGTTGACAACGTAGGGCTTGATGGAATGGTATTGTTTGAAAAACTGGGTCATGTCCACAATCAGGTCGCGGATGACCGGCAGGCCGGGCAGCGGACGGATTTTGACGGGCTGCTTCAGGCTGCGGATGTCGGTTAGGCAGGCCAAGCCATTTTTACCGTTGATGTTCATACCGTCGGAACCGCAGATGCCTTCGCGGCAGGAACGGCGGAAAGCAAGGCTGTCGTCCTGTGCTTTGAGTTTCACCAGCGCATCGAGCAGTTTGACATCGGTGGGTTCGATTTCGATTTCATAGTCCTGCATATAAGGCTTGGCATCGGTATCGGGATTGTAGCGGTAGATTTGGAAACGGATTTTTTCCATGATGTGTTCCTTGCTTTTTTCTTTTACCGGTTTGTTTTTTCAGACGGCCTTTGTTTGAAATGCGGATACCGTCGGGACTGCACGGCGCAATATGCCGTCTGAAAACCGTAACGGCCTGCACGCAATCAATATACGCGCTTGGCAGGCGGAATATAGTCCACGGTCAGCGGCTTGGTGTGTACGGGTTTGTAGCTCAGGCTGTTGTCCGCCGAATAAAAGAGCGTGTGCTTCATCCAGTTTTCGTCGTCGCGCTCGGGGTGGTCGTCGGTAGCATGTGCGCCGCGCGATTCTTTGCGGGCCTCCGCCGACACCAGCGTGGCCTTGGCAACTTCAATCAGGTTGTCCAGTTCCAATGCTTCGATGCGCGCGGTGTTCCAAACTTTGCTCTTGTCTTTGATTTCGGTACGTTTCACGCGTTCGGCAATGGCCAATACCTTGTTTACGCCTTCTTTCAGAATCGCATCGGTACGGAACACGCCGGCATGGAGCTGTACCGTGCGTTGCAGCTCGCGGCGCAGGTCGTCCACATTTTCGCCGCCGGTTTGGGTTTCCAGACGGTTCAGACGGCCTTCGGTAAACGCGCCTGCATTTTCGGGCAGCGGTTTCCAGCCGTTTTGCGCGTTGACGTAGGCAATCATGCTGTCGCCCGCCGCTTTGCCGAACACCACCAAATCGAGCAGCGAATTCGTACCCAAACGGTTGGCTCCGTGAACCGATGCGCAGGCGCATTCGCCCGCGGCATACAGGCCGCCGACCACGGCTTCGGGATTTCCGTCTTTGGGAACGACCACTTCGCCGCGGTAATTCGTGGGGATACCGCCCATCATGTAGTGGGTGGTCGGCACCACGGGAATCGGGTCTTTAATCGGATCGATACCGGCGAACTGGATGGAAATTTCGCGGATGCCCGGCAGTTTTTCGATGATTTTTTCGGCACCAATGTGGTCGATTTTCAGCAGCACATGGTCTTTGTTTTTACCGCAGCCGCGGCCTTCGTAGATTTCCATCGCCATCGCGCGGGAAACCACGTCGCGCGAGGCCAAATCCTTCACGGTGGGCGCATAGCGTTCCATAAAGCGTTCGCCGTCGGCATTCAGCAGGATGCCGCCTTCGCCGCGCACGCCTTCGGTAATCAAAACGCCCGCTCCGGCCACACCGGTGGGATGGAACTGCCAGAATTCCATGTCTTCCAGCGGAATGCCCGCGCGAGCGCAAATACCCAAGCCGTCGCCGGTATTCATGAAAGCGTTAGTGGAAGAGGCATAAATGCGCCCTGCTCCGCCGGTAGCGAACAATACGGCTTTCGCATGGAAGATATAAACATCGCCGCTTTCCATTTCCATCGCGGTAACGCCGACGACATCGCCGTCTGAATCGCGAATCAGGTCGAGCGCGGTCCATTCCACGAAAAACTGCGTATTGGCGCGCACGTTTTGCTGGTAAAGCGTGTGCAGCATGGCATGGCCGGTACGGTCGGCCACCGCACAGGCGCGCTCCACGGCACGTTTGCCGTGTTCGGCCGTATGGCCGCCGAACGGACGCTGGTAGATTTTGCCGCTTTCCACACGGTCGAACGGCATGCCCATGTGTTCCAGTTCGATAACGGCTTCGGGGGCGGCACGGCACATGAATTCAATCGCATCCTGATCGCCCAGCCAGTCGGAACCTTTGACCGTATCGTACATATGCCAGTCCCAACGGTCTTCCTGCACATTGCCCAAAGAAGCGGAAATACCGCCCTGCGCGGCAACGGTGTGCGAACGGGTGGGGAATACTTTGGACAAAACAGCCACGCTCAAACCGGCCTTGGAAGCCTGCAAAGCGGCACGCAGCCCCGCACCGCCCGCACCGACAATCACGGCGTCAAATTTACGAACCGGATAACTCATACAATCCCCCAAATCACTTTAACCGAATAAACCATACAGGCAACCAGCCATACAATCGTAGCCGTCTGAAGAAACAGGCGCAGGCCGAAAGGCTTGATGTAGTCCATCCACAAATCACGGATGCCCACCCAAGCATGCAGCAGCAGGGCGACAAACGTTACCTGCGTCAAAACCTTCACCCAAACCTGCGAGAAAAACGCCTGCCATTCGGCGTAACCGCTGGGGATGGCAAACAGGAAAACAATCAATGCAACCGTATAAACCAGCATAATCACGGCCGTTACACGCTGCATCGCCCAATCGCGCAAACCGTAGTGTGCGCCTGCCAGTTTGCGGTCTACCATAATAAAACTCCCAATACGGCGGTTAACACCAAAGCCGACACAAACACACCCTTGGCAGTATTGCGGGCGGTGTGCAGCTCCAATCCTTTGTGCGCGTCCAGCAGCAGAAAGCGGATACCTGCGATGGCGTGGTGCAGAAACGCCCACAGCAGAACAATCAAACCCAGTTTGACAAGGGGATGGGAAACAAAGGCGTAATAAGCGTCGAAAGCGGCCTCGCTGCTCAGCGTGCCCGACAGCAGATAAAGCAGCACCGGCAGCGCCGCAAACAAAATCACGCCGCTGATGCGGTGCAGGATAGAGACGATTCCGGGAATCGGAAGCCTGATATTGGGAAGCTCCAGAAAGACAGGACGCGGTTTGGGCTGCATATCTGTTCCTCATTGATGAATATATTTTCGCCGTACGGGCTTTCTCAAAACCAAACGGACGGCTTTTGACCATCCGCCGCTCCATGTACCGAATTACATGAAACTACAGGACGTAATTTACATTGTTTGCTTTCGTTTGAACAGCCCTTTTTTCCCGCTTTTTACCGCCATTCCACATAACTCTTGAAAAACAGTCAATTACAATTCAAAACCCACCCGCAGAGACTCTCTGCCAGGCCCGAAATCCCGCTTTTCCACAGGAAAAACCATGTAAAATTGTCAACATTTAATCCCGTCCGGCATACCGTTTTCAGAAATCTTTCAGGCAATTTTCGGACAACGGCAAAACCAGAAACGACAAGCCGTTCCGACAAACTTTTCAGACGGTTCTGTCCGTCCCCCGCTTCAGGCCGTCTGAAAAACCGTTTTCCCGTTTGCAATCCCTGCCGCCATCCCGCAAAATCCCATCCGTCGCCCTTTTTATGTCCCAACCATGAACTACGCCCTAGACGCCCTTTGGTGGAAACTCACCCACCCCGACATACGCGCCCTTGCTTCCATCCTGACCGCCCCGCCGCTCTGGCACACCGACGCCGAACTGCCCGTGCGCACGCTGTTGGGCGAAACCGGCTTCCGCCACCTGCTGACGCTCGACCGCAACCCCGTTCCGCTTGAAACCCACCTTGCCGCAGAAGCCCCTTTCGGCCACCGCCTGGGGCTGTACGCCGAATCACTGCTCGCCTTCTGGTTTGCCCATGCCCCGCACAGCCGTCTCCACGCCCGCAACCTTGCCGTGTACGACGCGCAACACCAAACGCTCGGCGCGGCAGACTTCATCGTTTCCTTAAACAACATCCCCTACCATATCGAACTGACCTGCAAATACTACGGCAGCACCACCGGCACACCCGACACCTTGCGCGGCAGCAATCCCGCCGACACACTCGCCGCCAAAGCCGCCAAACTGCAAAACCAAATCGCGCTGCTGAACACTTCAGACGGCCTTCGCGCCCTGCAACCGCTCAACCTGCCCCGTCCGCCGCAACCCGCAACCATCGTGCGCGGCACCGCCTTTTTTTCAGACGGCCACCCTCTCCCCGCTGCCCCGCTCAACCCCTACGGCTGGCACGGCCTTTACCTGCAAAACTGGACGGACTACACCCCGCCCGCCCCCGCCGTACGGTTCTACACATTACCGCGCACCGCCTATCTCGCCCCCGCCCGCATCCAAGCAGCCGACACCCTGCCGCCCGAAGCCCTACACGATATTTCAGACGGCCTGACCGCCGTGCTCGAACTCCGCCCCGACGGTTTTTGGCACGAAATACAAAGGATTATGAAGGCCACCCAAAATACCCACAACATTTTTTATATTTAAATATTATAACCACATCCAATACCATCAAAATATATTTATTCTAGGAGCTTCAGTAAATTAACAGTTACGGCAGGCTGCAAAAATAAATATAAATCACTGAAAATTAAATAAAAAATGTAGAATAGACTCCTTGAATATTTCGTACTTGAAGTCACTGCCCGTTCAGCTACTAATGTACTGGGCATTCAAGCTAATACCACCATATTGTTCTACCGTAAAATCCTTCTGGTGATCGCCCATTATTTAGCCTTACCAACCGATGCGCTTTTTGATGGTTCCCCTAGAGCCGGATAAAAGCTATTGTCGGTAGCAAACGCAAGAGAAAACGCGGTAGAGGGCAGCAGAAAAGTTGTGGTTTTTAGCATTCTCAAACGCAGCGGCAAAGTCTATACCGTCGTTGTGGACAATGCCCAAAAAGAGAGCTTATTGCCTGTTACCTGTTTTTGAGAAGAAAACCATGCCAGATAGTATCGTCTATACTGATAGCTTGAGCAGATATGACGTGCCAGATGTGGGCGGTTTCCGCCATCTGTGCATAACCACAGCAAACACTTTGCAGATGGTCGCGGCCACATCAACGACATTGAGAATTTTTGGAATCAGGCAAAGCGGACTTTACGCAAATACAATGGGATTAATCTAAAATCTTTCCCGCTGTTCTTGAAAGAATGCGAGTTCAGGTTTAACTATGTAACATCAAGTCAGCAGCTGAAAATCCTGCAGACTGGGTGTGGTGTTTAAGGCTAATCAGCCCCTAAATTAAAAGAGAGAATCCAAAGTAAACTGCTTAATATTTGGTACTGGAAGCAACTAGACACTCAACTGATAGTATCTTTAACCTGCTTTTTGAATTTTTCCTCAATGGCCATTCTACTTTTGGCCAAATATTTCGTTCCTGATTTGACTTGTTTAAAACAGTTATTGATGTTGTTCTTCAGTGCAAGAATTGTAGCTATATCCCTTTGAGGATGCGGTAAATGGTTACTAGTATTGCGGAGCTAGGTAAAGGTGGTTTTATTCTGAGTAATATAAGCACACCAAGAACAGCTTGGTGTTAATGCAGGCTAAAGCAATATTGCTGTGATGTTCACTACAATAGTAATGTCTTTCAAATACTGTAAGCAACACTAGCTTTTCTTACAATTAAGGCCGTCTGAAAAAACGCTTCCCGTCCGGTGGGGCGGCATTTTCATGCAACGTTCTGCCCGTACTGTATAATACCGCCCTTTGCCGAACAGGAAGACACGACATGTGGTTCAAACAAATCAGCTTTTATCCTTTGAAAAACAAAAACGGCCTGCCCGATGCGGAAACGCTGGCGGCAAAACTGGCCGAAGCGGAATTTGCCCCCGTTCAGGGTTTGGACTGGTTCAGCGAAGGTTTTGCCGCGCCCGTGCCGTTTTCTCCCGAACTGGTATTCCCCGCCGATTTCACGCTGGGCGTGGCTTTGAAAAAAGAAGAAAAAGTGCTGCCTGCCGGTGTGATTCGCGACATTTTGGAAGACAAAGTGCTCGAAATCCAAAACGCCGAAGCGCGCAATGTCGGCCGCAAGGAAAAACAGGAATTAAAAGAACAGATTACCGATGACCTGCTGCCCCGCGCCTTCACCCGCAGCAGCCGCGTGCAGGCCGTTTTCGATACCAAACACGGCTACCTGCTCATCAATAATGCTTCTTCGGCCAAAGCCGAAGCCATGCTGACCAAGCTGCGCGAAGCACTCGGCGGTTTGGAAGCAGCCCTGCCGAACACCAAGCAAAACCCGTCTTCGCTGATGACCGACTGGCTGTTGAAAGGCGCTTGCGACGGCGGTTTCGAGCTGGACGATATGTGCGAACTCAAAGGTACGGGCGACGTGGTGCCGACCGTCAAAGTGTCGAAACAGGATTTGACCGCCGACGAAGTGGTGCAGCATGTGAAAAACGGTAAAACCGTTACCCAGCTCGGTTTGGTATGGCGCGAACAGATTGCGTTCGTACTCACGCAGGAGTTCACGCTCAAGCGTATCCAGTATCTCGACGTATTGCAGGAAGAGGCCGAAAGCCACGGCGATGATGCTGCTTTGGCTTTTGCATCTCAGGTTTTGTCGGCAGAGTCGCTGAGTACCATGATTGAAGAGTTGGTATCCTATCTGGGCGGCTGGCAGGAATAAAGCAAACAGGCCGTCTGAAAACTTTCAGACGGCATCTGCCAACCCTACGCCAAAGACAATCTATCAAACGGCAGATTCGGCATTCCATCCGCAAACGGTCATGGCATATAATAGACACTGATAAAACACCCGATACGAACAATTACGAAAGTGCATCATGACAGCCAAAACCACCGTGCCCGCTGCTCCGCTGCCCGTATCCAAAAACGAACGGCTCGCGGCGGCCTGTTGCTGTCTGTTTGTCTTCCTTCTGCCCATACCGCTGATGTTCCGCCACATCCTTTCGGAAGGCTTTGTCTGGCAGGACGCGCTGATTGCCCTTTCCGTTTTCGTTGTACCGCATATTGCCGCCGTCGTCTGGTTTTCCAAAACACGGCCCGCCGCAGTAGCCGGAGCAGCCGCCGCTTCGCTCTCTATCTTTCTGATGTATCTGCTCTACATTATCAGGCCGTCTGAAAGCAATAACGCCAGCTTTGAAGGGCTGATGATGTTCTTCTTCGGCTTCGGCGGGCTGGCGGCATTCTTCATTTCCTTTGTTGCCGTATTCGCTTTTCCGAAAATCTACCGTCGCCGTCCCGTTGCCGCCGCCGCAACAGCCGCCGCAACGGTTGCCTTGGCACACACCCTGCCCTATCTTTTCTTTATGGTCTGACAGGCCGTCTGAAACCTGCCTACACGCCGTCTCTTCTCACTCAAAAATTAACCGCTTGTCTAAAAATATTACCGATTATTTTCAATTCTGCATCTGAAAAACCACACACGCCGCCCGAAAAACCGCGATTTCCTTCAGCTGATTACATGCACACCAAGCTCGATCCGCCCAAACAAACCTATCATAAAATTATTTTATTTCAATAATTTATAAAAAACTCTACTGCCCTCCCCATTCCCATTTCCCGCACATTTCCAGAATTATCCGCCGCAAAATAATTTTCCCTGCAAAAAACAGTTGCTTTAATACCGTTTGTTTTGATAATATGCCGATTATCGGACTTGACACCGATTATCCAAAATAAAAACCTTTCATCAAACAAGTTGGCTGCACAAAGCAACTTGATACATTACCGACTAAATTCCTGTTTAACGACCAAGGGGAGTGGCCATGGCCATCGTTGCAATCGACATCCAACCGCAATACCGTTTTTCCTGCATGGCTGCCAATGAAAAGCGTTTTTTAATCCGCCCCGAAAGCATCGTCGGCGAATTAAACCGTCAGGCGCAGTTTGCCGACAAACGCCTGCTGGTCGAAAACACTACCATACACAACGAAGCGCTGTGCCACATCCGCATCCATAAAGAAAACGAGCTGCCGACAGATCGCGCCAGCTTCATTTTCAACCGCAACCGCTATTTTTCCGACTGCAACTCAGGCTGCCGCGCCAGAGAATTGTTGAACGGCCTGCCCTTTCAAGCAGACTACGACCATTCAGTCGAAGTAGCCGGTTCGCACAATTTCGGTGCCTGTTTCCACGATGCCGAAGAAAAACGCAGCACCGGCCTGATTGAGTGGCTGTACGCGCAAAATGCCGACACCGTCATCATCGGCGGCCTTGCCACCGAAGAAGCCGTTGCCGATACCGCCAAACAACTGAGCTGGTACAACAACGATTTGCACATCATCGTAAATTTAGCCGCCTGCTGCGGTTATACGCCCGAAACCACCATCGAAACCGTTTACAAAATGCGCGAAGCAGGTATTACCGTGGTAACGGAAACGGCGCAGCTTACAGAAGCAGTACAACGCATTCCTTCGAAACTTTTGTCAAAAGTGTCGTAATCTCTTGCTAATCACTCCCAGCAGCAAGAGTTTCTTTCAGGCCGTCCTAAAGGACGGTCTTTTTTTATCGGTCGCTTTCATGCTTTGGCAATGGCAATCCATAACGCATCCAATTATTTCAGCCATACAGACAAATAGTACAAGTCTGAATCAGGCGCAACAGACCACCTTGCCGGTATCATGCCGTCTGAAAAACGCCCCTGCTCCAAATCGGGAACAGGGGCGGATGGGATGGGGACGGATTTAGAAACCTGGGCAGTCGGACGTTTCGGCAGTTTTGCCCGTTTCTACGGCATAAAACAAGCCGTTGCTATTGAGAAAAGCAGAACAAGTTTCGCTGCTGTCTTTCGGTACGGCTTTCAGCAGATAACCGACTTCGTCGGCACTTTCAACCGAAACCGTAAAATAATCGTTGTCGTTAACTGTTGCGGAAAAACCTGTAAATTTATGATGTTGCGCGTAATAACGTTCCATATCCTGAGAATTCTGTAATAAAGTGGCGCGTACATTCTGCAAACGGGCTTTGCGGATGTAGGAAGTGTAAACGGGATAGGCGATGGCGGCCAAAAGCGCGAGTATGGTAATGGCAATCAGCATGTCGATAAGCGTTATGCCATGTTGTGTTTTTTTCATAATGTGCAATATTCGGTGTTGTTATTCGGTATGGTGCAACCGTCGGAACGGCGGCGGTTTTCAGACGGCATTATTATAAATTCTTTTGGGATGTTTCATGTATAAAACCACATGAAATTCGGGAAATTGTGTAAATGGCTTGCAATTTTTCATCAGTCAAAATAGATATGTTTATTAAAATTCAAAAAGTTATATCGATTATGTTGTAATACCACACTTGGCTTGGCGCGTGTATTTACAGTACACTTTCTTCCGTTTCCGAAGTGTGCCGCAATGTATTTCGGCGCGCTTGTTTTTATTTTCAGGTAAGAATCATGGCAAAAAAGATAATTAAATGGGTGATCATTGTTGCATTGCTGGCTGCGGCCAGCACCGCGGCTTGGATGTATTTCAAACCCAAAGAAGAGATGAACTACATTACCGAAAACGTCCGCCGCAGCAATATCCGCCAAACCGTTACCGCAACGGGAGAAATTTCGGCAGCTCAGCTTGTGGACGTCGGTTCGCAGGCTTCGGGGCAGATTAAAAAACTTCACGTCAAACTCGGCCAACAGGTCAGCAAAGGCGATCTGATTGCCGAAATCGATTCGACCACGCAGATGAACACGCTCAACACCGAAAAGGCCAAACTCGACACGTTCCAAGCGCAACTGGCTTCTGCGGAAATCAAGCTGAAGTCGATGGATAAAAAGCTCAAACGCGAACAGGCTTTGTGGAAAGAAGATGCGACATCGAAAGCCGAGCTGGAAGACGCTCAGGACAACTATGCTGCGGCCAAAGCATCGGTGGCCGAATTGAAATCGCAAATCCGCCAGTCGCAGATTGCCATCAACACATTCGAAGCGGATTTGGGCTACACCCGCATCACCGCGCCCATCAGCGGCACCGTAGTGGCGGTGATGGTGGAAGAAGGCCAAACCGTGAACGCCAACCAAACCACGCCCAACATCGCCCAGATTGCCGATTTGGGCAAGATGCTCAACAAAATGCAGATTGCCGAAGGCGATGCCAACAAGGTGAAAGCCGGTTTGAAGCTGACTTTTACCACGCTCTCGCAGCCCGACAACATACGCGAGGCCGTGCTGGATGTGGTTGACCCCGGCCTGACCACAATGTCGAAAGGTTCCTACACCACCAGCACCGATACCAGTGAAAACGCGGTGTACTACTACGCCCGTTCCATCGTGCCGAACGCGGACGGTTCGCTGCACATCGGCATGACCACGGAAAACACGATCATCATCAACGATGCCGCAAACGTGCTGACCGTACCCAATCTTTCCATCCAATCCCGAAACGGTAAGAAATTCGTGCGTCTGATGCCGTCTGAAAAAGACAAAAACGGCCAACCTCAGGAACGCGAAGTGCAAACCGGCCTGACCGACGGCACGAATACCGAAATCAAATCCGGCGTAAAAGAAGGCGACAAAGTCATCGTGTCCGAATCCAACGGTTCCGACACCAAGAGCAGCAACCGTCACCGCCCGGGCGGTCCCGGTCGGATGTAGCCGGAGCGCGTGATGAGTTTAATCGAGTGCAACAACATCAACCGCTGGTTCGGCAGCGGAGAAAACCGCGTACACGTTTTGAAAGACGTGAGCCTGTCGATTGAAAAAGGCGATTTTGTGGCGATTATCGGCCAGTCGGGGTCGGGCAAATCGACACTGATGAACATTTTAGGCTGCTTGGACACCGCCACTTCCGGTTCGTACAAAATCGACGGCACGGAAACTTCGCAGATGGCCGCCGACGAACTGGCCGGCCTGCGCCGCAAGCGGTTCGGTTTCATTTTCCAGCGCTACAACCTGCTCAGTTCGCTCAATGCCCGCGACAACGTTGCCCTGCCCTCGGTTTATGCGGGCATGGAACAGAAAACGCGTTCCGAACGTGCGGAAAAACTGCTGCACGACTTGGGTTTGGAAGGCAAAGAAAACAACAGGCCGTCTGAATTATCGGGCGGCCAGCAGCAGCGCGTATCGATTGCCCGCGCGCTGATGAACGGCGGCGAAATCATCCTTGCCGACGAGCCTACGGGCGCGCTCGATACCGCCAGCGGCAAAAACGTGATGGAAATCATCCACAAACTGCATTCAGACGGCCATACCGTGATTTTGGTTACACACGACCCGAATATCGCCGCCAACGCCAACCGCGTGATTGAAATCAGCGACGGCCGTATTATTTCCGATACCAGCAAAACTACGGAAATCCCGCCGAGCAAGGTTGAGAGCGTCAAGGAAAACACGTCGTGGCTGTTTTTCAAAGATCAGTTTATGGAATCGTTCCGTATGTCGGTGCAGGCCATCATGGCACACAAAATGCGCTCGCTGCTGACCATGCTGGGTATCATCATCGGCATTGCGTCGGTAGTATCCGTCGTGGCGTTGGGCAAAGGTTCGCAGGAAAAAATTCTCGAAGACATCAACTCGATAGGTACGAGCACCATCAGCATCCGCCCCGGCCGCGGTTTCGGCGACCGTCAGGCCAACCGTATCCGCACGCTGACCATCAGCGATGCGGAAGCGATTGCCAAACAGAGCTATGTGGACAGCGTTACGCCGATGACTTCCGTCAGTGCCACCGTTACCTACCGCAACACTGATGCCACCGGCCAGCTTTACGGTGCGGGAGAACAATATTTCGGCGTGCGCGGCATCAAGCTCGGGGAAGGCCGTCTATACGATGCCGACGACGTGAAAAACAATGCGCGTGTGGTGGTGATTGACCACAATACCAAAAACAAGTTTTTTCCCGACGGCCAAAGCCCGCTGGGGAAAACCATCCTGTTTAAGAAGCGTCCGCTTACCGTTATCGGCGTAACCGAAAAAGAAAACAACTCTTTCGGCGGCAGCACCGACAGTTTGCAGATGTGGGCGCCGTACACCACGGTTATCAACCAGATTAACGGCCAGCGGCACATCAATTCGATTACCGTCAAAGTCAAGGATTCGGCCAACTCTCAAGCCGCCGAAAACAGTCTGCATGCGCTGCTGATGTCGCGCCACGGCAAAGAAGATTTCTTCATGGACAACAGCGACAGCCTGAAACAGACCATCGAAAGTACCACCAACACCATGACGCTGCTGATTTCGTGCATCGCATTTATTTCGCTGGTGGTCGGCGGCATCGGCGTGATGAACATCATGTTGGTATCGGTAACGGAACGTACCAAGGAAATCGGCGTGCGCATGGCCATCGGTGCGCGGCAGGGCAACATTCTCCAGCAGTTTCTGATTGAAGCCATGCTGATATGCCTCATCGGCGGCCTGACCGGTGTCTTGCTGTCGTTCGGCATCAGCCTGCTGTTCAATGCCTTGGTCAGCGATTTTGCCATGTCGTTTTCCACTTTTTCGATTATCGCCGCCGTACTGTTTTCCACCGTTATCGGTGTGGCTTTCGGCTTTATGCCCGCCAAACGCGCTTCGCAGCTCAATCCGATTGATGCGCTGGCGCATGATTGACAACCGTTCAGCAGAACCATCTTTTCAGACGGCCTGTTCCTCCCAAGGCCGTCTGAAAAAAGGAAACCGAAAACCATGAAATACCATACCAAACCTGTTTTTCAGACGGCCTTAAGCATCGCCCTTGCCGTTGCACTCAGCGCATGTGCCGCCGGACAACGTGCCGACCGCAACCTGACGCTCGAATCCACCGGCCACATTACTCCTGCCTCGGAAACCGCACAGCATTACGACATCAACGGCAATTGGTGGGAAATCTACAACGACCGCCAACTCAACGCCTTGATTAACCAAGCCTTCGAAAACAACACCGATTTGAAACAGGCCGCTGTCAATGTCAACAAAGCCCTGTATCAGGCCAATATTCTCGGTGCGAATCTCGTGCCCAAATTCAGCGGTTCACTCGGCGCATCCACGTCCAAACCGCTGAAAAACACCACCAATGCGACAGGCTCAAGCAGTAACGGCAGCAGCAACAATTTCAGCAGCCAGCTCGGTTTGAGCTATGAAATCGATTTGTGGCGCAAACTCAATGCCCAAGCCGACGCGCAGGTATGGGAATACCACGCCACCCGACAAGACATGGCCGCCGTCCGCCTGACGCTTGCCAACAATATTGCCGATGCCTATTTCAACATCGCCTACCTCAACGAAGCGGTTGCACTGACCGAAAAAACCATCAAGCAATACCAAAGCATCGGCCGCATTACCGACAGCAAATACCGCCACGGCAAAGCCGATGCCGCCCAGCCACGTCAGGCGGAACAATCGCTGCTGTCCGCACAAAACAGCCTTGTTTCTTTGAAAAACCAGCGCGAACAGCTTGAAGAAACCCTGCGCAACCTGCTCAATCTCAAGCCCGGCGAAGCCTATGCCGCTCATCCTGACGGCTACCGCTTACACAACAGTAAAAACCCCGACTTGAACGTGCCGGTTTCCACACTCGCCAACCGCCCCGACATCCGCGCTGCCGAATACCGCCTGCAATCCGCACTGAAAAACGTGGATTACCAAAAACGGAACTGGTATCCCAGCATTACCGTCGGCGCCAGTTTAGGGGCATCCTCGAACAAAGCCAAATCCATGTTCAACGTACCCATGCTCGGCGGCAACGTCCAAATCAACCTGCCTTTTCTCGACTGGAAAACTTTGAAATGGCAGGATAAAACCGCTCAAGCCAATTTCGACGGCGCACGGCTCAATTTTGAAAAAAACCTGACTGCCGCCGTCAACGAAGTGTACGGCAACTACCAAAAATACGGCCGTGCCGCCGAAACCCTTCGCATCCAGCGCAATAAATACGCGCTCGACCAAAAAAACAGCCGTTATTACCAAGTACGCTACCAATACGGCAAGAACGAATTGAAAGACTGGCTCGAGGCCCTGAACACCGAATACGGTTCCGCCCAAAGCCTGCTCAACCAACGTTACGAAGTATTGAAGTATGAAAACATGATTTATAAATCCATGGCCGGACGTTACACCCCGAAAGACTTACAGTAAGCAGCAAGGCCGTCTGAAAAATTTCAGACGGCCTTTTTAAATCCTACCGATCGCTGCAATTTGACAGGCAGTACGGATAAACACTACGTTTTAAACGTGCACAGCTCGGCAGTCACCCCAACCAAGTGGAAAAATCCATATTCAAACAATGCTGTGTTTTAATTTTCCTCAAGTAATAACTCTTTAGATAACAAATATTTTTGAGTTTTCGCATAAATTTACATCTACAACGAAACATCAGTAACAGGAGTACCAGCAGCATCACTTTTTAAATTTAACCTGTTATACATACCCAGCAAAGTCTATCCAAAGCGGCTGACATCTCACGATTTCAGACGGCCTTAAATTTTCTGCCATTCCATAGACACAACAAAAAAACCGTTCCGATTGGAACGGTTTTTTTGCTCAACTGATGATACTTAACCTTCGACTTTAACTTCCACACGTCGGCCTGCCGCATCATTACCTTGGGCAGCGGTGGTATTTTCAGGTTTGCGCAATTCGATATTTTTCGTATCGACACCTTGCTTAGTCAGAAATGCCTGTACAGCTTCGGCACGCTTTTTGGAAAGAGCGGCATTGGCTGCAGCATTACCCGTACTGTCGGTATAACCGCTAACAACCAGTTTTTTACCTTCCTTGCCCGCTTTTACCAAGTCTGCTACCACTTTGTCGGCTTCTGCCGCCACATCGCTCTTACCGGTAGCAAAGTAGAAAATACCCTTGCCTGCATCATAGCTGACACCGGCTTTATCGGCGGCAGGTACAGTCGGAGCTGATACAGCGGATGCGGGTGCAGGGGCGGCTGACGCCTGCGCAGCACTGGCAGCAGCCGGAGCGGATGCAACACTTTGAACGGGGGTTGCAACAGCTTTAGGCGCAGGTGCTTTACCGTCTTTATTCGACAGTCCCCAAACATAAGCAGTCATGATGTGCAGTTTGTCTTTATCCAAGAAGTTATCCCAAGCAGGCATAGTGCTATTGCGGCCGTTGGTAATGGTCTCGATAATGTTTTTCTGCGTACCGCCCCACAACCAGACATCATCGGTCAGATTCGGACCTACCCCCTGCACACCCTGCCCTTTATCGCCGTGGCAAGTGTAACAGTTGGCAGGGCCGCCGTGGAACAAGGCTTTACCGCGTACCGCACGGTCAGGATCGTATTGCCCTTCTTTTTTAGACAACGACATGACATAGTGCGCCACATCTTTCACACCTTCCTCACCCAAAGCAGGTCCCCATGCCGCCATGGTCGCTTTACGGCCCGATTTGATGGTTTCCTGGATTTTGGCAGGATCTCCGCCCCATAACCAATCATGGTCGGTCAGATTGGGAAAGCCTTTGGAACCTTTGGCGTCCGAACCGTGACACTGGATACAGTAAGTGTTGAACATATTCTGGCCGATGGCCTTCGCTTCCGGATCTTTTGCCACCTGCTCAATCGGCATTTTGGCAAATTTGGCATACAACGAACCATATTCTTGATTGGCCGCTTTCACTTCTTCTTGATATTGGCCTGTACTGCTCCAGCCAAAACGGCCTTTGTAATCGCCCAAACCAGGATACATAGCCAGATAACCGATACCGAAGAACCACGTCAAGACATACAGCCAAAACCACCAGCGCGGCAGGGGATTGTTGTATTCTTCGATACCGTCCCACGAATGGCCCATGGTTTTAACTTCTTCGCCTTTTTTAGGCGGTTTGACAACATTTTGCGACAACAAAAGCCATGCCAAACCAATAAAGCTCACCACCACGATGGCGATGATGTAGAAATGCCAGAAACTGCTGGTAAATTGGGAAGTGGTGTTCATATTATTTTGCTCCGTGATCACGGGATAACCGGAATCGCTGTTATATCTTATTGTTTTTCGTGCGGGGTGTCGTCATCTTCCATAATGCTGCTGGCAGCATCATCGTAGTTTTTCTTATTGCGCCGGTTGAATACGATATAGAGAACCAACGCGAAACTGACAAACACCCATACGGTAAACAATGAGCGAATCCAGTTTATATCCATGATGTTACCTTACGTTTTTCAATGCCAAACCCAAACCTTGAAGGTAGGCAACCACAGCATCAAGCTCTGATTTGTTTGCCAAGGCTTCGGGAGCTTTTTCGATTTCCGCGTCGCTGTAAGGTGTTCCGACTGCGCGCAGAGCCTTCATATTGGTCACGGTGGATTCTACATCCACTTTGTTATATGCAAGCCAAGGGAATGCAGGCATATTGGACTCCGGTACAACATCGCGCGGATTCAGCAAATGGATACGGTGCCACTCGTCGGAATAGCGGCCGCCCACACGGGCCAAATCAGGGCCGGTACGTTTGGAACCCCATTGGAACGGACGGTCGTACACCGATTCCCCCGCCACCGAATAATGGCCGTAACGCTCGGTTTCAGCACGGAACGGACGAATCATCTGGGAATGACAGTTATAGCAGCCTTCGCGCACATAAATGTCCCTACCCGCCACCTGAAGGGCGTTATAGGGCTTTACACCCGGAGCGGGCTGGGTAACCGCTTTGGTAAAAAACAAAGGCACGACTTCAATCAGCAAACCGAAACTGATTACCAAAAAAGTAAACACGATCAGAATGCCGACTTTTTCTTCAGCTAATTGTTGTAATTTCATTTTGGTAGCCTGTCTTTCTTATATTAATGATGCTGGGCTTGTGCGACGGCGGGAATCTCGGCATCAACAGGTTTACCGTTAATAGCGGTACGGTAAACGTTATATGCCATCAGACACATGCCGCTCAAATACAGCAGGCCGCCTGTAAAACGGATCATGTAATAAGGCATGGTGCGTTTTACGGATTCTACAAACGAGAAGGTTAATGTTCCGTCTTCGTTCAGCGAACCCCACATCAGACCTTGCAATACTCCTGCAATCCACATAGAGGCGATATAAAGCACCACGCCGATGGTTGCAATCCAGAAGTGCCACTCGACCAGCTTCACACTGTGCATCTCGCTTTTACCGAACAGGCGGGGAATCAGATAATAGATGGAACCGATGGTTACAAAACCCACCCAACCCAAGGCACCTGCGTGAACGTGTGCAACTGTCCAGTCAGTGTAGTGGCTTAATGCATTGACGGTTTTAATCGACATCATCGGACCTTCAAAGGTCGACATACCGTAGAAAGACAGGGACACCACCAAGAATTTCAGAATCGGGTCGGTACGCAGTTTGTCCCAAGCTCCGGAAAGGGTCATGATACCGTTAATCATACCGCCCCATGACGGTGCGAACAGAATCAGCGACAACACCATACCGAGCGACTGTGTCCAGTCGGGCAAAGCAGTGTAGTGCAGATGATGGGGACCGGCCCACATGTAAGTGAAAATCAGCGCCCAGAAGTGAACGACGGACAAACGGTAGGAATAAACCGGACGACCGGCCTGTTTCGGCACGAAATAATACATCATGCCCAAGAAGCCCGCAGTCAGGAAGAAACCCACCGCATTATGACCGTACCACCACTGCACCATTGCATCAATCGCACCGGAATATACGGGATAAGATTTAGTCAGGCTGGTGGGGATGCTGATGTTGTTCACGATATGCAGCAATGCCACTGCCAAGATGAAGCCGCCATAAAACCAGTTGGCCACATAAATATGTTTGATTTTGCGCTTGGCGAGCGTACCGAAGAACACTACCGCATAAGCCACCCACACCAATGTAATCAGAATATCAATGGGCCATTCCAATTCTGCGTATTCCTTACCTTGCGTCCAACCCATCGGCAGGGAAATAACCGCGGCGACAATCACAGCCTGCCATCCCCAGAAAGTGAAGGCAGGCAGCCAATTTCCGCCAAACAGACGCACATTACAGGTACGCTGCACGACATAATAAGAAGTGGCGAACAGACCGCAACCGCCGAACGCGAAAATCACCGCATTGGTATGCAGCGGACGCAGGCGGGCGAAGTGGAACCAGGGGCCGATTTCGGATAGGTTGAGAGCCGGGGCAAAGAGCTGTGCGGCGATGATGACACCGACCAACATACCCACGATACCCCAAACTACGGTCATGATGGCGAACTGGCGCACCACTTTGTAGTTGTAAGTTTGTGTGTCCATTGAAGGTCTCCATTAAACATGGCATTGGTTTACCGGTTTTGCTTCGGCGTTTTATGCGCCCAAGATATACCCGATTTTTCTTAATTTAACGCCCGAACGCATACAAAAACAACGCAAAACGGGGTCTGACGGCGGTATTCTAAATCAAAAACCTTTACCGCACCAAGCCAAATTGGTATAAAACCTTATTTTTTAGCGCGGCGGTCTGATATTCAAAACATATTTTTACAAGGCTGTTGCTTATCGTCGGCAACTGTTTGACTTAAATCAAATTCATCCGATAATTCCATCTTTCCCGAAAAAGGCGCAAGCATATGCTCCACTACACATTAACCCCCCTGCCCCATGCCCACCAATGGCAGATTACACTGAGTTTCAGCCAAGAAGAAAGCGACATGCTGGTTCTTTCCCTGCCCAACTGGGTACCCGGCAGCTACCTCATCCGAGATTTTTCCCGCCACATCATCGAAATTTCCGCACGCTGCCACGGCCAGCCCGCCCGCATTGTCCAAACTGCCAAAAACATTTGGGAAACCGAAGCCCGCGCAGGAAACTGGGAAATCTCATACACCGTTTACGCCCACGATTTATCCGTCCGCGGCTCTTTCCTTTCTCCCGAACGCGGCTTCTTCGACGGTGCCTGCCTGTTTCTGAAAATCGCCGGACAGGAAAACACCCAACACCGCATCACGCTCAACCGGCTGCCTACCCATTGGCTGACCGCCACCACCCTGCCCCACCTCGGCGGCCACATTTATCAGACGGCCTCATACGCCGAACTCATCGACCATCCCGTCGAACTCGGTTCGCTCGAAACCATTGCATTTGAAGCCTTCGGCATCCCGCACCGCATCGTCTTGAGCGGCCACTACCGCAATTTCGACAGAGGCCGTCTGAAAGACGACGTGCGGAAAATCTGCGAAACCGCGCTGCAAATGTTCCCCACGCCCGCACCGTTTGCCGAATACCTGTTTCTGCTGCACATCGGCGACAACCTCTACGGCGGTCTCGAACACCGCAGCAGCACCGCACTTTTGGCCGGGCGCGACAGCCTGCCGCCGCTGCACATGGACGACGCCGACGAAAAATACACCGAACTGCTCGGCCTGTTTTCCCACGAATACTTCCACGCATGGAACGTCAAATCCATCAAACCCGCCCTCTTCGAGCCGTACAGTCTGGACAGCGAAACCTACACCGAACAGCTTTGGGCATTCGAAGGCATCACATCCTATTACGACGACCTGCTGCTTGCCCGCAGCCGCGTCATCACGCCCGAAACCTATCTCAACCTGCTCGCCAAAACCATTACCCGCGTACAGCAGGGCAAAGGCCGTCTGAAACAGACCCTTGCCCAATCCAGCTTTACCGCATGGAACAAGTTTTACAGACAAGACGAAAACAGCCCCAACGCCATCGTCAGCTATTACCAGAAAGGCGCACTCGCCGCACTGTGTCTCGACCTGCTCATCCGCCGCCAACGCCAAGGCAGCGCAAGCCTCGATACCGTCCTGCAGGAAATGTACCGCAAATGGTGTGAAAACGGCCAAGGCATTCCCGAACAGGAATGGCAGCAGCAATGCCAGCGCATCACCGGCACGCGCCTCGAAGACTTTTTTCAGACGGCCCTATACAGTACCGACGACCTGCCCCTGCGCGAATGTCTCGCCCAGGCCGGCATCGAACTGCAATGGCAGCCCCTGCCCCGCAACCACGGCGGCGGACTTACCGCGGATACCGTAACGCTCAAACCGGCATCCGATTTCGGCGCACGCTACAAACAGAACGACGACAGCATCACCCTGACCCACGTTTTCAACGGCGGCAGCGCCGAAGCAGCCGGACTCAGCCCGCAAGACCGCATCATCGCGCTCGACGGCTTCGCCTGCACCGATTTCGCCGCACGTTTCCAAGCATTCGAACCCGGCGACAGCGTATCCGTACACTATTTCCGCCACGGCTACCTGCACAGCACCACCCTGACCGTACAGGCCGCCGAAGCCGATACCGCCCTGCTGCGCATCGCCGACCGCGCCTTGTTCGAACAGTGGCTCTACGGCCAAACCGCCCGCTTCGTCCACCAAATCAGCAAAACGCCGATTCCCGAAGCCGTGCGCCAATGGATAGACTATCCCGTCGTCGTCGAAGCCCCTGCCGTATTGCCGCAAACCTACCCCGACTACGGCAACTTCCACGAGCTGTTCCAAGACGGCTACCGCTTCAGCGGCCTGAGCAGCGAAGACCTCACCGGCAATACCGAAGGCGCATGGCAGAACGGCTGGTACGTCATCGCACGCAACTACTACGAAGACCCGTTTGCCGTCGATTTCAACGAAGAAGCGCAAGGCTTTCCCGTCTATTTCTGCAAACGCGGACGCGGCGGCGCATGGATACCCCACCCCGCCGCGCCCACCTTGGCCGATTTCACCGCCAACCTGATTGCCGTGAAAAAACTCAAAAACAATCCCGAAGAACTGCTCGACTACCTGCAAAACCACACCGACCCCGACAGCCCGCTGTGGCAGGAAGCGCGTCAGGAAACAGAACGGCAGTTGCAGAAAATGCAGCGGCAACAACAGCAGCAACAATGGCCGGAATAAGCGGCATATTCCACTTCCGCGAAACCGTGTTTTCAGACGGCATCCATGCCGTCTGAAAACGCAACGTTGGCAAACCCGGTCTTACCATCCAAACAAAGAAATACGGCCAAGCCAGAAACGGTTTTGATTCGTGCGGTTGCGGAAACCGGCGGTTTTCCGTCCGAACGGCAGCATCATTCCATTTGCCGCCCGCACCACACCCACCAAGGCCGTCTGAAAACGCAGCCTCCGCAAAACCCAACCATTCCTTACCCGAAAAAGGCACCGACCATGAGCATCCTGAAACTGACCGACACCCTGTACATTTCCCCCCAACTGACCGAAGCCGATGCCGAAACAGCCGCCCGTCTCGGCATCAAAAGCGTCATCTGCAACCGCCCAGACGCAGAACAGCCCGACCAACCCGATTTTGCCCGAGTCAGTCAATGGCTCGCCGCACAAAACATCACTCAGGCCGCACACCAGCCCGTTACCGCCCCCGCCATCAACGCCGCAGACGTAGCGGAATTCCAACGGCTGCTCAGCGAACTGCCCGCCCCCGTACTCGCCTACTGCCGCACCGGTACACGCAGCTCCCTGCTTTGGGGTTTCCATCAGGTACAAAACGGCATGACAACTGCCGAAGTCAAAACCGCCGCCGCAAAAGCAGGCGTAGATTTAACCCAGTTTGAAGAACGTCTGAACCAGGCCGCCGCAAACGGTTTGGCCTGAAACCGTGTAATAACTTCTAACTTTATTGATTCTCCGTTCAGTCCCTAACCATAAAGCATAAGAAGCTGTTCCAGACAACCAGAGTATTCAAAACCATGTTAAGATAATTTTATAATTATCTAAGGCAGTTCCTAAAAATTTTTATAAAATTATTCTTTTACCGTTTAGCCTGATTTTTGAATTTTTCCTCAATGGACATTTCAACCTTAGCCAAATATTTCATTTCTTATTCGATTTATTTGAAATCAGTTATTGATGCTGGTTTTATGGATTGCCGCCGTATAGTCCCGATCTCAATCTAAAATAATCGGTGAAATATAGGCTCAATACCAGTATAGACCCGTTCCAAACGGATCTATACTGGTATTGTAACCACCATGTTCGAATACCGTACGCTTTTGTAGCCACCATTTTACAGGTGTCGCTACTGGTTAGGTAACTTGTAATTTTCTAAAACTCGTTAGGAAGCCCTTCCTTAGCAAATCTTTTTGGAGAATGGGAGTTAAATCTATATAAGAACTCACATTTAAACTCTAGCAAAGCCGTTTGGGATTTGGAGGGCAGACTTAATAACCAAAGCTGCTGAACAACAGTATATCGATACTTAGATCTTTTTCAGCCTATATGTAAGTTAATGTAGACGTGTACGTTTGTCAGACCAACTCCCAATTACTTGCAACCAATCCAGTTTTGCCTCATAACAGTTTTTTGTGACGGTTTTCTTGTTAAGTGGCCGAATTGTTCGATCATATCGAGAAGCAGGAAAGCCATTTGTTTTACCTGAAAATTGGAAGAATTTCCCAATACATAGTGGCATAACAGCCTATTCTTAATAATATTATCATAACATTATCGATGGTCAGCCCCCAACCTATCATACCTTCTTCTGGGGTAACTTGAGTTGAAACGGCTGTGGTAGATTGGGATCAATTTTAAGCAATTCGAGTGGGATAGTGTGTTCGTCAAATATTGTGCCATCCCTTTCAAGTTATTTAAATTTTAAGAAAACAGTTCTGCTATCCATTGCACAATCTTGCCATCTACCCGCTCAAGCATATTCGGATGAAGCGGAGCGTCTGCCCATTATCCCCCCCTAATTGACATCTTCTTCCTCAATAGAACTGTCGGCAAAATCTTTACATACGCTTTCTCTAGTGACCATTGAAGTGTTCCTATCATAATAGATTAAGAATTAAGATTGTTGCGCTCGTCTACAATAACGACGGCTGTTGTTCGGAAGCCACCCCAGCCCACATAGATAAAAACTTTTTAGCTTTCAAATATTTTTTAACACTCCATTCACACCCCTCTAAATTTTATTAATAATTTTAATATTTTATTTTAAAATTCAATACAATAATTTTTAAATTATTTTATTGTAAATTAACAAGTTATCTATTATTTTCTTTTTGTCTAAAATATTAATAGAAATTTAATATTATAGTTATTAATTAAAACATTCTGATAATAATCACTTTCAACATAAGGATACTTTACTAATTCGCCTACCTCCCTTACCCACCAAAACAAAACCAGTCACAAAACTGAAATAAACCCAATAACCCGTTTTCAGGTAATGTATTTTTCACTATAAATTTTAATTCCAATTCGACCACAATATATTTCTCACTGGAATCCCTCCCCCTTTTATAGTACATACCGTCTTGAAAAATTTATCAGTCACAAAATCTACATCAAACTAGGCAAGTCCAGCCCACCAAACACGTTAGTTTCTAATACAATAACAATGGTAATTCACTCCACCATGAAGACACTGTCTCTCGAACCATCAGATACATTAGATATATAACAATTGCATTAAAAATGAATTAACCATTTCAAGTAACCAAATAAGCCGTCTGAAAATATTTTTTCAGACGGCCTGATGCGCATGTTCACAAATGAAACCGCCCGCCCTTAATCCGCATCGAATCGGGATTCAACTTGGAAGCCAGGCCGTGGTTGCGCAGGGCATGGGTCAGCGCAACGGCCAAACCGTCGGCAGCGTCGGCCTGCGGCGTACCCGAGAGTGCAAGCATCCGCACCACCATATGCTGCACCTGTTCTTTCGCCGCCTTACCCTGCCCCACCACCGCCTGCTTGACCTGCAAGGCGGTATATTCGTAAACGGGCAGGCCGCGCATGGTCAGCGCGGCAATCGCCGCACCGCGCGCCTGCCCGAGCATCAGCGTGGAAGCGGGGTTCACGTTGACAAACACCTGTTCCACCGCCGCCTGCTGCGGACGGTAAGTATCGATAAGTTCTGCGATATGTTGGCAAATCACGGCAATCCGGCCTGCCAGCTCGTCGCCGGAAATGGTTTTAATGCAACCGGATGCCACATAAACATGCTCACGGCCATATACGTCGATGATGCCGAAACCTGTGGTACGGCTGCCGGGGTCGATACCTAAAATTCGGATGGGTTTGGAAGACGGATTCATATGGAAATTATAACAGGCCGTCTGAAAACCGCAGCTTTGCGCAAAACGTAAGCCGGATTTTCAGTTCAACACCCGCTCCTGTGTATCGCCCTCTTCGTCTTCATCAGACGCTTCCGCCGTCCCCGATTCCGCGTTTTCTTCCCCGCCTGGCACGGGCTCAATTAAATCGGGCAGCACCAACTCGCCCAATTCGGTAAGCGGCGGCAGTTCTTCCAAACTTTCCAGCTGCAAATCACTGAGGAAAACATCGGTAGTCGCCCACAGCGCAGGACGGCCGACGGAATCGCGGTGGCCGATAACCTCAATCCAGCCCCTGTCTTGCAGCGTCTGCATCACGTTTTGCGACACCGCCACGCCGCGTATGCCCTCGATGTCGCCGCGCGTAACCGGCTGCTGGTAGGCAATAATCGCCAGCGTTTCCATCACCGCACGCGAATAACGCGGCGCGCGCTGCTCCTGCAAGCTGCCCAACCGCTCGAATGCCGCCTGCGCGATTTGGAAACGCCAGCCCTCGTGGGTGTGGGTTAATTGCAGGGCGCGGTTATGCCAGCGGGCTTTCAGGTTGGCCAACACGTCGATCAGTTTATCCTGCGACAGCGGCGGCACGCACAACTCGCGCATGGTTTTTTCGCTTAAAGGCTCGGTTTGGGTTAAAAGCGCGGCTTCAATCAGCGCATCGGGTGGGAGTTTTTCGGCCATGGTTTTAAAAATGATTTTTAGACAATTCAAGCATTTATATGATGCAACAGATTAACAGCTTGTTCATATTTTCTCTGCAAACTCTCTTCTTTTATACCTGATTGTTCGACACATTTAAGACAATATTTCAAATTTTTCAAATAAACATCTGGTTGTCTGTTTACCAAATCTATTCGAATATCTAAAACTTGCTTATAGAGAAATGCAGCTTTAGAAAACATATCCATATTACTATATAGGTTTGCCAAACTGTTCTTAACCATCGCAATACTATCCTGAATATCATCAGAATTGTTTGCAGAAAGGTTGGCATAAATTTTCTCAAAAATATTCAAGGACTCTTCATACATTTTTTTTGCTGAAACTTTATCGTTTAATGCATACTGAAGAAGTGTGCCGTAATTATTCAATGCTAAAGCTAATCTTAAGTCATATGCATTAGGAGCTAATGCATCTAAATCTCGAAAAGAGAAAATAGCTTTTTCATAATATTTTTTTGCTTGTTGTGCATTTTGATTACTTCCAAATTTTTCCCATATATTATTTAATAACATTGCAAAGAGAGAATATATATCCGCTTCTAATTTTTGATATTTTATTGATTCGTTTTCAATTAACTTTTCCAGATGAGCTAAGGCCTCTTCAAAATATTCTTTGGCTTCATTATATTTATCAGGATAGTCTGATAATAATTTCCCTAAACTTTTCAAACTATAAATTAAATGCTCTAAAGCTTCTAGTTGGTTTTCTGGTAATGTACGTCTAATCTGTAATGCTTGTTTATGTAAGCTCTCGGCAATATCAAATTTTTTTGGATTCTTTGCAAGCATAATTCCAAAATCATGAAAAACCATTGCTTGCAACACAGGATCATTTATAGATTTATGCTCTATACTTTTCAAACATTTATTATAATATTTTTCTGCCTCTTGATATCGAGCACAATAATCTAATAAATCTGCATATTCTTTTAATAATAATATGAATTGCTTATCATATTTTTCCGTACAATCCATTAATGAATCATATATGGAGATTGCTCGACAATAATGCTGCTCTGCTTCATTCCATCTATTGGGATAATTTTGTAATAAGCCAGCAAAATCTTTTAAACACCATATTAAATATATTGCATTTTCTTTTTTGTCTCGCAAAGCCAATTCTTCACATTTATTTAACGTATCTACATAAACTTCCTCTGATTTTTTTAAATCATTGTTTATATATAAAAATCGAGCATACTCCAAACGATATTTCGGTATATCATGTTCTTTAATCGCTAACTCGAAGTACTCTTTTACTTTATTGATTCTATCATTACCCAAAGAGTAATAAATCATATATAAATGCGCTAATAAAATACTTTCTTCAGATTTATGTTTTAACTTTTTTTCGTTTTCTTCTTGCTGTCGTTTCAAATACTCTCTTTGTTGTAATAAATCCTTGTGTTCTTGTATAGCCTCTTCAGTTTCTAATATAGCTCTTGCTTCTGAATATTTACCATCTAAGAAAGCTTGATATGCTATTTTTCTGCGTTCACTATTAATTTCAATTTGACTAAATTTTTGTGCCAATTGAAAAATTTCATGCTTAAACTGCTCCAGCTCGCAATTGCACTCAATCAGTTCCTTCTTATATTTTAATAATTCTTCCTTAAAATCACTATCATCAGGATATCTCTCAATTTTATGTTCGGTACTTCTAATGTTTTCTAAAATCTTTTGTTTGTTTTTTTCTAAACTCTGCCACTCAATTGATTTGCAATAATTAATAGTCTGATTGCCAATAGATACATCACCATTACTATAAATATCACCAGTCGTATTGCATGTTAAAATTTTATCCATTTTTAATATTTCCAATAGTTACATTCCCACCTGCATGAATATTTCCTGTTTTAATACTAATGTTATTGGAAGTATTTTTCTGTTGAAAGAATATTTCCAATTGTTTAACCATTTCCGGATTTCTCTCAAGCGTAATTGTTAATGTTTCAGTAAACTGCTTTTTATTACCATTATTTTTATGTGCTAATAGTCCATCAAACACCTCACCTAATATGGTTTTGAGTCCGTCATAGACAGTATTTCCAATTATACTAGGTACCAAGACATTCCAAATATTATCAATAATCAAAGAGTAATTCATTATGTATTCTTTCTTAATTTCAAGATAACAAGTCGTAGGTTAGATCATGGCCCAACCTACCTGGCTGAAACATAAGCTAATCTTTCTGCTTCAATATATTAAACCCGCGCTTTCCGGCTTCGGATAAATCTTGTTCGGCAATAGTATATACGTTAATGCTGCCGGTTTGGCCGCCGCACACGGCGGGGAACATCATGCCGCGCAAAACCTGTTTTTCGGCGGCATACACGCGTATGCCCTGTAATTCTTTTTTCATGGCTTCGGGGCTGATGCCGCCGCCTTCGCATTGGCGCGAGCCGTCGG
Organism: Neisseria sp.; assembly: GCF_041804105.1. Taxonomy (GTDB): domain Bacteria; phylum Pseudomonadota; class Gammaproteobacteria; order Burkholderiales; family Neisseriaceae; genus Neisseria. The sequence continues at coordinate 34,274 of NZ_JBHCJY010000128.1, forward strand.
ATTTGTAGATTCGGACGCGCTCTTCTGATGGTTCGGTTGCCGGCTTGTTCAGGCCGTCTGAATGGGCGCAGGCGGTTAAAGATAAGATGCCTGCCCATAATGCGGCGGAAAATATCGGTTTCATGAGGGTTTTCCTTTTCTCTCTGCCTTTCTGGCTTCCCTCGCGGCTTTAAGCTCGGCTTCTTTCTGTTTGGCCGCTTTCAGCCAGCTTTCCCATTGGTGCGGTGTTTCTAGGGTGATGCGCCCGATTTGGCCGTCGCGGAAGTCGGTGAGGGTGTTTTCGGCGGCTTTTTGGTAGTTGATGCGGCCGCCGCTTAAAACTGCGCCGCGTTTTTTGGCTATCCATTCGAGCCAGTCGGTGTCTTGCCAGTGGCTGCTGGGGTCTTTGTCGGCCTGGTAGCGCGTTTGCAGCAGCGGCAGGTAGTGGCGGCGCAGGTAGTCTAAAAGTTCGAGGGCGACTTCTTCTTCGTCGAGCGCGTTGCGGCCGACGGCACCGCTGGCGGCGAGGTTGTAGCCGCCCTCTTCGACGATGATTTTCGGCCACAACATGCCGGGGGTGTCGTAGAGCCAGAAGTCGTCGGCGAGAAACAGGCGCTGCTCGGCTTTGGTGATGCCGGGTTCGTTGCCGGTTTTGGCGGATTTTTTGCCTATCATGCCGTTGATTAGGGTGGATTTGCCGACATTGGGAATGCCGCAAATCAAGACGCGCAGGGGTTTGTCGATGCCGCCGCGGTTGGGCATCATGGCGCGGCAGGCGGCGGTGATTTTGGCGGTTGCGCCTTTTTCGGACGAATCCAGCGCGATGGCGCGGGTGTCGGGGCGGCTGTTGTAGTACCCGAGCCAGACGTCGGTGCGTTCGGGGTCGGCAAGGTCTTGTTTGTTTAGGATTTTGAGTTTGGGTTTGCCTTTGGATAATTGGACAAGCAGGGGGTTTTCACTGGAAGCGGGCAGGCGGGCATCCAGCATTTCGATAACCATGTCTATGCTTTTGATGCGCTCGGCGATTGCTTTTTTGGCCTTGTTCATGTGGCCGGGAAACCATTGGATTGCCATTTTTGTGTGCTTTCTGTGTTCAGGCCGTCTGAAAAAGTTTTCAGACGGCCTTAAGGATATTAGGGGAAAATGTCGCAGTTTGAAGGCCAGACTTTAAGTTTTCTGAAACTGATTTTCGGGAAAACTGTTTTTCAGACGGCCTGCCGTTTGTGCGGCAACACCTCCCCTATTTCAGACGGCCTGTCGGCGGCTATTGCGGATTACCGTCCTGCCAGATTCTGAGCCTGTCTGTGGCGCACCAGCAGTTCGTATTTGCCGGTAAGCCGTTCGGCCAGTTTTTCGACAACATACACGGAACGGTGCTGGCCACCCGTGCAGCCGATGCCGACGGTTACATAGCTGCGGCTTTCAATCTGCATCCGCGGCAGCCAGCGGGCGAGAAAGGTATCGATGTCGTTGACCATATCCTGCGCCCACTGCTGGCCGTCGAGATAATCTTGGATGGGTTTGTCCATGCCGTTGTAAGGGCGCAGTTCGGGGTCGTAGTAAGGATTGGGCAGGCTGCGCATATCGAACAGGAAATCGGCGTTGACCGGCGAGCCGTATTTGAAACCGAACGATTCGAGAATGACCAACAATCCGCGCCGTTCGATATTGAGCCACTGCTGTACGGCATAGCGCAGTTGCTGGGCGTTCATTTTGGATGTATCGATACAGTAGGCCATTTCGCGCAGCGGGAACAGCCATTCCCGTTCTTTTTTCAGGCTTTCGAGCAGCGTCAGGTTATGGCCCGAGAGCGGGTGGCCGCGCCGTGTTTCGGAAAAACGGCGCACGAGTACGCCTTCTTCCGACTCGAGAAACAGGATTTCGATTTGGTGGCCTTCGTCGCGCAGATATTGGATTTGCACCTGTGCCTGCACGATGTCGACCCCCGAGCGCACATCCACGCTGACGGCAAGCCGGGTTTCGTTTTCACGGTTGATGTGGTGCAGCACGAGCGCGGGCAGCATCTCCATCGGCAGATTGTCCACGCAGTAGTAACCCAAATCTTCAAGCTGCTTGAGTGCGACGGATTTACCCGAGCCGGACAGACCGCTAATCAGCACTATTTTCATGTTTCGGTTCGTTTTCTTTCAAGATGGTTTGGTGGCGTTCGAGAAATTCTTTGGTGCTGTCTTTGCCGCGCAGTTGCAGGATGTAGTTGCGCACGGCCGCTTCGACGAGTACGGCAAGGTTTCGGCCCACCGCCACCGGCAGCGTTACCGAACGGATGCTGACATCAAGCACCGATTCGGTTTCGCTGCGGATGCTCAGGCGGTCGAGCCGTTTCATGTATTCGTCGTCGGCCGGAACCAAGTTGATGATCAACTGGAGCATTTTTCTCGGACGGATGGACGTTTCGCCGAAAATATGGCGGATATTGAGAATGCCCAAGCCGCGTACTTCAAGAAAATCGCGCAGCATCGGCGGGCAGCGGCCGTCGATGGTTTCGGGGCCGGTACGGTAAAACTCGACCGCATCGTCGGCAATCAGGCTGTGTCCGCGCGAAATCAGCTCCAGCGCCAGCTCGCTCTTGCCCAAACCCGACTGTCCGGTAATCATCACGCCGATTTCGAAAACATCGAGAAACACGCCGTGTTTTACGGTGGAAACCGCCAGCTGGCGTTGCAGGTAAATCCGCAAAACATCCATCAGATGCGGACTTTCCAGCTTGGATGTCAGCAGCGGGATATTGTTGGTGTGGCAATAATCGCGCAGCATCGGCGACACCGGCAGACCGTTGGCCACAATCACCATCGACATCGGAATGTCGAACAGTTTGCCGAACCTGCCCAAAGGCGTGCTGCTGCCGGCCTGAATATCGCGCAAAGGTTTGGTGCTGTCGACAACCGCATCCAAGTCATAAGGAACGTCGTCCGACTCCATGCGCCGCAGATATTCGGCCTCGGCCACCCCGATAACCTGCACTTGGTTGGGGTGGATAAAATTCAAATGGCCGACCAGCGCCAAAACGGGCTTGTCGGCCTCAACGCCGATACGGTTATCGGCTCCGGCTGTACCGGCCGCCCAAGCCAGTTGCAGCTTGTGCTGGTTATCCTGATACAGCCGGCGGACGGAAATACTCGGCATAATTATTCTTCGGTCAGCAGCTTCTGCACTTCTTCTGCGGAAGCCGCGTTCATCAGCGCCTCGCGCACCGTTTTTTGGGAAAAGCGGCCGGCCAGTTTCGACAACACTTCCAAATGCTCGCCCGTAGCGTTTTCCGGCACCAGCAAAACAAACACCAGCGATACCGGCTTGCCGTCGGGCGCATCAAACGCCACCGGCTCCTGAGTACGGATAAAAGCACCGGTGGCTTTTTTAACGCAGGCATGACGGCCGTGCGGAATCGCCACCCCCTGCCCCAAACCCGTCGTCCCGAGCTTTTCGCGCGCAAACAGGCATTCGAACACATCCGAACGCGGCAGCTGCGCCTCGTTTTCCAACAACAGCCCGGCCTGTTCGAACAGGCGTTTTTTGCTGCTCACTTCCAAATCCAAAGCGATGTGGGATAACGGTAGGATTTCGCCGATCAGGCTCATAGGATTCTCTTACAAAGGGAAAAACAAGTTGCGATTGTACCCACTGTCTGTCCAAACCACAATCGCGGCAGTGCAATTTACACTCCTGTCCGCCCCGTGTTCCCTACGATTCCAAACCAAACCGAAAAAACAAAAAACAGATACAAATCAAACTTCAAGACAATAAAAAACCGACCGGCCGCAACCAACCTGCTGACACAGCGAAGGCCGTCTGAAAACTTTTCAGACGGCCTTTGTCATGCCGCTGCCCATCCTTACCATGCCTGCCGCAAATAATGTCCGGCCAAACCGACAAACCAAACCAAACCGATACGGTTGTTGCCGAGAAATGTACGGAAACACACCATGCGGTCTCGGGTTTTGACGGCATGATACTGCCGCCACTGCATCCACAGCGTAATCGGGAGTGCCAACCAATACGGCCATTGCGCACCGATTTGCCAACCGAGAACCACCATCAACGCCGTAAAACAGGCATGGCACACCATAACGGCAAGAACATCACGATTACCGAAAGTAACGGCGGAAGTTTTGATGCCGATTTTCAAATCGTCTTCCTTATCAGCCATCGCATAAATCGTGTCATACGCAAGCGTCCACAACGCATTGGCCGCAAAAATCAACCATGCAACGGGGGGAACGTCGTTCTGCACGGCGGCAAAAGCCATCGGGATACCGAAAGAAAAAGCCAATCCCAGATAAAACTGCGGCAACGGGAAAAACCGCTTGGTAAACGGGTAAGTAACCGCCAAAAACAGCGCAGGCAGGCTCATCCATTTTGTCAGATTATTAAGCGGCAGCAGGCACAGCGCCGCCAACACACACAGAACCGCCGTCAGCAGCAGCGCTTCTGTTTCCCCTACCTCTCCGACAGCAAACGGCCGGTTCTTCGTGCGCGCAACCGCACCGTCAAAATGACGGTCGGCAAAATCGTTGACCACGCACCCTGCGCTGCGCATCAAAAACACACCCAAAGTAAACGCCCAAAACACCGTATGGCCAGGATAGCCTTCTGCTGCCACCCACATCGCCCAATAAGTCGGCCACAAAAGCAGCAACGTACCGATGGGCTTGTCGATACGCATCAGCCTGCCGTACACCGACAACCTGCCGACAACTTTGCCGGGCAAAAACCGTAAAAGCAAACGCCTGATATTCATGGACAAACCAGCCCTTTCAACGGGATTCGGAGATATTCTGCAAAAGCCGCGATTATAGTGGAATCCGCGTATTGCAGAAACCGCGTCGCCTCGGAATTGTTCATCAAACCTTCCCGATACAGGCCGTCTGAACAATTTCAGACGGCCTAAACAAGACACTGATAAAACCAAACTGTATTTTCATCGGTCAACCACGGGATGAACAGCCTATTCAAAAATACCCTGCGGTTATAGGTAACGCATATCGCAAAATTCCGAATCAAACTTCCGCATCGGCTATACGAAACAAAAACCCCAAGCATGATTGATTTGCTTGGGGTTTTCGGAATCTGGCACGCCCACGGGGAATCGAACCCCGGTTACCGCCGTGAAAGGGCGATGTCCTAACCGCTAGACGATGGGCGCGGAATAAAATAAATGTTTTCTGGCGCACCCGGAGCGATTCGAACGCCCGACCCTCTGGTTCGTAGCCAGATACTCTATCCAACTGAGCTACGGGTGCTGCTAGAAAGACTGGCATTATATTCAGGCCGTCTGAAAGTGTCAAGCCTGAGTCTGAAAAAAATCGGAAAACGGGTTAAAATGCGCGTTTTGCCTTTGAATTATAAGGAATAAGAAATGGCTGACTTTCCGCGCTGGCCGCATTTGGCGGCTGCTTTTGCGGGCTTCGGCATGCCGGTGGCCGTGGTGGATTTGGAAACCACGGGCGGCAGCCTGACCGACGACAGGGTTACCGAAATCGCGGTTTTGCGGTTTTCAGACGGCCTGGTCAGCCGCTATGAACGGCTGGTCAATCCGCAGCAGGAAATCCCGGAATTTGTGGCACGGCTCACCGGCATCAGCAACGAAACGGTAGCCGACGCGCCTGTGTTCGGCGAGCTGGCCGACGAACTGCTGCCGCTGCTGCGCGGCACGCTGGTGGTGGCGCACAACAGCCGTTTCGACTATACGTTTCTGCGCCGCGAGTTTGCCCGCTCGGGGCTGGATTTCGCTGCTCCCGCGCTGTGTACAGTGCAGCTTTCCCGCAAGCTGTATCCCGAACACTACAAACACAGTCTCGACAGCATCATCTGTCGTTTCGGCATTCCCGTTGAAAACCGCCACCGCGCCATGACCGATGTCTTGGTTTTGGCGGATTTTCTGGAACTCAGTCTGACGCAGAAAAACGAAACCGAGTGGGCGAACCACTGCCGCCATCTAATGAACCCGAAACCGCTGCCCGCATGGCTGCCCGATGCGCTTTCGCAGCAACTCTACGCGCTGCCGGATTCAGACGGCGTTACGATATGGTTCGACGCCTTCGGGCAGGCGCAAGCTGTTGAAGCGCACGAACGTGCGTTTGCCGAAACCGCCGCCCTACTCCACGGCAAACACCTGCCCGCTTGGGTGCAGTCGGCTTCGGAGGTACGATTTCTGCCGTCGGCAGGTAGTCTGCACACCGTATCGCTCAAAGCCCAAACCATGCTCCGGCACAATCTCAGGCCGTCTGAAAACGGCGGCAGCGGTGCGAAAAATTATTTTACCGTCCGCTTCGCGCCCGATACGCGCGGCCGCTTGCAGGCGCGGATTGTGCCGTTGGCCGACGGCTGCCGCAGTGAACCGCCTTACGGTCTGTTCCTGCACAAAAAAGCCGCCTGCCGCGCCCTGGCCGAATGGGCGCAGGCATACGGTTTCTGTCCCGAATCGCTGGGCATCCTGCCCGACGGACACGACCAAACCGTCTGCCCCGTGCACGCCGTCGGCCAATGCAGCGGCACGTGCAATACTTCAGACGGCATCGAAACGCAAAACCGCCGCATCCGAGAAGCCGCCCCGCTGCTGCCCGTAGTCGACTGGGGACGGGCGCACGACATCGAAATCACGGAAACGCAGCCGTTTTCGGCCACCGCGCACACGTTCCGCTGCACCGGCGGCGCGCTGCTGCTGCCCGACGGGCAATATTATTTCGACCGCAACCTGCCCGCCCTGCTGAAGCATAAGTTCAAAAACCCTGAACATGCCGTTTTAAGGATATTGGCCTGAAGTTTCAGACGGCCTGCTCCGCTGCAATCGGCCGGATGAACCGGAAACAGGTTTTGCAAACCGGATACCGCATCGGGCCGGCGAATGAAACCAACCTGTCCTTACCTTCCGCCGCCCCGATTAAACGGCAATCCGCCGCGACCGTTTCAATGCAGGTATTTTGTCCGGCAGAACCGCCGTTTCCCACCGACACAGAAATACCGTTCAATTAAATACCATCAACACACTTTTACCGGACAACCCGAACGCACCCCAACCGGCAAGGCCGTCTGAACGGCATCCGCCCGAAATTTCAGACGGCCTGCTTCCCGAACCGCATTCCTCCTGCGCCACTGCGCCGTTGTTCCATCCGCCGCGCTGTTGGTGCTAGAATAAACCGACGCCCGCACCGGGCGGTTTTGATACCCGTTTAATAAGGATAAGATTATGGCCAATGTATTGATTGTCCCCGTTTCCACCGGTTCAGACGGCCGTGCCGCCACCCAAGCCGTAGCCGCCGCGCTGCACGATGCACAAGCCTTTCAGGCGCTCGACGACAACGGCAGGGCCGAAGCTCTGATTGCCCAAGGCAAGGGCGACGACTGGTTTGATTCGGTCGTGGGCGAAGTCAGCGCGATTTCCGCTGCCAACACCGTTATCGAAGGCATCCGTCCCGATGCCGAAAAAGTATTCCTGTCTGCCCAAAACGTGGAACTCGCCCTGTCGCTGGATGCCGCCGTGGTCTTTGCCGCCCACACCTGCGACGGCGACATCGGATACATGGTACGCAAACTCAATCTGGCCAAACAGGCTTATGCCACCGCACCGGGCGTATTGGCGGGCTTCATACTCGACAATGCCGACGCCGGCACAGGTGCGGCCGTGGCCGAGCAAACCGGCCTGACCTATTTCGGCAGCACTGCCGCACTCCAAGGCTTGGAACAGCTTACCGACCGGCCGCACAGCCGCCTGTCGCCCGCACAGTTCCGCTACAACATGATGGATTCCGCCCGCAAAGCCGGTAAGCGCATCGTATTGCCCGAAGGCGCGGAACCGCGTACCGTGCAGGCGGCCGCCATCTGTCATGAAAAAGGCATCGCCCGCTGCGTATTGCTCGCACCGCGCGCCGAAGTGGAAGCCGTTGCCAAAGAACGCCACATCACCCTGCCCGATTCGCTGGAAATCATCGACCCCGCCACCTTAATCGAACAATACGTCGCCCCGATGGTGGAACTGCGCAAATCCAAAGGCCTGACACCCGAACAGGCGCGCGAACAGCTTCAGGATACCGTGGTGCTCGGCACCATGATGATGGCGCAAAACGATGTTGACGGCCTGGTTTCCGGCGCCGTGCACACCACCGCCAACACCATCCGCCCCGCCTTGCAGCTTATCAAAACCGCTCCGGGCGCAAGCCTGGTTTCCAGCGTGTTCTTCATGCTGCTGCCCAATCAGGTTTTGGTGTACGGCGACTGCGCGGTCAACCCCAATCCCGATGCCGCGCAACTGGCCGACATCGCCATCCAGTCGGCCGATTCCGCCAAAGCCTTCGGCATCGACCCCAAAGTCGCGCTGATTTCCTACTCCACGGGCACTTCCGGCGCAGGCCCCGATGTTGAGAAAGTGGCCGAAGCCGCCCGCATCGCCAAAGAAAAACGCCCCGACCTACTGATTGACGGCCCGCTGCAATACGATGCCGCCACCGTCCCCAGCGTGGGCAAATCCAAAGCGCCCGACAGCAAAGTGGCAGGTCAGGCCACCGTATTGGTGTTCCCCGACCTCAACACCGGCAACTGCACCTACAAAGCCGTACAGCGCAACGCCAACGTATTGAGCGTCGGTCCCATGCTGCAAGGCCTGCGCAAACCGGTCAACGACCTTTCGCGCGGCGCATTGGTGGACGACATCGTGTACACCATCGCCCTGACCGCGATTCAGGCAACGCAGATGTAAGCATTGCCGTGCCGCAACAAAAGGCCGTCTGAAAAGTTTTCAGACGGCCTTTTGTTGCGGCGGGATTCATCACCGGCAAAACGGCAATTCCGCATTCCGTGATGTCATGACGGCTCGGGTATCACAGGTACTGCGCGACTTCCCCGTGTTGGCAGAAACAGCCACCCAAGACAACAAGCCTTTGTTTCTAAATTAAATTTGAATTCAAACATCCAAACTTCCGCCTGCACGGGAAAGGCGGCATTGATGCCGTCAACGCATGATCCGAACACGGTCAAAAACATTATTCAGACGGCCTGACCGCATACCCGGCATTGCAGATTTTTGTGAACGCCAATGCCGTTCGCCCGCAAGCGCGTTGCAGGTATGCAGTACACCATAACCGGCCATAACGGCGGCATGCCCGACAACCGCAAACCTAACGGTTCATACCCCGCCCTTTTTCCTTGTGCCTTACCTGCTCTTCCAGCCATGCCTTCAATCTGGCCTCGTCTAAAAACCAATGGCAGATTTCGGTGCCGCCGCCCAGCAATACGGGGACAAGTTCATTGTATTTCTCTTCAAGTTCGGGGTGTTCGTCGACATCGATGATTTCGAGCGTGAAGCCGTATTGCACCTGATACGGCCCCAGCGCGGCACGCATTTGGTGGCACAGGCTGCAATATTCGCGGGACAGCAGGGTCAGTTTCATATCATGCCTCCTTTGCGGGCGGTAACGTTGTTGTTTCAGACGGCATCTGCGGCACGGACAGGCCGTCTGAAAAATCATTTGAACAAATCCATGACTTTTGCAAACACCATCACAATGCCGTAGCCCAACGGCACGGACACCAGCAGCCAGCGCCACCACACGGCAAAACCGCTGTGGGAAAGTTGTTCGGCAACGAGATAGGCATCGGAAACGGCGGTTTCGTCGTCGGGATTGCCGCTGTGCGCGGCTGCTTCGATGCTTTGGTGGTGATGTTTTTCGTGAACGGCTTTCACCGCGATGTTGCACAACAACCCGAGAACCAGCAAACCGGCCATGATGTACATGGTTACGCTGTAGGCTTGGGCGGCCGGCACGCCGCTGTCAATCTGCGCCTGACGGATATAGTTTACCAGCACGGGGCCGAGCACGGCGGCCAGCGACCATGCCAGCAGCAGCCGTCCGTGAATGGCGCCGACCTGATAAGTGCCGAACAGGTCTTTCAGATAGGCGGGAATCGCCGCAAACCCGCCGCCGTACATCGACATGATGACGCAGAACCCGATAACGAACAATGTCTTGCTGCCGTTTTCCCCCAAAGTCGGCACAGCGAAATACAGCAGCGAGCCGAGTATGAAGAACACCATATACACGCCTTTGCGGCCGATGCGGTCGGAAATGCTCGACCAGAAAAAGCGTCCGCCCATATTGAACAGGCTCAGCAGGCCGACGAAACCTGCCGCCGCCGCGGCATCCACCGCCGCATCCCTGCCCACCGACAGCTCGGAAAACAGCTCCTGAATCATCACCGAAGCCTGCCCGAGCACGCCGATGCCGGCGGTAACGTTCAGGCACAAAATGCCGAACAGCAGCCAAAACTGCGGCGTTTTCACGGCCTGAGCCGCGCTCACATGGCTGCTGCTGACCAGTTTTTGCGCTTTTTTCGGCGGCACATAACCTTCGGGCTTCCATCCTTCAGACGGCACACGGATGGTAAACACGCCGAACATCATGAACACAAAATAAAAAATCCCCAACACCACAAAGGTTTCCGCCACCCCCACCGAGGCCGGGCCGCCGAAAAACTTCATCAACGCCACCGACAACGGCGAAGCCAGCATCGCGCCGCCGCCGAAGCCCATAATCGCCAATCCCGTGGCCATGCCCGGTTTGTCGGGAAACCACTTCATCAGCGTCGAGACGGGTCCGATGTAGCCCAAACCCAGACCGACGCCGCCGAGCACACCGTTGCCCAAATACAGCAGCCACAGGTTGTGCGTATAAACCCCCAGCGCCGACACCAGAAAACCCAGCCCGAAACAGCAGGCCGCGGCGAACATCGCTTTGCGCGGCCCCACCCGTTCCATCCAAGTGCCGAACACCGCCGCGGATGCGCCGAGTACCGCCAACGCAATGCTGAACACCCAGCCGACGGTTGCCAGCGTCCAATCGGACGCAGCAGATTCGGTAATGCCGACTACCTTCGTGAGCGGCGCGTTAAACACCGAATAAGCGTAAATCTGGCCGATGGAAAGGTGTACGGCCAATGCCGCAGGCGGCACCAGCCAGCGGTTGAACCCAGCAGGCGCAACGGAACGGGAACGATCGAGAAATTTCATGCAAAACCTCTGGAAGCATTGATTGGCAACAACAACCCGGGAAAAATTTATGAAAAACAGCTATTTGAAATTGTTGACAATATTTTAACACAGCGGAACGGCAGGCTTTGCGTGATATTATTTGCCGTTCCGCATGCAGAAAATTCATGATAAATCCCGCCCGTTTTTGCGGTTAACCGAAAACAAACCGCTCTCAAACCTCCTTTCAGGCCGTCTGAAAACCTTTCAGACGGCCTTTTTGTCTTCAAGTAGCGAATCGGTTATACTTCGTTCAATTTTCTATCTAAAAATCCAATATTCCAGAATTTGAAGAAAGCACACATGAGCGCCAAACGCACCTTCCGTTATTCCGCACTCGCCGCCACTTTGGCAGCCATGCTGGCCGTAACGGCCTGTACATCCTCCGAACAGACCGTCCATCCCGTAGAAGCAGGCAGCCAGCCGACGAAATCTTCGCGCGCGGTCGAATCGGATTCCAAAGTCCTTTCCGACTTCAGCCAGTACCAATCCGCATTCGACGCGGCCAAACGCGGCGACGATGCCTATCCGCAACAGTTTCTGGCACAGGCCGGAGACAGCGCGATGGCGGAAAACGTGCGCAACGAATGGCTGAAAAGCCTCGGCGCGCGCGGCGCATGGGATATGTTCCGCCGCGAATACGCCAAGCTCGCCCCCGCCGGTCGCAGTCAGGAAGTGCAGTGTTTCGCCGAACTGAACAGCGGCGAATACGGCAAGTTGGCGGGCGAACTGGTTAAGGAAACCAAACGCCTGCCCGCAGGCTGCACGCGTTTGGTCGAAGCCGCCGCACAGTCCGGCAAACTCTCCAAAAGCGACGGCTGGCGCCGCGTGCGCGGCCTGATCGGCAACGGCCAGACCACCGACGCGCGCAACCTTGCCGCAGCTTTGGGCGGCGGCCAGACCGAACAGGAATTCCGTCTGGTCAACATCATCGGCAGCAGCGCACAGAAAAGTGCATCCTCCGCCGCCGCGCTGCAAAGCATGTCCGGCAGCCTGAGCCGCGAACAGGCGGGCTATGCCTGGGGTGTACTCGGTTTGGTACAGGCCCGTGCGCACAATATGAGCACCGCCCTGAACCACTTCAACCGCGCCGACCGCAGCCAGCTCGATAACGAACAGTTCGAATGGTACGCCCGTGCCGCCCTGCGCCTGCAACGTTGGAGCGATTTGGCATCCGTCATCCGCAGCATGCCCGCGAAACTGCAAAACGACCCCGCATGGCAATACTGGCTGGGCCGCAGTCTCGCTGCCCAAGGCAACAGCGGTTCGGCCCGCGGCCATTATGAAAAAGCCGCCGCATCCGGCCGCAACTTCTACGCATTGATGGCCGCCGAAGAACTCGGCAACCGCGTCAGCACCCGCAACAATGCCGAACCGGACAAAGGCGATGTCAAACGCTTGGCCAAAGACGGCGCATATGCCCGTGCGCTGACGCTGTTTAAAAACGCGCAAAGCAGCGGCAACGGCAAAATGCGCAGCATGGCGCAGGCGGAATGGCGTTTCGCCACCCGCGGCGCGGACGAAGACACGCTCTTGGCCGCCGCACAGCTGGCCTACGACAACAAGTTCTACGACATGGCCATCAACAGCGCCGAGCGCACCGACAAGAAGCTCAACTACAACCTGCGCTACCTGTCGCCCTTTAAAGAAACCACCATGCGCTATGCTTCGCAGGTCGGCGTTGATCCGGCTTGGGTGTACGGCCTGATCCGTCAGGAAAGCCGTTTCGCCATCGGCGCGCAATCGGTTGTCGGCGCACAGGGCCTGATGCAGGTCATGCCCGCCACCGCCCGCGAAATCGCCGGTAAAACGGGCATGAGCAGCAGCGAACTGTACACCATGGACGGCAACATCCGCATGGGTACATGGTATATGGCCGACGTAAAACGCCGTCTGAGAAACAACGAAGTGATGACCACCGCGGGCTACAACGCCGGCCCTTCCCGCGCCCGCAACTGGCAGGCTTCCACCCCGCTCGAAGGCGCGATTTACGCGGAAACCATCCCGTTTACCGAAACGCGCGATTACGTGAAAAAAGTGATGGCCAACGCCACCTATTACGCCAGCCTGTTCAACACTTCCCCCACTTCGCTGAAACAGCGCATGGGAACCGTTCCGGCACGCTAATCCGTTTAGCCGAACCGCAATACGAAGGCCGTCTGAAAACGCGACACCGTTTTCAGACGGCCTTGATCAACTTCTTTCCCGGACAACATGAACAACGGCTTCGCTTCATGCAATAGTCGGGGTGCATGCGCTGATTCCCCTACTCGGGCAGCCTTGATTGCCGGACAAGCGGGAATGCCGCGCCACCCGACTCGCAGCCTAAAAACCGCCAAGTCCGAGCCATCAGCAACCATGTTTTCCCGTCATTCCCGCGCAAGTGGGAATCCATGTTTGAGTCACAGTTAACGGTTCAACCGCTCATATAGCAAATAAACTTATTTATCGATACACACCTGAAACAGCCAATCCACATCCGTAATTCGCAGCCGATTCCTAACACCTTTAATCCAAGCCCACTTTTTCTCTATCTGATTCAGATCGGGGCTATAAGGTGGAAGCC
>NZ_JBHCJY010000129.1:0-29340 GCF_041804105.1 Neisseria sp.
AGTGTGCCACGGCAAACGCTACAACCGCGAAACGCTGGAGGTGCAATACAAAGGCAAAAACATCAGCCAAGTGCTGGATATGACCGTAGAAGAAGCCCGCCAATTCTTCGACGCCGTGCCCACCGTCTCCCGCAAACTCCAAACCCTCATGGACGTCGGCCTCGGCTACATCCGCCTCGGCCAATCCGCCACCACCCTCTCCGGCGGCGAAGCCCAACGCGTCAAACTCGCCCTCGAACTCTCCAAACGCGACACCGGCCGCACCTTATATATTCTCGACGAACCCACCACAGGTTTACACTTCGCCGATATTGCTTTGTTGTTAGAAGTAATAGGCCGTCTGAAAGGCAAAGGCAACTCGATTGTGATTATCGAACATAACCTTGACGTGATTAAGACCGCAGATTACATTATGGACTTAGGGCCGGAAGGTGGAAGCGGTGGCGGCCAGATTATTGCGAAAGGGAGTCCGGAAGAAGTTATGAAGGTTAAGGGGAGTTATACTGGGCAATATTTAAAAAATATATTAATTAATAAATAAAAAGCAAGGGATTTTCATGAAATCAAAATTTCCAATGCCACCAAAACGTCAAAACCAAGGAAAACGTGCGATAAAAAAGAATCTAACAGCTTTACAACAAGCCTCGGAACAGCAACAAGAATATATTCAGCTTTTAAAACAAAATATTGATGCTATTAATGATGCTCATAATCTTCACATTGCTGCTTTATCAAATTTTCTAGGGCATGATATGAAGAATTGTATCCAAAATATGGATGCAATTTTATCTACCTACCGAGCTAATGAAATTACTGATGAACACCTAGTTAGTTTAAGGACACAATTGGATGTAATTCGTGAAACAATGGCTAATTTTTCCAAACTCATCCCTCATGGAAAAAATAGTATTTTTAATGTAAATAAATTAATTGGCGGAACTGAAGCCCTTACTAGGGAACTTTTAGCTGAAAACAAAGTTCATTTTAATAAACAATTGCTTCAGGAAATCGATCTCCATGTAAATTATCCTTTTCACTCCCTTTTGCAGATTTTTGTAAATTTAATTATTAATGCCTGTAACAACTTAAAAAATACCATAGATGCCCATATTCTATTCAAAATTGACATTGATCAAAAAGAAAAGAATCTTTTCTTCTCAATCTATGATAATGGTTCCACTATTTCAGAGATTGATACTAACAAGATTTTTGAATACGGTTATTCGACCACAGGCGGTAGTGGAATTGGTCTTTACCACGCACAATATATTTGTGAACTATTACATGGTAATATTCAATGTATAGCATCAAATAAACCTGAATTTTCAAAACGCTTTTTAATCACTCTACCATTTAAAGGTTTGGATGATGAATAAACATATTTTAGTTATAGATGATGAAAAATTACAGGCTGAAGCACTTGCTAGGCAGCTAAATGATCGGATGTATAATTCTGGATATAAATTTGAACCTTTACATTCAGAATCTGAAATCAATAACGCAATCAATGATCGCTTTTGCTCTCTTGCGATTATTGATTTACGTATGGATGATTATGAATTTAATGGAATTGATCTTTATCATCGAATTATTAAAAATAATCCCTTAGCAAAAGTTATTTTAGTTTCTGCTTGGTTACCTGAATTTACTAATAGCCTGAAAGATATTTTTCTGTCTGGAAATGTCTTACAAGTTATGGAAAAAGAAAGCATGGAAATTTGGGTTCCGAAAATCCAAGGAATTATAGAAAATTTTTTCAATCGTCAGGAAGAAGGTTTATCTGAGAATAGCCGTATGTTAATGAATGCTTATATACGAGCTAAGAACGAAGAAAATTCTCAAAAAAAAGGGATGCTATTTGAAGAATTTCTTACAAATCTTTTTGGACAAATAGGTTTTCATTTTATTCAAAAACGTGTCACAGACTCAACTTCAGAAGTCGATTTAATATTGCGCAACGATATAAATGATAAATTTTTAGAAAAATTTGGTAAGTATATTCTTGTAGAGGCGAAGAATAGACCATCTTCTCCTGTCAATAAAAGTGATTTTGTTTCATTCAAAGCAAAATTAGATTCAACTAATCAATTAGCTGAATTAGGAATTATTGCTTCATCGTATAGTATTGCAGGGACTGTCCGACTGGAGGCTTTAAGAACTTCTAGAGAAGCTGGAAAAATATTGCTTTTTGCAAATAATGAATTAATAAATTTAATTACAGCTGATGATAAACAGTATGCATTTAAGAAATTAATTGATGAACAGATTAAAGACGTTCCTTATTAGTAAGCATAGGTTGGGTTGAACACTTTCGTACGGTTACGCCGCTTCAGGCGGCTAACCGTACCTACGAAAAAACACACGCCATCACTAATGCCTGTCTGAAAACGAGTGTAGCGGCGGGTTTCGCTAAAACTATTTTCAGACGGCCTTGCCATCCGTAACGCTTTCAATGCCTGCCTGAATATTTTCAGACAGGCATTTTAGTTTGCGGGTATTTCACCAAGCGTAGCCCGACGTAGGTACGGTTAGCCGCCTGAAGCGGCGTAACCGTACACAGGCAGCGGTACATACGGAAAACCGACACGCCGTCTGAAACGGGTTTTCAGACGGCGTGTGATATGTGCAGCAAGCGTAGCCTGTATGCCTCACCTACCGCGTGCGTGGCTTACGCCACACACCCTACCGCCGGTTCAACACTTGCCGACTTCAGACGTAGGGTGTGTGCCCTAGCAAGCGTAGCCTGTATGCCCCATCTAACCGCGTGCGTGGCTGCGCCACACACCCTACCGTCGATTCAACGATTGTCAATTCAGGTGTAGCAAGCGTAGGTTGGGTTAGGCCGCCTTTAAGGCCGTAACCCAACATTTCGGAACGACGAACGGTTTTGTTGGGTTTTCAACCCAACCTACGAAAAAACACACGCTACCATCAATGCCTGCCTGAATATTTTCAGACAGGCATTTTAGTTTGCGGGTGCTTCACCAAGCATAGCCCGACGTAGGTACGGTTAGCCGCCTAAGCGGTGTAACCGTACACAGGGAGCGGCATACATACGGGAAACTGTAACGCCGTCCGAAACGGGTTTTCAGACGGCGTGTCGGTAGGATTCGATAAACGCTTTCGTACGGTTACGCCGCTTTAGGCGGCTAACCGTACCTACGAAAAAACGCACACCATCATCAATGCCTGTCTGAAAACGAGTGTAGCGAGTTTCGCTAAAACATCTTTCAGACGGCCTGTCATCGTAGAATGGGTGTCAACCCATCATGCCGAAACACCCCGAAACAGCGGCTTCCCCCCCCCCGTTTCAGACGGCCTTGCCATCCGCAGTGCCTTAATCCCGTCATTCCCGCGTAGGCGGGAATCCAGACCTCGTCAGCATTCCGAAACGGCAGCGGCTGTTGGCGTTACGGCCTGAAAGCGACCTGATTCAACCTGCGTCTGCCAATCCGTTCCCCCACATCTATCCCCGCAAAAGGCCGTCTGAAAACCTGCTTTCAGACGGCCTTTTGTGCGACAATAATGTTTTCAACCACTGAACCGCCAAACGGTTTGTTTAAGGAAACGCCATGAAAAAATTATCCGCCTTGCTTGCCTGCTGCCCCTTGCCGCCTGTATGTCCGCCGGTTCGCCGGAACAGGGCAGCGACTACCCGCAAGGCACTTACGAAGTGAAAGTGTTCGAGCGCGACGGCCGCCAAGTCTCCCGCGGCGCCCGCCTGCCCGTGCGCGAATACGAACTGGACGCCACGCTGGACGCAGTATGCAGAATCCATGCCGGCAAAGGCGTAACCGCACGCGTGTACAGCCCGAACGGTCAGGAGTTCACCACCGTCAGCCCGCGCACCTGCCGTTAATTATGGCGCTCTGCCTGAAACTGCCCAATTCATCCTGTACCTGCACCTGCCGACAATCATCCAAACAGGCCGTCTGAAAATGTTTTCAGACGGCCTGTTGCCGTAGGATACTGCTATTAAAAGGATTTTTTGTTCATCAACCCACTATGCAGAAACATTCCGAAGCGGTGGGATTACCGCCCTGCCGTACCCGTTTCAGACGGCCTGCTTTTTCCGGTACAACAGGAACACGGAAGATGGCAATTTCCGCCCGATTGTGTTCAAATGCGCCCGATAAAAACATATGCCGTCTGAAAACCATATCAATTCAATCTGCAAACCATGAAATCTCTGTTTATCTGGCTGGCGGCTATTGTCGCGATTTATTGGCTGTTTTCCGAACAGCAGAAAAGCGAACGCCGCGGGCTGCAAAAAAGCCTGATACAGGCTCGGGACGCGCGCTCGGATGCGGGCGGTATTTCGGGTTTCGACTATCTCAACCGCCTTCGCAGCGAAGCGGGATTGAAGCCGTTCAAACATTCGCCGGTACTTGAAACCGCCGCACGCTCCCATGCGCGCTATCTTGCGGCCTATCCCGAAGAGCAGCACGGCCAAAGGAAAACCGCCGATCCGCTGTTCAGCGGTGCCGACCCGAATACCCGCGCGGCCAAAGCAGGCTATCTGTCGCGCAGCGTCGAAGAAAATCTGACCACGGAAACGCTTTCCGACGATGAAAACGGCCGTATCGCCGATTTTTCCGCACTCGGGGCGCGGATGCAGATAGACAATCTGATGAGCGCCATCTACCACCGCTTTTCCCTTCTCGACCCCTATTCCGACGAAGCAGGAGCCGCATCGCACGCATCTGGGCGCAACCGCGCATTCGTGATCGAACAGGCCAGCGGCCTGCACAACGGATTATGCCGTCTGAACCACAAAGCGGTGCAGCCCGGCCGCAGTTATTACACCGAATCGTGCAACAACGGCGCGGTGGTTTATACCGACGAATATCCGGCGGGAACCGCACCTGCCTATACCGTTTTTCCCGTCGGCCGCAGCGCCATCCCCGAATTTCAAAACGAAACGCCCAACCCGCTGCCCGACATCCGTATCGCGGGCAATCCGGCCAGCATCGATTTTCATAACGGCAAGGCGAAAATCGAAATGCTGTCGTTCAAACTTTACCAAGGCGGCAAAGAAGTCAAACCCGTGCGCGTGTTGAGCGCGAAAACCGACCCGAACCGCAAACTGACCGGCAGGCAGTTTGCGCTGTTTCCGCTCAAACCGCTGGCCTACGATACCGCATACCGCGCCGTTTTCCGCTACAAAAGCGGCGGCAGGGAACAAACCGTGGATTGGACGTTCCGCACGCAGAAACCCGTTTGGCCGTATTTTATTGTTAACGGCGGCGAAAAGCTCTCGGTCAAAGCTGAGCGGCGTTATTTCCTTCATTGGAAAGACGACTGGTGCGCCGAAGAATGCGCCAACTTCCGCTATGTCGAAAAAGGCGGCGCACGCTTGAAAGTACACAAACGCACTAGCGGCGGCTTGGTATTCAGCCTGACGGGAGAAAAAGGCGGCAGGGTTTCCATCGCATCCAAAAACAATTTAAACGGCGGCGTGGAAATTTATATACGGTAGTGCACCGGCTATGTTATTGGGCTGATAGACGGTTTCAGGCTTTATTGCCCAAAATAACCGAAGGCCGTCTGAATTTTTTCAGACGGCCTTCGGTTTTCAAACCAACGGTTTTTACGCGCGTTTGCGGAATTCGCCGGTACGGGTGTCGATTTCGACCTTGTCGCCGTTTTCGATGTATGCCATCACTTGGATTTCGGTGCCGCCGACCAAACGGGCGGTTTTCATCACTTTGCCCGAAGTGTCGCCTTTAACCGCAGGCTCGGTGTATTCCACTTCGCGCACGATGATGGTGGGCAGTTCCACGGAAATCGGGTTGCCTTCGTAGAAGGTTACCTCGCAAACGTCTTCCATGCCGTCGACGATGAATTTCAGCGCATCGCCGATGTTTTCGGCTTCGATTTCGTATTGGTTGAACTCTTCGTCCATAAACACATACATGGGGTCGGCGAAATAGCTGTAAGTACAGTTTTTGCGCGCCAGAATCACAACGTCGAATTTGTCGTCGGCTTTATAAATGGTTTCGCTGGCTGCGCCGGTAAGCAGGTTTTTCAGCTTCATGCTCACTTTGGCAGATGAGCGGCCGCCTTTGATGTATTCGGTTTTCTGAACCACCATCGGGTCGTTGCCCACCATAAATACGTTGCCTGCGCGCAGTTCTTGTGCGGTTTTCATGCTTTGGATTCCAATCGGTTGTCAATAAAAAACGCGTTATTTTAGCTTAGGTTGCAGAAACTTGGCTAGTTTTTCCACCGCGCTTTCCTGTCTTGCCAGCATTTCCGACCACGCCGCCGCACCCGCCTGCCAAATATTCAGACGGCCTTGAAGATGCCGCCACGAATGAAGCAGCGTTTGCGGGGAAACCTGCTGTCCGCCGTTCAAATCGTTCGACAAAATCTGTAAGGAATCAAATATATCCGGAGAATAAAACGGACGGCAGCGTTGCCAGAAAGCGTCCAACTTTTCGAGATGCACGTTTTCTTCCTGCGGATAAATGTGCCAAAGAAACGGCTTGCCCGACAATTGCGCACGCACGAAACTGTCTTCTCCGCGCACAATCAGGCCGTCTGAAAGATGAAGCAGACGGTCAAATTCGGTTTGCGCCACAAACGGGATTTTAATCAGGCGCACGGATGCCGTCTGAAAAATATCGCCGTCATTCTTAAGTGCGTTCCGCGGCACCGCGCCCGCATCCTCCAAACTTTTCAGCACTTTTCCGCCGGCCAACAGCAGCGTAACCGGCTCCCCTGCCTGCCGCCACATTTCCAGCCAACGTATCCATGCAGAACCTTCGTAACCGAACAACAGCCATTCCTGTGCGGTCTTCGGCGGCAATTTCAGACGGCCTCTAAATGCCGCCTCATCAAAAAACGCTTGCCGATGGTAGTCCTTCTCACACAGCAGGCCGCCGCTTTTGTCGGTAAAACCCATAAACCAAAAATATTTTTCCACTCCGCCCGCCTGCGGCGACGGCAAACCGTGCAGCCGTTCATGCCCCTCTTCCGCACTCAGGTACTCCCAATTGAGCCATACAGGTTTCTTAAGGCGGGCAATCTCCAGCACATCAGGCGGCAAATCGCAGCCGAATGTTTCAATCAGAACATCCGGGCGCGGCACTCCGTCAAGGCCGTCTGAAAAATGCGGATGCCAAACATTGATGTGGATGTTCCGATAATCGCACGGCACGGGGGGCAAGTCAGGACAAAGCATTCGCAGCGCGGACACATCATCTGCCCACAAACATACACGCCAGCCAAGTTCGACTGACAGCATGGAAGCCAGACGCCAGCTCACACCGATGTCGCCGAAATTGTCGATAACGGAACAGAACAGCCAGCAGGTTTTAGAAAGCGGAGTTTCAGACGGCATCATGGTCATTTTGAAGATTTTTCAGAATCAGAGGGAATTTTGACTGAAAACCAACCGACAAGGTTTAGCCGGATTAGCCAGATAAAGTGATTGATAAAAAGAGTCATTCCTGTGGAAGCAAGAATCCATAGCCAATATTTTGATATATACAAACAAATCCATTTAGAAACAAAGACAAGGCCGTCTGAAAACAGGTACCGCAGTATTACTGAAAATCTGCAAAGTCCTATCCACCGTCCCGACAACAACATCCCCGCACGTCGGCTTTTGCCATTCCGAACGAGATTTCCTTACCGTTGTCCAACAGCGTTTCCAACCCTTCTAAAGGTGTCAGTCCGGCCACCTGTTTGACCAAAACCAAGCCGTATACCGCCGCTCCGTGCGGCCACCAACGGTCTCCCGCCTTATCCAAAAAACGCCAGAAATCCAAAGCACGGCCGCTGTCCACCGGCGGCACATACGCCATAAACCGACCCGTTTCCACGGCAAAACCCAAATCCGACAACCTTTGCTTGAATTCAGACAATTTCATGCAATGCGCCCGCAACGGCAGGCGTTTACCGTCGAACCACGAAGAAAAACGCCACAGCGAATCGGGATTGAACCCTGTTACCACCAATCTCCCACCCGGTTTCAACACCCGAGCCGCTTCTTCCAATGCACGCAACGGCTGACCGCAGTATTCGTGCGCGTGCGGCATCAAAAGAAGGTCAAGCGACTGCTCTGCCCACGCAGCAGAATCAACCGCCATCAGTACGTCCCGACCCACCGTGATGATTGTTTCAGACGGCCTCAACCATAAAGGCATTCCGGCCTGAACAGCCGTTGTCGCGTGAATATTTCGGATACTGTCCGCATAAAATTGCTGTTCCAATTTAGCAACATACCGCCCTGCCACGGTATCGCAGAACCAGCCGTCGGCATTTCTATCCATCATTTTCCATATCGGTCAAACACATTTCAAAATCCAAGCATAATACTGGTCAATTTCCACCAGTCAAACAATTTTTCCATTTCACACTATCACAAAAGAAATCAAATTTCAGAAAGATTAACAGTAAATCATACAGATAACGCCTTGACGGCATCATCCGCACATATTAACATTGCTGCGACTTAAATTTACTCGAATAAATAGAAACTATGGCTAAACTCAAAACACTTACATTAACCATTTCGGGCTTATCCGCACTGACCGGTGCGGTACACAGCCATGCTGCATCTTCAAACCAAGTCGGCATGGCCATGATGCGTCTCAACTCCTCACTCATCGATCAGGCGCAAAGCAAATCGTTTGCCGGAGGCAGCCTGTGGCCGTCTCTGAGAAAAAACTTCCGCATCACGGAAGTCAACTCCGAACTGGTGCGCCGTCACGAAAACAAGTTCTCAGCCAACCGTGCCTACTTCGACCGTACCATCAACCGAAGCCGTCCTTATATGTACCATATTGCGAACGAAGTCAAAAAACGCAATATGCCCGCAGAAATCGCCCTGCTCCCCTTCATCGAAAGTGCATTCGTTACCAAAGCAAAATCCCATGTCGGCGCATCCGGTTTATGGCAGTTCATGCCTGCAACAGGCCGCCATTTCGGTTTGGAACGTACCGCCTTATATGACGGTCGTCACGACGTATACGCCGCCACGGATGCCGCACTCAATTATCTGCAAAAACTCCATGGCATGTTCGGCGACTGGTCGCTTGCACTTGCCGCATATAACTGGGGCGAAGGCAATGTAAGCCGCGCCATCAACCGTGCCCGCGCACAAGGCTTGGAGCCGACTTACGAAAACCTGCGTATGCCGCAGGAAACCCGTAATTACGTCCCCAAACTGCTTGCGGTGCGCAACATCGTTAACAATCCGCAAACTTACGGCATGAATTTGAGTGAAATCAATAACAAGCCGTACTTCAAAACCGTTCAAGTCGATAAACCACTTGATACGAACGCCATCATACGTTTGGCCAATATCAGCGAAAGCGAATTTTTGGCATTAAATCCTGCTTTCAATGCACCCGTGTTCATTCCCAAGGCTAACCGTAAACTGTTGTTGCCCGCAGATGCCGTATCTACTTTCGAGCGTAACTATCGCAATGAAAAACCGGAAAATCTGCTTTCTTGGAATGTTTACAATTCCAGCAGCACCAAAGCACTCAACACGATTGCCGCCGAAACCGGCATGAGTATTGCCGAACTCAAACGCTTCAACAGCGGATTCAGCGGCAATACCTTCGTTGCAGATAAAGGCAATTTAACTGCTTCGAACAACGATGTTCGTATCGAGGAAAATGTTACTCTTGCAGCACTAAACACAAACAACCTCCCCGTTACTTACCGTTCGAATACCATTACCGATACAGTTAGTGAAAAAGATTCTGCTTCCTTGGCTTCAGTAAAACCGATTGAAAAAACTACGGCGCAAGAATCCAAACCGGAAAATCTGAATTTCGTCCGTATCACTTCTGAACGTGATGTAATTTTGGCATCTGCAAAACCCGCAGAAACCAAACAGGCACAACAAACTGTTCCGGCACCTGCCAAAACAGTCGATGTCCAATTTTCTTCAAACCAAGCATCTCCTGCCCTCACAACAGCAGCCAAAGCAGATTTCAAGCCTGCTCAGAATACGGCAATTACAATAGCTCAGGTAGAAACAGCCAAACCCCAAGCGGAAACTTCGGACATTATGGCCTTGGTCAGCCAGCTTAATAAACAACCTGAGCAAACTGCCAATACCACAACAGAAAAAGTTGCAGAAACTGAAACTATTGCAGCAAATGCGTCTGCTTATGCGCCGATTAGCAAAGCAGAGAAACAAATCGCTTCGGTCCAGCCTTTATTATCTGACTCTAATATTGCCGCAACAGATCATGGCAAAGACGAATTGATGGCGTTGGCTCAATCCTCCACATCAGAAGGCCGTCTGAACAGTAATGCAACAGCGATAGAAACCGAGTCGGTCAAACAGGTCGCAACAGCCAAGAAAGCCCGTTCAATCCGTATTGCCCAAAACCGTGCAAAATACCAACAGCGTGTTGCAAGCCGTTTGGCACGCAGCAAAGCTGCCGTACAAACTGCATCTGCTGGTACGCACCGTGTAGGCAACGGCGATACACTGTTCAGCATCTCTCAACGTTACAACATGAGCGTTGCCGATTTGATTACCACAAACAATATCAAAGGCAATAATATCCGTAAAGGCCAATTGTTGAACGTATCGGCCAAAACCAAGCGTCAACAACCCAGTATCCGTAACGTAGCCTATACTGTTCGTCAAGGCGATACGTTGAATACCATTGCCAGCCGTTTCAATGTCGATGTCAACGATATCCGCCGTTGGAATAAAAATACCCGTGCGGTTACGCCCGGTCAACGTTTGAAACTACAAGGCAGCTAATGTTTTGTATGATAAAAAAGCATCTGCAAACCAGATGCTTTTTTATTTTATTGTGTTTAGATAGTGTCTTATCAAGCTGGTACCTGGTACCATCATGCCAGAACAAGTATGAATCATCTTATGAGTAACCTTGTTCTTCATAAACTCTTTATACAAAGGCCGTCTGAAAAACTTTTCAGACGGCCTTTAATCGAATTGCTTGGTTACTTTAATTTTTCCAACAGCTTTTCATGAATGCCGCCGAAACCGCCGTTGCTCATTACCAAAATCTGATCGCCTGCTTGGGTGTTTTGCACGATTTCGGCGACAAACGCGTCAAAATCTTTGCCTACGTACAGCTTCTCACCCAACGGCGCGAGTGCGGCGGCCACGTCCCAATCCACGCCGCCGGCGTAGCAGAACACCCAATCGGCTTCTTTCAGGCTCTCGGGCAACGCAGCGGCCATCGTGCCGAGCTTCATGGTGTTGGAACGCGGTTCCAATACAGCCAAAATGCGCGCGCTACCGGCTTTTTGGCGCAAACCGGCCACGGTGGTGGCGATGGCGGTCGGATGGTGAGCGAAGTCGTCGTAAACAGTTACGCCGTTAACTATGCCTTTGATTTCCATGCGCCGCTTCACGTTTTGGAATTTGCCAAGGGCTTCGCAGGCCGTCTGAACGTCCACACCGGCATGACGCGCGGCGGCAATTACGGCCAGCGCGTTCAGGCGGTTGTGCTCGCCGAGCAAATCCCATTCCACGCGGCCGGCTTTTGCGCCTTTGAAAAACACGTCGAAACTGCCGTTTTCATCAGCTTCGCCGATTTGCCAGCCAGCTTGGTTACCGAACCATTCGACAGGTGTCCAGCAGCCTTTGTCTATGGTTTCATG
This sequence comes from Neisseria sp., assembly GCF_041804105.1. Lineage (GTDB taxonomy): Bacteria > Pseudomonadota > Gammaproteobacteria > Burkholderiales > Neisseriaceae > Neisseria. Next base: position 11,611 of record NZ_JBHCJY010000129.1, read on the forward strand.
TAGGGCTTCTTCACGGCCGTTGGCGACAATCAGGCCGTCTGAAGGCACGGTGCGCACGAGGTGGTGGAACTGGGTTTGAATAGCGGCCAAGTCAGGGAAAATGTCGGCGTGGTCGAATTCCAGATTGTTCAAAATCGCGGTGCGCGGACGGTAATGCACGAATTTGCTGCGTTTGTCGAAAAACGCGGTGTCGTATTCGTCGGCCTCAATCACGAAAAACGGCGATTGGCTGTTCGGGTCGAGCTTCGGCGTTTGCGGCAGACGCGCGGATACGCTGAAATTCTGCGGCACGCCGCCAATCAAAAAGCCCGGCGCAAGCCCGGCGTATTCCAGCACCCAAGCCAGCATGGAAGCGGTGGTGGTTTTGCCGTGCGTACCCGCCACGCCCAACACCCAACGGCCGTGCAGCACGTTTTCCGCCAGCCATTGCGGGCCGGAAATATACGGCAGGCCGCGGTTCAGCACCGCCTCCACCACATCCATGCCGCGTTTGGCCACATTACCGATCACGTAAACATCGGCTTGGAATTCATCAAGCTGCGCCGCATCGAAACCTTCGTGAACGTCGATGCCCAAGGCTTCGAGCTGGGTGCTCATCGGCGGATACATTTTCGCGTCGCAACCGCTGACTTTGAACCCCGCTTCTTTGGCGATGGCCGCCACGCCGCCCATAAACGTGCCGCCGATGCCGATAATGTGGATGTGTTTCATGGTTAAATTCTTTAAAATCGGATAAAAGCGGCATTATAGCAAAACCGTTGTTTCAGGCGGATTTCTTTGTTTTTCTGTTCAGTCTATTCAGTACAGATTTTGTCCGAACGAAGGCTGAAAACCACCCCCAAAGATCGTTTTTTAATCAGGGCCGTCTGAAAATATCGGTATAATCACCTTACAACACAATCTCATATTGCCAGAGAGAACATCATGGAATTCATTAAAACCCGCGCCGCCGTTGCCTGGGCGCCCAACCAACCCCTGAAAATCGAAGAGCTGGATTTGATGCCGCCGCAGAAGGGCGAAGTATTGGTGCGAATCGTCGCCACAGGCGTATGCCACACCGATGCCTATACCCTGAGCGGGCAGGATTCCGAAGGCGTGTTTCCCTGCGTATTGGGGCACGAAGGCGCGGGCATTGTCGAAGCCGTGGGCGAAGGCGTAACCGACTTCCAAGTCGGCGACCATGTCATTCCGCTCTACACCGCCGAATGCGGCCAATGCAAAATGTGCAAATCCGGCAAAACCAACCTGTGTTCGTCTGTCCGCGCCACGCAGGGCAAAGGCCTGATGCCCGACGGTACCGTGCGCTTCTTCAAAGACGGCCGGCCGGTTTACCACTATATGGGCTGCTCCACCTTCTCGGAATACACCGTCGTCGCCGAAGTATCGCTGGCGAAAATCCAGCCGGAAGCCGATTTGAAAGAAGTGTGCCTGCTCGGTTGCGGCGTAACCACCGGCATGGGCGCGGTCATGAACACGGCCAAAGTGAAGCGCGGCGACACCGTGGCCATTTTCGGCTTGGGCGGCATCGGCCTGGCCGCCGTGATTGGCGCGCGTATGTCGGGCGCAAGCCGAATTATCGGTATCGACACCAATCCGTCCAAATTCGCGCTGGCGGAAAAACTCGGCGCAACCGATTTCGTGAACCCGAAAGATTTCGACAAACCGGTTCAGGAAGTCATCATCGAAATGACCGACGGCGGCGTGGATTATTCGTTTGAATGTATCGGCAACGTGGAAGTCATGCGTGCCGCGCTCGAATGCTGCCACAAAGGCTGGGGCGAAAGCGTCATCATCGGCGTGGCACCCGCAGGTGCGGAGATTTCCACCCGTCCGTTCCAGCTCGTTACCGGCCGCGTGTGGCGCGGTTCCGCCTTCGGCGGCGTGAAAGGCCGCAGCGAGCTGCCCGGCATCATCGACCAATACATGCGCGGTGAATTCGCGCTCAGCGACTTCATCACCCACACCATGCCGCTGGAAGAAATCAACACCGCGTTCGACTTGATGCACGAAGGCAAATCCATCCGCAGCGTGATTCATTATTGATTCATCGGTTGCCGAAAACCTGAAAAGGCCGTCTGAAAACTTTTTTCAGACGGCCTTTATTCATTTGTAAACAATTTTACCTGTATCCTGCACGGTAAACATTTTCTGCGCAGCCAACACGCCGATGAGCTTTTCAATCTGCTTGTCATCCAATTTCAAAGCTGCTTTAAACGAATTGGCCAACGCTTTTTTGCTGCCCGGTTTGTTTTTCGTACTTTTGGCAAAAAACTTCTTCGCCTTGTTCACAATCTCCATCTCGACTTCCTTACCAACAGCAGGCACATCCGCAGGCTTTTTCCGTTCGGTTTGTTCAACAGCCGTTTGTACGGGCTTCGGCATGGGCGCGAAGGGCGGATATTCGACTGTATCACCATTGACACGCAAACGTTTTTGCTTGGCACAATATTCGATAATTTTATCCAAATCATCGTTTTCCGTATCCAGAAACAGGCTGTCGGCCTTAACTTTCAGCACCTTTTTCGCTGCTTCCACCTTTTTCGGTTTCGACTTTTCCAAATGCCGGATAACGCATTCCAACATGTTTTCGGTATCCAAACGGTAAATCAAAAATCCGTCTGACAGATTGATTTCAAGAAATCCTTTGGCCAATAATTTATCCACGATCAGCGCTGCGGCACACCGCCGTTCCGAATCAGTCAAGCCTTGCAAATCTTCTTTTAAAGCATGATGGGCAAGACGCAATTCCAGATTGGTTCGGACTTTCGGCATAAACGGCTGCGGTTTCCGTAGAAATTCCAATGCCTTGCGTGTACACGCATGAAGAAAAGACGGGCTTTTATAAAGCGGGATTTCGTTTTTATCGCCGGAAATCAAAACCGGATTTTCAGACGGCCCCGTATTCTGCACAACCCGTTCCGCACCAATCTGCAAAACCTCCGACGGTACAGTCAACGCTCCCGAACGCACCACGCCCCCGCACAAACTGTTGTCTTCCAAATGCTCAACCAGCACATCATAACCGCCGTCGCGCGACAAGATAAACACCAATGCATTCTTGTCCTGCTCGGTAATCCGCCCGAGATAATAGGCCAGATAAAAATCCAAGGCGTTTTTACCCGTTTTCGCCACGCGCACGAAATGCACGTTTTTTCCGAAACGGCACAATGCTTCGCAAAGCTCCAGCGACAGCGTTTTCTGCTGCAATTTCCCTAAAAACAACCAGATATGGCAATCATCGTCCAAACCTGCCAACTGAGCGGGTTCAGGCCGCACGTTTTCAAAATCAATCAAAATATGTTTCACGTTATCCCTTTTATTTTATTTTGCAATTGTCGCCAAGTATATATCATGACGATTGAAACAATAAACAAAAAGCATAAAAAGGCCGTCTGAAATTTGCTTTTTTCAGACGGCCTTGAGAATCCATCATCACATTCATTTTCTTGATAACCGGCATACTCCGCCCTGCTTTCGGCTGCCGCGGCCGGGACACGCCATCTGAAAACCGCTCAGGCCCACAGCCATGCCCAGACTCTGCGTCCTTCGCTTTGCAGCAGAATCAGCGTGCGGCAGGCAGCCGGGGTGGACATGGATTCGAGGCCGATGCCGCGTTCCGCCAATGCGGCTACGGTTTTCGGATGCAGGAAAAGCTGCTTTTCCCCCGTGCCGACGATGATGATTTCGGGCAGGGGTTCGCCGAGTTTGCTGGCCGTCTGAAAAAAATCTTCCGCCCCCAATTCAGACAGCCTTTTGCCGCCGAATGCCTCGGCGTGGCTGCCGCACAGAATGACGGCTTCCGTATAGGTTTCTCCGCCGGCCTCTATTTTGCCGCTGCCGTATGCGGTAACGGTAACGGCGTTTTCAACGGTGGTTTCTTCGATTTTCATGATGCGTCCTGCCGCACGGGGGCTGAAAAAACGGATGCCAAATCAGGCGGTTTCGGGTAGAATTTCGGCGTTTTGCCGCATTTGCAGCGGCGGATTATAGCATTTCGGGTGCCGTTTGGTTTTCAGACGGCCTTAATCACATCTTCCTTTTCTATATTTCTGATTCCTAAGGACATTCCATGAATCCTATCAATATCGGCCTTTTGGGTCTGGGTACCGTCGGCGGCGGCGTGGCCAACGTTATCGGCAGCAATGCGGCGGAAATCGGCCGCCGTTTGGGGCGCGAAGTCCGCATCTCGGCGGTATGCGATTTGGACGAAGCCAAAGCCGCGGCCCTGTGCCCCGATGCGGTATTCGTCAAAGACCCGTTTGCGCTGGCGGCACGCGAAGATGTGGATGTCGTGGTGGAACTTTTCGGCGGTACGGGCATCGCCAAAGATGCCGTTTTGGCGGCAATCAAGGCTGGCAAACACGTTGTTACCGCCAACAAAAAACTGCTGGCCGAATACGGCAACGAAGTATTCTCGCTGGCGGCGGAAAACAACGTGATGGTGAACTTCGAAGCGGCCGTTGCCGGCGGCATCCCGATTATCAAGGCCTTGCGCGAAGGTTTGGCTGCCAACAACATCAAATCCATCGCCGGCATCATCAACGGCACCAGCAATTTCATTTTGAGCGAAATGCGCGAAAAAGGCAGCGCGTTTGCCGACGTTTTGAAAGAAGCGCAGGCACTCGGCTATGCCGAAGCCGATCCGACTTTCGACATCGAAGGCCACGATGCAGGCCATAAAATCACCATCATGAGCGCACTGGCGTTCGGCACGCCGCTGAATTTCCAAGCCTGCTATCTCGAAGGCATCAGCAAACTCGACAGCCGCGACATCAAATACGCCGAAGAACTGGGCTACCGCATCAAGCTGCTGGGCATTACCCGCAAAACGGAAAAAGGCATCGAATTGCGCGTGCATCCTACTCTGATTCCCGAAAGCCGCCTGCTGGCGAATGTCAACGGCGTGATGAACGCCGTGCGCGTCAATGCCGACATGGTCGGCGAAACGCTGTATTACGGCGCGGGCGCAGGCGCGAATCCCACCGCCAGCGCGGTGGTTGCCGACATCATCGACATCGCCCGCCTGTTTGATGCCGACCGCGAACACCGCGTGCCCTATCTCGCGTTCCAACCCGCCAACATCCAAACCCAGCCCGTGCTGCCGATGGACGAAATCACCAGCAGCTACTACCTGCGCGTTCAGGCCGACGACAAAGCGGGCGTATTGGGCGACATCGCTACCCTGCTGGCCGCCCAAGGCGTATCCATCGAAGCGTTGATCCAGAAAGGCGTGATCGACAAAACCACCGCCGAAATCGTGATTCTCACCCACAGCACGGTGGAAAAAAACATTAAAGCCGCCATCGGCGCCATTGAAAATCTGGCCTGCGTCGAGAAACCTGTTACCATGATACGCATGGAAAGCCTGCATGGATAAGCCCGTTCCCGCACTGTCGCCCGAAGATCAGACCCGAAAGGCAAAAGCCAAAATCCGCACCATCCGCATCTGGGCGTTTGTGGTGCTGGGACTGTTTGCCTTTTTCGGGCTGCTCTCCAACTGCGCGCTGTCCAAGCCCAAAGCCAAGCAGACATTCATCGAATCGTGCATTCAAAACGTGCCGTTTTCCGAAAAATTCCAAGCCGACCTGAAAGCCCGCGGTTTGGAAGGCAAAGCCGAAGCCGTAGTGCAGGACTACTGCGTCTGTATGTGGGACGAGCCGCTGGAGAAACTGAGCCAGAAACAAATCGAATCGTTCAGCAGTATCGGCCCCGGCGAGCAGCTCAAACTCTTGGGCGGCGAAGCGGCGTTCACTGCACGCGACAAGCAGTGCCTCGACAAACTGAAAACCGCCCCGTAAACCGTACCGGCCGTTTTTTTCCCGAAGGCCGTCTGAAAAGTTTTCAGACGGCCTTTACGCTATAATCCGGCCACCCCTTTCCAACTCTGCAACAGAAAGCCGCCATGACCCGCATTGCCGCCCTGCCCGACCACCTTGTCAACCAAATCGCCGCCGGCGAAGTGGTGGAACGTCCCGCCAATGCGCTCAAAGAAATCGTCGAAAACAGCATCGACGCAGGCGCAACCGCGGTTGACGTGGAACTCGAAGGCGGCGGCATCCGCCTGATACGCGTTGCCGACAACGGCGGCGGCATCCACGCCGACGACCTTTCCCTTGCCCTGCACCGCCACGCCACCAGCAAAATCCGCTCGTTGCGCGATTTGGAACACGTTGCCAGCATGGGTTTCCGCGGCGAAGGCCTGGCCAGCATCGCCTCGGTGAGCCGCCTCACGCTTACCAGCCGCACGCCCGAGAGCGCACACGCCAACCAAGTGAAGGCCGAAGACGGCAAACTCAGCAGCCCCGCCGCCGCCGCCCACCCCGTCGGCACCACCGTGGAAGTGGCCGAACTGTTTTTCAACACCCCCGCGCGGCGCAAGTTTTTGAAATCGGAAAACACCGAATACGCCCACTGCGCCACCATGCTCGAGCGCCTCGCGCTGGCGCACCCGCACATCGCCTTTTCGCTCAAGCGCGACGGCAAACAGGTATTCAAATACCCCGTGCAGAGCCAGGGAGAACGCATCGCCGCCGTACTCGGAGAAGAGTTTCAGACGGCCTCGCTGGAAATCGACAGCGGCACGGGGGTCATGCGGCTGCACGGCGCCGTGTCGAAACCCACCTTCGCCAAAGGCCGCGCCGACAAACAATACTGTTTCGTCAACCGCCGCTTCGTGCGCGACAAAGTGATGCTGCACGCCGTCAAACAAGCCTACCGCGACGTGCTGCACAATGCCGTTACTCCTTCATTCGTGCTGTTTCTCGACCTGCCGCCCGAAGCGGTTGATGTGAATGTGCACCCCACCAAAACCGAAATCCGCTTCCGCGACAGCCAAGCCGTGCACCAGCTCGTGTTCCACACCCTCAACAAAGCCCTTGCCCGAACCCGCGCCGACCTGACCGACAGCGTCGGCAACGCAGGGGAAATCCTGCACGACATCGCGGGCATCTCCGGCCTGCAGCACACACAGACCATGCCGTCTGAAAACGGTTCGGACGTGCCCTTTGCCGCCGAACCGAACAACCAAACTGCCGGTTTTGCAGACAACAATCCCGCTGCCTTTTCCCGCCCGCCGTTTTCAGACGGCCTTAAAGCCGCCCCCGCGCCCTATTCCGCCGCCCGCGCCCCGCAGCAACGCAGCCTCAGCCTGAGGGAAAGCCGCGCCGCCATGAACACCTACGCCGAATTGTTCAAACGCAACCCGCAGGACGAAGACACCGAACTGAGCCAGTTCGAACAAATCCGCTTGGGCACCGGGCCGTCTGAACACAGCGGTGCAACGTCTGCCCCGTATGGCGAAACACCGTTTTCAGACGGCCTTGCTGCGCAGCCCGAAACCCCGCCCTTAGGCTTCGCCATCGCCCAACTGTTGGGCATCTACATCCTTGCCCAAGCCGAAGACAGCCTGATTCTCGTTGATATGCACGCCGCCGCCGAACGCGTCAACTACGAGAAAATGAAACGCCAGCGCGGCGAACAAGGCCGTCTGAACAGCCAGCGGCTGCTGATTCCGGTCAGTTTTTCCGCAAGCCACGAAGAAACCGCCGCCCTTGCCGACCACACGGACACCCTGCAAAACTACGGTCTCGAGCTGGCCGACAGCGGCGGCAACACCTTGTCCGTCCGCGCCGTACCCGCCATGCTCGGCAAATCCGACCCTGCCGCCCTCGCCCGCGACGTGTTGCACGAACTGGCGCAACACGGTACCAGCCAAACCGTCGAAGCGCGCGAAAACCGAATCCTTTCCACCATGGCCTGCCACGGTTCCGTGCGCGCGGGGCGGCAGCTGACCCTGCCCGAAATGAACGCCCTTTTGCGCGACATGGAAAACACCCCGCGCAGCAACCAGTGCAACCACGGTCGGCCGACTTGGGTAAGGCTCACGCTCAAAGAACTCGATGCCCTGTTTCTGCGCGGACAGTAGCGGAAGATGGACAAGGCCGTCTGAAAACGTTTTTCAGACGGCCTGCGCCATTATCGCCAGCGGTGTTTGCATGCTGTTTTCAGACGGCGTGCCGGGATTGATTGGCGAACAAAAAAGCTGTGTGTGAATTGTGTTGTGCCGTGGTTTTCGTCCTTCGTGCGCAGGTGGGAATCCATATTCGACATTCGTAAGTGCCTGCTTAATGAAAAGATAGCGAACGCCAAACATGGGATTCCTGCCTGTGCGGAAATGACGGAAGTTGGATAAATCTGTCTTACCTGTATCCCGTCAACACATTCGCACACAGCCACAGAAAAACGCCGTCTCCATACATAGCCGCATATTTACCGGCACATGAAAAATTTCTTCCGTTAAATGAAAAACGAAATTTTTGTTCAAGCAGAAATGACGGCGGATGTGCAGCCGTTTTAAAGTTGACGCCGTCCGGAAACCGCTTTTACCCGAAGAACGGTTCAAATACCACCCGTTTACCGCCGTTTCATTTTTCCGATACCCAATCCCTTTTTCCAGAAAGTTACCGATGAAAAAATGCGTTGTCCTCAGCGGCGCAGGCATCAGCGCCGACAGCGGCCTGCAAACCTTCCGCGATGCGGGCGGTTTGTGGGAAGGCTTCAAAGTCAGCGAAGTGTGCACGCCGGAAGCCTTTGCCCGAAATCCCCGGCAAGTGATTGAGTTTTACAACCTGCGCCGCATACAGGCCGCGGCTGCCGAACCGAATGCGGCACACCGCGCGCTGGTTCGGCTGGAACAGTATTACGATGTCCGCATCATCACGCAAAACGTCGATGACCTGCACGAACGCGCCGGCAGCAGCAGCGTGCTGCACCTGCACGGCGAATTGAACAAACTCAGAAGTTGTGCCGACGAAACCGAAATTTTCGACTTTTCGGGCGAGCAGACCGACAGCGTGCGCGACAGCAAAGGCCGTCCGGTCAGGCCGCATATCGTCTGGTTCGGCGAAGACGTGCCGCTGTTCCCGCTGGCCGCTGATACCGTTCGGGATGCCGACATCGTCATCATCGTCGGCACTTCGATGCAGGTTTACCCTGCCGCGTCGCTGCTGCATTACGCTCCGCCGCAAGCGGAATGTTTTCTGGTTGACCCGCATCCCCAAAGCGTGGGGGCAAATGTGGAAATCCTGAGGATGCGTGCTGCGGAAGGCGTGCCGAAACTGGCGGACGAACTGATACGCCGTGCACATACCATTGATGCATAGACACATGGCCGGCCGTATGAAAAACCCATACGGAATCATGCTGTTTCCGCTTCGCAGACACCCCGTTTTCCGATAGAATAGCGGGCTGTCGTTTTACCCCCAAAGGCCGTCTGAAACGCCTGCCGGTGTTTTCAGACGGCCTTTCAAAATATCTCCAACCATTGCGCAAACCCATGAAAAACATCCGAAATTTCTCCATCATCGCCCATATCGACCACGGCAAATCCACTCTGGCCGACCGCTTCATTCAATATTGCGGCGGGTTGGAAAACCGTGAAATGAGTTCGCAGGTGCTTGATTCGATGGACATCGAAAAAGAGCGCGGCATCACCATCAAAGCGCAAACCGCCGCGCTGAACTACAAAGCGCGCAACGGCGAAGTGTACCAACTGAACCTGATCGACACGCCGGGACACGTCGATTTTTCCTACGAAGTATCGCGTTCGCTGTCCGCCTGCGAAGGCGCGTTGTTGGTGGTGGACGCATCGCAGGGCGTGGAGGCGCAAACCGTGGCCAACTGCTACACCGCGATTGATTTGGGCGTGGAAGTCGTGCCCGTGCTGAACAAAATCGACCTGCCCGCTGCCGATCCCGACCGCGTGGCGCAGGAAATCGAAGACATCATCGGCATCGATGCGGTGGGCGCGGTAACCTGTTCGGCCAAAAGCGGCATGGGCGTGGAAGATGTGTTGGAAGAAATCGTTGCCAAAATTCCAGCGCCCGAAGGCGATGCAGATGCACCCTTGCAGGCCGTGATTATCGATTCGTGGTTCGACAACTATGTCGGCGTAGTCATGCTGATCCGCGTGAAAAACGGCACGCTCAAACTGAAAGACAAAGTGCGCTTTATGGGCACGAAAGCCGAGTCGCAAGTGGAGCAGCTCGGCATCTTCACGCCGAAATCCGTGCAGAAACAATCGTTAAGCGCGGGAGAGGTCGGCTTCCTGATTACCGGTGTGAAAGAATTGGGACAGGCCAAAGTCGGCGATACGGTGACGCTGGTGCAAAACCCCGCCGCCGAACCGCTGCCCGGTTTCAAAGAAGTGCAAAGCCAGGTATTCGCCGGACTGTATCCTGTGGAAAGCCATGACTACGAAGCCCTGCGCGATGCGCTGGAAAAACTGCAACTGAATGATGCATCTTTAAAATTCGAACCCGAAGTGTCGCAAGCCTTGGGCTTCGGCTTCCGCTGCGGCTTTTTGGGGCTGTTGCATCTGGAAATCGTGCAGGAGCGGCTGGAACGCGAATTCGACATGGACCTGATTACCACCGCACCAACCGTGGTGTATGAAGTCATTCTGAAAAACGGCGAAAAAATCGACGTGGAAAACCCGTCCAAGCTGCCCGACATCGGCACCATCGAAACCATTTTGGAACCGATTATTACCGCAACCATTCTCGTGCCGCAGGATTACGTCGGCAACGTCATGACCCTGTGCAACCAAAAACGCGGCGTGCAGCGCAATATGCAGTACATGGGGCGGCAGGTCATGCTGACCTACGATTTGCCGATGAACGAAGTGGTGATGGACTTTTTCGACAAACTCAAATCCACATCGCGCGGCTATGCCTCGCTCGATTACCAGTTCAAAGAATTCCAAGCCTCTGATTTGATTAAGCTCGACATCATGGTCAACGGCGAAAAAGTCGATGCCCTGAGCCTGATTGTCCACCGACAAAACTCCGTCCACCGCGGTCGCGAACTGGCGGCAAAAATGCGCGAACTGATTCCGCGCCAGATGTTCGACATTGCGGTACAGGCGGCCATCGGCGGCCAGATTATCGCCCGCGAAAACGTCAAAGCCCTGCGCAAAAACGTATTGGCAAAATGTTACGGCGGCGACATCACGCGTAAGAAAAAACTGCTGGAAAAACAAAAGGCCGGTAAAAAACGCATGAAACAGGTAGGCAACGTGGAAATTCCGCAAAGCGCGTTTCTGGCGATTTTGCAGGTTGGAGACAAATAAAGTAGGTCGGGCAGGCAAATCTGTTTTTCAGACGACCTGCATACCTAATAACATAAGGAAACAGTATGAAAAATATTCTCTCTGCCGTATTTTGCTGCTTTACACTCGCTGCCTGCCAAAGCACAGGAAAGTCCGCCCAAAACGAATTCTTGAAACTTGGCACAGAGTCCGAGCAGGTTGAACAGTTGGGTCGCAATTGTCCGAAATATGGCGGTATGCTGTTGATTGAGAAATCGAAATACGAGGATGCCTATAACTTGGTATGCCGTGAGCCGGACGGTTCGAAATCTTACGGATACGGGGTAGGCAGGGGACGTTAGTATTGGTTTGGATTGAGGTAGGTACAATCATGATCCGAACGTTACTATTAGCTTCGAACACAATTGCAACCAAATTGTTTGGGAGTAACGTACCGATGTTTCTGCAATAAATCCCGAACATACTTACATACTGATTGACCCAAAACAAACCGAAACATGCAAAAAGACTTTCAATCAGACGCTTTTGCAGGTTGGAGACAAATAAAATATGAACGATATGACCAAACTTTTATTATGGGCGGCCGTTGCCGCTTTCATCATCGGCGGCATCATGCTGGCCAAGAGCGACAAACAGCGCACCGAAACCGGCGAATGGAGCAACGCCCTGCAATGGGGTTATCTGCTGATGATGGTCGGCGTGTTCGGCATGCTGGCATCGTCGATGAGCTTTACCGCCGTTTTGCTGATTTTCGTCGCCTTTACCGGCATCGTGTGGCTGGTTCACAAAAGCCGTCTGAAAAAAGACCCTGCGCACAAAGATACCGGCCACTTTACCGACTACATGAGCGGATTTTTCCCGATTATCTTCATCGTATTCGTGTTGCGCACCTTTATCGTCGAACCCTACCAAATCCCGTCCAGCTCCATGCGCCCCGGGCTGGTGGTCGGCGACTTTATCTTGGTCAACAAATTCTCCTACGGCATCCGCACCCCGATTATCAACAACGTCTTGATTGACACAGGTAAAGTGCAGCGCGGCGACGTGGCCGTATTCAACTATCCCGAAGACCCGAACCTCAACTACATCAAACGCATCGTCGGCGTTCCGGGCGATACCGTCGAATACAAAGACAAAATCCTGAAGGTCAACGGCGAAACGGCCAACGAACAATACATCGGCGTTTACAGCTTCCCCCGCGACGACGACCGTTCGCAGCCCGTTGCCGTCGACCGTTACCAAACCACATTGTCCGGCCGCAGCTTCGGTATTCTCAAATCCCCGCAGGCTCCGAGTTTCGATCCGAACACACTGCAGGGCTATCAAGACAGGCTCAATCAAAAAGGCATCAAATCAGGCCTGTCCGAATTCTGCCAATTTGCCGAAGACGGCAGCGGCTTTACCTGCAAAGTCCCCGAAGGCCGCTACTTCGCCTTGGGCGACAACCGCGACCACAGCGCCGACTCCCGCTATTGGGGCTTTGTGGACGACAAACTCATCGTCGGCAAAGCATTCTTCGTATGGATGAACTTCTCCGACTTCGGCCGTATCGGTACCAGCATCAACTGACCGAACCGAAACTGCCCCAAAACAGCAAAGGCCGTCTGAAAACAACTTTCAGACGGCCTTTGCTTTTACGGCATTTACATCTCATTTAAAGTTTTATCCGCATTCCCAATTTCGCGCTTTCATAAGCTTTTTCAATCAGATCCAGTACATCCGCCACCTGCCGCGCATCTACGGCCAAAGCTGCGCCGTGTACCAATGCATCATAAAGATTGCGGTAAAACGCGCCGTAATCGCCGCGCACACTTTCTATGCGCCGACGTACAATCCGGCCGGCTGTTTCCGTGTGCAGGATGCCCTGTTCCGATTCGCTTTCCGCATTCCAATTTCCCGACGGCAGCGCACCGCCCAACAACAATGCTTCCTGATTGTCCGCGCCGTATTTCACATACGAACCGAGCCTGCCGTGCAACGTCATAAACGGCAAGGGTTCGCGGGCGTATTTGGTGGCGGCCAGCGACACTTTGAGGCCGTCTGAAAAATACAGCGCGATGTAGAAATTGTCATCGCTCTTCGCTCCTTCGTGCTGGTAGCGCACATCGGCGTAAATTTCAGACGGCATCCCGAAAATATCCACGGCCATATCCAGCAGGTGCGACCCCAAATCGTACACCAGCCCCACGCCTGCGCCGCCTGTTTCTTTCCACGCCTTCTTGTTCAAACCCGCGGCATAACGCTCGAAACGGAACTCTGCATCCACAATCTGCCCCAAGACGCCGTCTGAAACCAGTTTTTTTGCCGTCAGCGGCGCACTGTCCCAACGTCGGTTTTGGTAAACCGTCAGCAATACGCCCTGCCGTTGCGCCAAATCCGCCAAGGCACGCGTTTCGGCGGCCGTGGCGCACAGCGGCTTTTCCACCACCGCGTTTTTGCCCGCCCGCAACGCCTGTTCCGCAAACCCGAAATGCGTCTGGTTCGGCGTGGTCACCACAACCACATCCACGTCGTCGGCCAGAAGCTCTTCAAACGAACGCACTGTCTGCGCTTCGGGCAGGATTTCCCGGGCTTTGTCCGTACTGCGCTTGAACACCCGCCTGACCCGAAAGCGCGGATCCGCCCGCCAAAACGGCAAATGAAACACCTGTGCCGACATGCCGAAACCGGCCAAACCGATATTGATTGTTTTGTCCATACCTGCTTCTTTCAGAGTTGCCCGTATCCTTTGCGGATGCCGGAGTCAAACGTCTGGATTCCCGCCCGTTGATTAAAGGTTATAATACGCCTTTCCGACACAGGCCGTCTGAAAAATACCGCAGTTTGCAAAACCTTTTTTCAGACGGCATCAAGCACCTTACCGAAAGTATCCCATGAGAAAATCCCAACGCGGCTACGCCCGCCAAGACCGTGTCAAAGAACAGATTATGCGCGAACTGGCCGAACTGGTCCGCACCGGCTTGAAAGACCCCCGTGCAGGCTTCATCACCATCAACGAAGTCGAAGTAACCCGCGATTACAGCCACGCCACCGTGTACTACACCGTTCTCGACGACTCCACCCGCGACATCACCGCCGAAGCGCTCGACCACGCCCGCGGCCACCTGCGCACGGAACTTTCCAAGCGCATCAAACTCTTTAAAACGCCCGAACTGCATTTCGTTTACGACGAATCGCTCGAACGCGGCATGAGCATTTCCCATCTGATCGAACAGGTTGCCGCGGAAAAACCCGTAGAAGACTGAGCGGTTGTCCGCCGTTCCGTCCGAACGGCACAGCGTATTGCAGCCGTGCATGTTTTTCCGAACAACGCCACCCTATTCCCGAAACGGCACGCAGAGGCCGTCTGAAAAACCTTGCGGAAAAGTCCTGACCGAAACTTTCATGAAAGGAGTAACGCCATGAACACATCCCGAATCCTGCATCTGGGCGAAAACAACGTCGCACTCGTCCTTAACCCCGACAATCCCGACTGGCAGAAACTCCTTGCCGACTGCGGCGGCAAATCATGCCAATCCGAATACCCGCGCATCGGCTACTGGGATAAAGCCGACGTATCGGGAAAAATCGTCCAAGACGGCGGACAAACCTTTCTCGCCGTATGCAGTGGCGGCGGCGAATACATCCGCAGCCCGCTCGACGATACAGCCGTAGAATCACTGGCCAACGACGGCGGCTTCATGCTGATGGCTACGCCCGAACCCTCCGAAACCGTCGCCGCGGAATGCACCGGTAAAGAACTCCCCGGCATCGGCTCATGGCTTGCCGAAACCGAAAAAAAGCACCAACTGCCCGAAAACTCGCTCAAAGGCATGATTATCGGCATGGCGTAAACCCGATAAACCGCGAAAGAAAAGGCCGTCTGAACTTTTCAGACGTCCTGTCCGCCATCCCCATTCCAACCATCCGATACTCGGGAAAAACGTCTTGAACACCAAAACCCTGTTGCCCGCCCTGTTACTTACTTTCGCCATAACCGCCTGCAGCATCAAGCCTGCCGCCCCGGTTCCGCCTGCGGTCGGTTTAACCTCATCATGGCTGACCGACCCGAAATTCAATAAAACCGCACATCTCGGCGGCGAACTGCAAAATCATGCCGACGAAGATTTCACAGCAGCCGCCAAAGGCAAACTGCGTTTCGCCTTGTTGGGCAAATCCGCCGACGGCGGCGAAGTCGTGCATGTGGCCGACTCGGAAAAAGATTTCTACGTTTTTGTACGCAACGGCAAAATCGAAGCAATCCGCCAATTAGCCATGACCGGTATGATTGAAAACATCGTACGCAACTGGCACAAAACGGATGAATCTGTCCGAAAAAACAGCGACATAGATATTGAAAAGCTGAAGCTGACCATTGCCCGCGACGACGAACTCGTGCGCTACGGCCAAAAACACATCAAAGAATTCAACGCCATTTACCGCCATCATTCCGCCGGACTCAACAGCGAAGCCGACAGCCTTGCCCAAAAACTGCATCTGAACGGCAATACCGCCCAACAGGAGTTCAAAGATTGCAGCAGATGCGCGGCCGACCCGTTTCTACTCGTCATCGGCGGCATGCTCGACAACGATGTCGGCTATCTCTATTCCGGCAGCACAGACAACCTGCCCCAAATGGACCGCAACGGATTCATTATGTTGCGGCAGATTGCACCGAACTGGTATCTCTACAAACGTACCTGATGTCCGACAACCATTTTCAGACGGCCTGCCCATGAACACAGCCAAACCCGCCAAACGCCCCGTTAACGGCGTGCTCCTGCTCGACAAACCGCAAGGTATTTCCAGCAATACCGCGCTGCAAAAAGCCCGCCGGCTCTACCGTGCCGAAAAAGCGGGTCATACCGGCGTACTCGACCCGCTGGCAACGGGCCTGCTGCCCGTGTGTTTCGGCGAAGCGGCCAAGTTCGCGCAATACCTGTTGGATGCCGACAAAGCCTACACCGCCACGCTGAAACTCGGCGAAGCCACCTCAACGGGCGATGCCGAAGGCGAAATCATCGATACCGCCCGCGCCGATGTTTCCCGCACCGAATTTCAGACGGCCTGCACCGCGCTCACGGGCAAAATCCGCCAAGTGCCACCGATGTTTTCCGCCCTGAAACACGAGGGCAGGCCGCTCTACGAATACGCGCGCAAAGGCATCGTCATCGAACGGAAACCGCGCAACATCGAAATCTACTCGATTGATTTGATTGAGTTTGACGCACCCAAAGCCGTGATTGACGTACGGTGCAGCAAAGGAACGTATATCCGCACGCTCAGCGAAGACATCGCCAAGCACACCGGCACGTTCGCCCACCTGACCGCCCTGCGCCGCACCGAAACGGCAGGTTTCACCGTTGCCGAAAGCCATACCCTTAGCGCGCTCGAACCCCTGAGCGAAGCCGAACGCGACGCACTGCTGCTGCCGTGCGATGTCTTGGTGCGCCACCTGCCCGCCATCACACTGAACGCAACCGCCGTCGCGATGCTGCAAAAAGGCCAGCGGCCGCAATTCGGCCCGGAAGCATCATTGCCGTACAACCTGCCCGAAAACACTCCCATCCGCATCTACTCGCCGCAAAACGTGTTTATCGGCCTAGCCGAACATCAAAAAGACATAGGCCGTCTGAAACCGCTACGGCTGATGAATACCGCCCAAACCGTCTGAAAACCCCTATCCCGACCACATACCAAAGGCCGTCTGAAAAACTTTCAGACGGCCCGAAATAATCGTTCAGGCCGTCTGAAAGCGGTGTTATACTTCTCTTTTCCGCAAACCGTCCGCAAGCGTCCATCATGAGCAGAATCCGACAGACCTTTCAAAACCTCAACGACACCAAAGCCCTGATTACCTACATTACCGCAGGCGATCCCGACTTGGACACCACGCTGGCACTGATGCACGCCATGGTGGAAAACGGTGCGGACATCATCGAGCTGGGCATTCCGTTTTCCGATCCGATGGCCGACGGCCCCGTCATCCAACGCGCAGCCGAACGCGCTTTGGCGCAAGGCGTATCGCTGAAAGACGTTCTCGCCCTGACCGCCAGATTCCGCGAAACCGACCAAACCACGCCCGTCGTTCTGATGGGCTATCTCAACCCCGTACACAAAATCGGCTATGCCGGATTTGCACGCGCCGCCGCCGAAGCTGGCGTTGACGGCGTATTGACGGTGGATTCGCCCATCGAAACCATCGCACCGCTGCACGCCGAACTCAAAGCCAACGGTCTCGACTGCATTTTTCTCGTCGCTCCCACCACTTCCGAAGCGCGCATGGCCGCCGTCGGCAAACTCGCCAGCGGCTTCGTCTATTACGTTTCGCTCAAAGGCGTCACCGGCTCGGCGCGGTTGGATACCGATGAAGTTTCGCGTAAAATAAATATTTTGCGCCGACACACCAGCCTGCCCATCGGCGTGGGTTTCGGCATCAGCGATGCCGACGGCGCCCGCAAAATCGCCGCCGTTGCCGATGCCGTCATCGTAGGCAGCCGCATCGTCAAAGAAATCGAAAGCAACCCCGGCCGTGAAGCCGAAGCCGCAGGTGCTTTAATCAAAACACTCAAAGACGCCGTCCGCTGAAAACCGCCGTTACAGGCCGTCTGAAAAACAAAACTTAGGAGCTTTACATGAGCTGG
>NZ_JBHCJY010000130.1:0-6547 GCF_041804105.1 Neisseria sp.
GAACGGCTGTGGAAACAGGCAAAGGCCGTCTGAAAATGTTTTTTCAGACGGCCTTATGCTGTCATCGGGACGGTGCGGTAAAAACCATAATGTAGGTACAGTCAGCCGTCGAAAGCGGCGTAACCGTACGAACGGCTGTGGAAGCAGGCAAAGGCCGTCTGAAAATCAGTTCATCCGTAAAGTGCAGATGTTCAGAAGTGCCGCCAATTGTTGCGGCATCATGCCGTCGTGCCGTACGGTTACGCCGCTTCGGCGGCTAACCGTACCTACGCAGAGATTCAAGTATAGGAAAAGATTTTTGAGACAGCTCAATAACCCGTTCAATCCTGCGTATCGGAACGGCTGTCTTGGTTTTTCTTTTTCAGATAGGGGAAGAAAAAGGCAATCGAATCCTTATCGTTTTTCTTGTTCAGGTGCCAGTGGAAAAGAGCAAATATAAGGATGGTACTAAGGATGGCAGTAGCCCAATCCGGAATAAAACCGTCGTCGCCGAAATGATATTTCGCATCGATGACATAAAAACTCAAAATAAAATTGGTAGCTTCAATAATAAAATTTCCAATAAGACAACAGACAGCAAATGCTATCCAAGTTTTTTTTGCTGAAATCCATCAATAAGGCAAAATTTTTTTTATAGTTTTCCCAAATTTTTCCCATTGTCTGCTCCTGTCGGATGATTTCTAAATATTTCCGCATCCGACACAAAGCCTTGACGGATACGGAAATGTGGCGGTTATTTTAGTAGCCGAACGATTTTTCGGCTACGAGCGCCCCCAGTTCTTTGCCTAAGTATCTACCGATAGCACCACCAGCAGCACCGCCGGCAACCATGCCGCCTGGCCCGGCAATAGCGCCCAATGCTGCACCCGTAAATGTACCTGCAAACGCTCCTGCCGCGCCACCGACATATTTGCCTGCTTGAGATGCGGTCATCTTGCCGAAGTCAAAGCCGCCGGAAACCTGTTGCAATTCATTCATATTTAATGTCTTCATAGTATCACTCCTAAGTGAAAAATAAATTGAAAAAATACAGACAAAAGTTTTTATCTGTCTGCCTTCGTATGGACGAAAATAATATGTATGAGTTTTTTTTTGTAATAATTTTCTGGGTTAAAGTTAATAATGTTCAGCCCGAACGGCATGGTTTTAATGAAATTGTCAATAAGCAGGTACGGTTGGCCTCCTAAAGCGGCGTAACCGTACGGAAGGCCGCAGGAAAAGATAAGGCCGTCTGAAAACGTTTTTCAGACGGCCTTGTATCGGCGGGACTTTGGAAATCAAAGGTGGTGGTTGCGAGAAATGTTGATTGATGAATGCGGTGCGGTAACGACCGTCATTTCCGCAGGAAGGAATCCAAACCTGAATATTCAGCATGTAGGTACGGTTAGCCGCCAAAAGCGGCGTAACCGTACGAACGGTTGCAGATTCGGAAAAGGCCGTCTGAAAATCAGTTTATCCGTAAAGCGCATATGTTCAGAAGTACCGCCAACCGTTGCGGCATCATGCTGGCGTGCCGTACGGTTACGCCGCTTCGGCGGCTAACCGTACCTACGAGGCTGCGGAGACGGAAAAAGGCCGTCTGAAAATCAGTTCATCCGTAAAGCGCAGATGTTCAGAAGTACCGCCAATTGTTGCGGCATGATGCTGGCGTGCCGTACGGTTACGCCGCTTTGGCGGCTAACCGTACCTACGCAGGGCAAAACCTGTGCCGTTCCGCCTGCGCGGGAATGACGGTGGGGGCAGTGATGTTTGTTCGAAAAGCTGCGCTTTTACGGCAAACGGCGGAAGGTATGCGCTGCTTACCCTTCAGCTTGCTTCAGGGCGTTCAGGCATTCTTTGACCAGTTCCGGCCCGCGGTAGACCATGCCGCTGTACACCTGAACCGCGCTTGCGCCGAGCCGTATTTTTTCCGCTGCGTCTTCGCCCGACAGGATGCCGCCCACGCCGATGACGGGCAGTTTGCCGCCGATGGCCGCGACAAGCTGTTTGAGTACGGCATTGCTTTTTTCGCGCACGGGTTCGCCGCTCAAACCGCCCTGTTCGCCTGCGAGCGGGTGGCTGCCGAGCGCGGATTTGTCGATGGTGGTGTTGGTGGCGATGATGCCGTCCATTTCGGTTTGGATGATGACGTGGGCGATGTTGGCGATTTGCGCTTCGTCCAAATCGGGCGCGATTTTTACCGCCAGCGGCACATAGCGGCCGTGCGACGCGGCAAGCTGCGCCTGTTTGTTTTTCAGCGCGGTCAGGAGCGCGGTCAGCTCGTCGCCGCCTTGCAGCGCGCGCAGGTTTTTGGTGTTGGGCGACGAGATGTTTACCGCGATATACGATGCGTGGGCGTAGGCTTTTTCCAAACAAATCAAATAGTCGGCGGCGGCGTTTTCAATCGGCGTAACGGCGTTTTTGCCGATGTTGATGCCGAGCACGCCGTTGAAACGTGCGGCTTCGATGTTTTTAATCACGGCGTCGATGCCGTGGTTGTTGAAGCCCATGCGGTTGATGACGGCACGGTGTTCGGGCAGGCGGAACAGGCGCGGTTTCGGGTTGCCGTCCTGCGGTTTGGGGGTAACGGTGCCGATTTCGATGAAGCCGAAGCCGAGTGCGGCCAAGGGTTTGATGCATTCGCCGTTTTTGTCCAAACCCGCCGCAAGGCCGATGGGGTTGGGAATGTCCAAACCCATCAGCTTCATCGGGCGCGTGTAGCCGTTTACCGTGGGCAGCAGGCCGAATTTATAGGCTGTATTCAGGCTTTTCAGAGTAAGGTTGTGGGCGGTTTCGGGGTCGGTTTTGAACAGTGCGGGGCGGATAAGGGAGTACATGGCAGGCCGTCTGAAAAAGAGTTGGAAACGGGGGTATTCTACCCGAGAAGCGGCGGACGGGTTTTGATACAGGTCGGTTTGTGCGCTGGGACGGAAGGCCGTCTGAAAAAACGTTTTCAGACGGCCTTTGCTTTTTCTGCCTGCTACTGTCATTAGGCCGCAGTGGAAATGCAGCGGAAAATAGTCGGGTTGGCAGTACAATAGCCGCTGTTTTTCTTTTTGGCATGCGTATGAACTTTTCCCGTTTCCTTTCCACTCTGCTGCTGTCGCTGCTGCCCGTCGGTTTTCTGGCCGTGATGGTGGTCGCGCCGCTGGTTGCGCTGACGTTTTACGAAGACGCGGTGCCGTTGGCCGATGTTTTGGGCGACCCTTATATGCAGCAGCGGATGGTGTGGACATTGGTACAGGCGCTGGCTAGCTGCGTACTGGTGCTGCTGCTCGGTCTGCCTGCGGCGTGGACGCTGGCGCGGTTGGAATTCCGCGGACGGCGGCGGCTGTTGCGGCTGCTGATGCTGCCGTTCGTGATGCCGACTTTGGTGGCGGGGATGGGCGTGCTGTCGCTGTTCGGCGCGCACGGCCTGCTGTGGGCGGGTTGGCAGGACACGCCTTACCTGCTGCTTTACGGCAATGTGTTTTTCAACCTGCCCGTGCTGGTGCGCGCGGCGTATCAGGGTTTGGCAAGCGTGCCCGAAATGCGGCTTCAGACGGCGCAGATGCTGGGTGCGGGCACATGGCGGCGGTTCGTGTCGGTGGAGCTGCCCGTGTTGAAGCCGTGGCTGGCCGGCGGGCTTTGTTTGGTGTTTCTCTACTGCTTTTCCGGTTTCGGACTCGCGCTGCTGCTCGGCGGCAGCCGTTATGCCACGGTGGAAGTGGAAATCTACAAACTGATTGCTTATGAGCTGGATTTGGCGCAGGCCGCGGTGTTGGTGTGGCTGATGCTGGCCGTTACTGCGTCTGCCGGATTGCTGTATGCGCGCCTGAGCCGGCAGACGGCGGGCGGACGGCATGTCCGCTCCCGTCCGCCGCGCCCGCCCGCAACTTTGGGCGAACGGCTGCTGCTGGCTTATACCTTGGCCGTTTTGCTGTGCTGCTGCGCCTTGCCGCTGGCCGCCGTATGGTTTCAGACGGCCTTTGCGGGCGCATCGTGGCAGGTGCTGGCCGATTCCGAAACGCTGGCCGCATTGTGGAACACCGTGCGCTTTTCCTTCATGGCCGTTCTGGCCGCCGCCGTACTCGGCATCAGCCATGCCTGTCTTGCCCGCCGTGCCGTTTGGGTGCGCGGCATCACGTTTCTGCCGTTTATGGTGTCCGCCGTGTGCGTCGCCTTCGGCGTGCTGCTACTTTATCCCGACTGGACGGCCTCATTGCCGCTGCTCGTCGCCACTTATGCGCTGTTGGCCTATCCCTTTGTAACCAAAGACATTCTCGCTGCGTGGGATGCCCTGCCGAACCACTATGCCGCAGCCGCCCGCAGCTTGGGGGCAAACCCGTTTCAGACGGCCTGTTACGTTACCGCGCCGCTGCTCAAACCCGCTTTCCGTCGCGCCCTTACCCTTGCCGCCGCCACCTGCATCGGCGAATTTGCCGCCACCCTGTTCCTGTCGCGTCCCGAATGGGAAACGCTCACCACCCTGATTTACCGCTATCTCGGTACGGCCGGCGCGGAAAACCACGATAAGGCCGCCGTGCTGACCGCCGCTTTGATGACGATGTCGCTGGCGGTATTCGCGGTTTTGGATGCGGGCGATGAACAAGAGGCCGTCTGAAAACGTTTCAGACGGCCTTCGGTTTATACAGCCGAATATCCGCCATGCCATTCTTTAAGATGTTCTCAAACCGTACAGAACCCTATGGAAAGGGCGTTGTGGCAGGATGGGCGTGCAAATGTAGCGGCGTGTAATTTCCATCGGAAAGATGGTACAATCATGCCCGTAAACAACCACCTACCGGAGAAAACCATCATGGCACTCGTTTCCATGCGCCAGCTTTTAGACCATGCCGCCGAAAACAGCTACGGCCTGCCCGCCTTCAACGTCAACAACCTCGAACAGATGCGCGCCATCATGGAAGCCGCCGACCAAGTAAACGCGCCCGTGATTGTGCAGGCCAGCGCAGGTGCGCGCAAATATGCGGGCGCACCGTTTCTGCGCCATCTGATTTTGGCGGCGGTGGAAGAATTCCCGCACATCCCCGTGGTGATGCACCAAGACCACGGCGCGTCGCCCGACGTGTGCCAGCGTTCCATCCAGCTCGGTTTCAGCTCGGTCATGATGGACGGCTCGCTGCTGGAAGACGGCAAAACCCCGTCCACCTACGAATACAACGCCGAAGTTACCCGCCGCGTGGTCGAATTTTCCCATGCCTGCGGCGTATCGGTCGAAGGCGAAATCGGCGTACTCGGCAACCTCGAAACCGGCGAAGCGGGCGAAGAAGACGGCGTGGGCGCAGCCGGCAAACTGAGCCACGACCAAATGCTCACCAGCGTGGAAGACGCGGTGCGCTTCGTGCGCGATACCGATGTGGACGCCCTGGCCATCGCCGTCGGCACCAGCCACGGTGCATACAAATTCACACGCCCGCCCACAGGCGACGTGCTGCGCATCGACCGCATCAAAGAAATCCACGAAGCCCTGCCCAACACCCACATCGTCATGCACGGCTCCAGCTCCGTGCCGCAGGAGTGGCTGAAAGTGATTAACGAACACGGCGGCAACATCGGCGAAACCTACGGGGTGCCCGTGGAAGAAATCGTCGAAGGCATCAAACACGGCGTGCGCAAAGTCAACATCGACACCGACCTGCGCCTGGCCAGCACCGGCGCCATCCGCAAATTCATGGCCGAAAACCCCGCAGAATTCGACCCGCGCAAATATCTGGCGAAAACGGTGGAAGCGATGAAGCAGATCTGTATCGACCGCTATACCGCGTTCGGCTGCGAAGGCCAGGCAGGAAAAATCAAACCGGTTTCGCTGGAAAAAATGGCGCAACGCTATGCCAATGGCGAATTGGCACAGATTGTGAAGTAAGCCGTTTTGCAGTTATCATCGGCAAAAAAAGGCCGTCTGAAAAATTTTCAGACGGCCTTTGCTGTCAATTCACTTTTTCTACGTCCATTATTCGTTCTTAAACGCAGTAATCATCTGAATCAATGCTTCTTTTTCTTTTTGCGACAAAGGTTTAATCAGTTTTAACAGAATTTCGTCATATTCGGAACAGTTTTCCCACAATTGGTTTTCATCACTCACGCCATATCTCAACCATTCGGGTTTTACATTCAACCATTTTGCCAAAGTTTCAATCTTATCGGAGGCAGGTATCGCCAAACCGTTGAGCCATTTATATACCGCCTGCTGAGTAACAGGCTCGTTCGGATGTCGGAGGTTGAATTTAGTTGCAACCTCACTGTTTTTGAGCGTTCTCTTGAATGCTGCGGTCAAGGCAAGGTTCAGGCGGTTACTGAACTTTTCTTTTTCAGTCAATATCTTCATGCCCAAAATTATCTGAAAACGACTTTTTTGTTTGAAAACCATATTGGTTTTAATATAAACTGATATGGTTTAAAAAATGAGACGGCCATCACTCTCTTTTCAGACGGCCTTAGGCAGGACAACGATGAAACCGACGACAACCTTCAAACGCAGCAAGGCGGTGCTGGGAATTTTCACATCCGTCATGCTCGCCGCCCAACCCCTTCAGGCAGCAATGACCGTCTTCGACCCGAGCAAATTCGC
>NZ_JBHCJY010000131.1:0-16474 GCF_041804105.1 Neisseria sp.
ATGGCCGACATCAGCATGGATTTGGTCAGCAACATCACTTCCACTTCGATGATATCCGATGCCGCATCATTTATTCTAACCGGCAAAGGCTCCACCGGAATCATGCAGACCGTAACCCAACAGCTAGGCTTGGGTTTGATGTTAACCGCCTTGCTGATTACCGTACCGCCCATGGCCGGAAAATTCTTCAGCGAAACCATGGGAACGGTAATGACCTATTCCATGCTTGACCGCTGGAACAATTCGGGCGGTGCCGTACCGCCAGGTGTCGACGGTGGAAGAAGTTACCAGCAGCAAGTGGAGCAGAAAGTACACAACCGTTATGAGCAGATTGGGCAGAACCAAGCATCCAACCAAAGCATAAATACAAATTCTGCCCATCGTTGGTTTAATACCTCTTCGGGTAGTAATAGTAGTGAAACAACGGATGTTATGAGAACCAACTCCCAACTAGCACAAAACAGGGGATTAGAGGCTAGAACCCCACAATCCACAACATCGAAACCCGAAAACAAGGAGACCAAATCATGAAAAAGTTGGTTTTAAGTATATTGCTGACTATTTCAGCAGCTGTATCACAAGCCTGCCAACGGAGTACCCGGTTCCGGGCCATCCGGAGATCCAAACTGCATGGGACCTATTGTCAACAGTCCCGGGTATTATGGAAACAATCACCAACGCAACATTCCCCCTAAAAGAATCATCGAAACAACCATCGTACATAGGGCTTCCAAATACGGGGCAATTGCGGTTAACTCTAAAATAGGAGCAAGTGCAGTCTCAACAAGCATGAATTCTATTGCTGCTGCTGAAAGGGAAGCCATCAGAAAATGTGAAAGTGGTGGCCGGTATGCTCCTTGCAAAGCAAGTGGCTGGGTAAGAAATGGTTGTATTGCCGCCGTTGCAGGACAAAAAGCATCCCGTTCCGTATTGTTTAAAGCAACGGGCAAACCAGGTCGTGCAGAACGCATTGCAATGAATAGATGTAAAGCATCACGTGCTTCTGATTGCCAAGTGATTATTTCAGAAGCCTGTTCGGTTCCCGACGGAATGTACAAGTAACCAGCTTACGTAAAACCGTACATAATGCCGCTAGAAGGAAGTGATGCCGTCTGAAAAGTGTTTTTCAGACGGCATCTTAAGGTTTTGGCACAACACAGGGGATTAGAGACCAGAACCCCACAATCCACAACACCAAAACCCGAAAACAAGGAGACCAAATAATGAAAAAGCTGGTTTTAAGTATATTGCTGACTATTTCGGCAGCTGTATCACAAGCCTGCCAACCCGGAGTACCCGGTTCCGGTCCATCCGGAGATCCAAACTGCATGGGACCTATTGTCAACAGTCCCGGATATTATGGAAACAGTAATCAACGTAGCAGCTCCCCCCCTACAAGAATCATCGAAACCATCATCGTACATAAGCCTTCCAAATACGGGGCTTTGGCATTAAGCGATAAAACAGGCGATGTGGCTGGTGCTATTAATGCAAATTCAAAAACAGAAGCCAAAAGAGAAGCAATACGAAGATGTGAGAGTAATAAACGCAATGGTTCTTGCAAAATAATTACTTGGGTGCGTAATGGCTGCGTAGCTGCGGCAACAGGCAAATCCGGAAAAGTCTGGAAATTATTTAAAGCTGCGGAAAAACCAGGGCGGGCGGAACAAGTTGCTATGAATCGATGTACTGCCTCTGGAGCTTCAGGATGTAAGATTTTAATGCCCGAAGGCTGTTCCGTTCCCGAGGGGATGTACAACTAACCAGCTTGCGTAAAACTATATACAATGCCGCTAGAAAGAAGTGATGCCGTCTGAAATGTATTTTCAGACGGCATCTTTAAGGTTTTCTGATACAACACAGGGGATTAGAGGCAAGAACCCCACAACCGAAACCCGAAAACAAGGAGGCCAAATAATGAAGAAGTTTCTGTTTATTTTACTGGGCTGCCTCAGCCTGAATGCCTATGGTAACGGCTGTCCCGGCCAATTTGATCCCGCAAGCGGAATCTGTCGGTTCCAAGGCAATAACGGACAGTTGGTACAGTACAATATAGCTCCGCCGCAATCGGGAAGTACCACAACGCCCACGAAAAAAATCATCAAAACTACCATCGTACATAGGGCTTCCAAATATGGGGCTTTGGCTCTCGATGACAAAAATGGTGTGACAGGTGGTTCAATTAATGCAAATTCCTTAAAAGAGGCTAAAAGTGCCGCACTACGTCAATGTAGTGAAGGGGGAAGAAACAAACATTGTAAAGTCATTACATGGGTAAGAAACGGATGTATTGCGGCGGCTAAAGGAAAAATTGGTAATAAACTTCGGCTTTATAAGGCAGCTGAAGTACCAGGACAAGCCGAAAGAACAGCAATAAATCGTTGTAAATCAGCAGGAGGACGTGGATGCGAGATTCATGTACCTGAAGCCTGCTCTATTCCCGACGGAATGTACAAGTAACTAACTCGTAAAACCGTACATAATGCCGCTCGAAAGAAGTGATGCCGTCTGAAAGTATTTTCAGACGGCATCTTTAAGGTTTTGCACAACACAGGGGATTAGAGGCAAGGCCTCCACAATCCACAACACCGAAACCCGAAAATAAGGAGAATAAATCATGAAAAAGTTGGTTTTAAGTATATTGCTGACTATTTCGGCAGCTGTATCACAAGCCTGCCAACCCGGAGTACCCGGTTCCGGTCCATCCGGAGATCCAAACTGCATGGGACCTATTGTCAACAGCCCCGGATATTATGGAAACAGTAATCAACGTAGCAGCTCACCCCCTACAAAAATCATCGAAACCATCATCGTAGATAGGCCTTCCAAATACGGGGCTTTGGCTCATGATAAAAAAACAGGTTCTGTGGGGGGGCGCTTAACTCTGATTCTTTAGCTCAAGCAAAAAAAACAGCTATTAGGCAATGTAACAGCAAGAATTGCAAAGTCATTACTTGGGTTAGAAATGGCTGTATTGCTGCGGCTTCAGGAAAATTAGGAAAAAAATCAGTTCTTTCTAGAGCAGCGGAAATTCCAGGTAAGGCTGAGCCTGTGGCGTTAAGCCGTTGTCGGGCAACAGGTGCAACTGGCTGTAAAATTGTAATGCCCGAAGGCTGTTCCGTTCCCGAGGGGATGTACAACTAACCAGCTTGCGTAAAACCGTATACAATGCCGCTAGAAGGAAGTGATGCCGTCTGAAACCTGTTTTCAGACGGCATCGTAATAAAATACAGCGGACTACGGGGTCTGGCTAATATCAATCTATACAAATAACCTTCAGGCCGTCTGAAAAACCGTTTCAGACGGCCTTATAACCAAAACGCCTATCCAAATCCGAATCCATTCTTTCCCCATCTTTTCAGACGGCCTTAACATGCTGTTCCACAGCAATAAATACAACAAAGGAACACCATGAGCCATTACCCTATTTTCGCCGCGTTATCCGGCCGTCCCGTGCTGCTTGCAGGAGCGGGGCATGTTGCCGAACGCAAGGCTGAGGCGTTGTTGCAGGCCGGGGCTGTGGTGCGTGTGGCGGCGCAGACGCTCTCGCCCGTGTTCCGAAAATGGCTTTCAGACGGCCTGATCGAGTGGCTGGGGGAAACGTTTGCACCCGAAATGCTCGACGGTGTGTTTCTCGCCGTGGCCGCCACCGACGACGAAGCAGCCAACCGCGCCGTATTCAAAGCGGCGGAAGCGTGCGGAAAGCTGTGCAACACCGTTGATAATGCGGAATTGTCGTCGTTTATCGTTCCTGCGGTCATTGACCGTAGTCCGATAAAAATCGCCGTTTCCAGCGGCGGCACGTCGCCTGTGCTGGCGCGGCATTGGCGGCAGACCATCGAACATCTGGTGCCGCTGCACACGGGTGCGATGGCCGCCATTGCCGGCAAATGGCGCGGACGGGTGAAAGCGGGCATTAAGGGGACGGAGCAGCGGCGGCGTTTTTGGGAACAGCTGTTCGACAGCCATTTTTCCGCGCTGGCCGCGCAAGGCCGTCTGAAAGAAGCGGAAGACGAGTTGTCGGCGCAACTGCACGATTACGCGCCGTCCAAAGGCGAAGCCGTACTGGTGGGTGCCGGGCCGGGCGATGCCGGGCTGCTGACCCTGCATGCTTTGCAGGCGGTTCAGGCGGCCGACGTGGTGCTGTACGATGCGCTGGTTTCCGACGAAATCATGGCGATGGTGCGTAAAGACGCGGAGAAAATCAATGTCGGCAAACGCGCCGGTTCGCACCATGTCCAACAGGAAGAAACCAACCGCCTGCTGGTGGAATATGCGCGGCAGGGACGGCGCGTGGTACGGCTCAAAGGCGGCGATCCGTTCGTGTTCGGGCGCGGCGGCGAAGAAGCCGAAACCTTGCGCAGTGCGGGTATCCCCTACCGCATCGTGCCGGGGGTAACCGCCGCGCTCGGTGCCGCCGCGTATGCGGGCATCCCGCTGACCCACCGCGATATGGCGCAGAGCGCGCTGTTCGTTACCGGCCACACCCGCCACAGGGGAAGCGAACCCGACTGGCCGACGCTCGCCCTGTCGCAGCAGACGCTGGTGGTGTATATGGGCACACTCAAGGCCGACGAAATCGCCGCCCAGCTTGTCAGACACGGCCGCAGTCCCGATACGCCCGTCGCCGTGATTTCCAACGGCACGCTGCCGAACCAGACCGTGCGCACAGGCCGTCTGAAAGACCTGCCCGAACTGGCTGCCGACGCCCCCCGCCCCGCATTGATGGTCATCGGCGAAGTTGCCGCACTGGGTGGACGGCTGGCTTGGTTCGGCAGCCCAAACGATGGCGGTACAACGGAAATTGCAGACCAAACGGGACAGCAGGTTGCCTGAGCGGTTGATGCCTGCTGTTTTTGAAGATGCGGTTTGACACGGCGGTTTTAAAAAAGACGGTTTCGGCAAAACAGGCCGTCTGAAAATCCGAAAACACGCCACCCGAAAATCCAACCACAGGCCGTCTGAAAAACAGTTTTCAGACGGCCTGTGGTTACATTCATTTCCCGATTTTTTCTTTCCCAGTCCCAAACCTCCCGCACCGTCATTCCCGCACAGACGGGAATCCAGACCGAAATAGTAGAAAACGGTTGCCTGCTTGATGAACAAATACCGAAAGTCAAAATGACAAGAAACGGTTGTTTGTTTATGGAAAAGATGCCGAAACCCAAGCACCTGGATTCCCGCCTGCGCGGGAATGACGGATTATTTCAACCGGCACAGAAAATATTTGCCGGTCTTTCGGCTTTGGGAAGGAATATTTTGGATATTCTTTGGTAGCAGGCCGTCTGAAAATAAGCCGTCTGAAAACTATTTTGCGGCAGACGCAGACGACGGAACAGAAGGCGCAGCTTCGGCAGATGCAGCGGCAAGCGCGGACGATGCAGGTGCTGCAGTTTTGGCTTCTTCAGACGGCCTTTGGTTCTTTCTTCGATTGACCTTAACTCCCACGATTTCCCTAAAACTCCGCCCGTCATTCCCGTACAGGCGGGAATCCGGACGGATAAAATGGGAATGGAATTTTAATGCGGAAGCCGCGTTTTTCAGCAGTTACCGGAAGTCAATCACGCCCGATTCCCGCCTGCGCGGGAATGGCGGATTGTTTCAACCGACACGGGAAATGTTTGCCGGTCTTTCGGCTTTGGGAGGAATATTTTGGAGATTCTTTGGCAATAGGCCGTCTGAAAATCAGGCCGTCTGAAAAACGGTTTTCAGACGGCCTTTACATTTTACATAAGGCTGCTTAAGTGATGCGGCAATACTGCGCGCCACCACCCTACCCTTTGCGCCGTGCGGCCATGTTTTTACCTATTTCGGCCAATTTTTCGGCGGGGATGCGCTGTTTGCCTGTTTCAAACAGCGATTCTTCCAGCATCAGGTGTGCGCCGTAACCTTCGGCGAAACGCATCAATGCGGCGCGGTCGAGCGGATGGGTGTGGTCGGCGGCAAGTTTTTGAAATTCCTGCCGGACTTTGTCCCAATTGCCGTGCAAAACGGTGTGCTGGCGTAAAAGTTCATCCACGCCGTCTTGGGCTTCGGGGGCGTATTGCAGCAGCAGCGGGAAAAAATCCTGTTCTTCGTCTTCGTGGTGCAGCGGCGCGGCAATGTCGAAGTAACGGCCGATTTGTTCCACGGCCTGCAAAACGGCGGGGGTACAGCCGTTTTCTTCGATATGGGCGGGCAGGATTTCGACTTGGCTGCAAAACCGCCGCACTTTGCCGTGGCAGGCATAGAGCATTTCTATCGGATCGTCAAAGGTAACGCTTTTGGTGTTGAATAAGTCCATGATTGTTTTCCGGTTGTTTTGTTCAGACGGCCTGAAACCGCCATGCCGCAGGCTGAAACCGCCGCGTTATGCCAACACCTGCACTTCGTCGCCGACGGATACCGAACCGTTGCCCAATGCGGTCATGTTGACGCCGAATATTGCGTTACGGGCAATGGCGAGTGTGGACAGCGGTTCTTGGTCGGGCGCTTTGCGGGCGGTGGCCAAATCGACGGTGGTCATCACGCAGCGTACGCAGGGTTTGAAGATTTCAAATTCGACCGTACCGATGCGGATGCGCTTCCAGCCTTCTTCCACCCATGCGCTGCTGCCGTCTATGACCAGATTCGGTCGGAAACGGCGCATTTCCACCGGCATGTCCAGCATGCCGTTGAACGCGTCCAACGATGCCTGCGATGTCAGCAGATAAGGCGCGCCGTCGGCAAAAGACAGCGGCGTTTGCGTATGCGGCAAAATACGGCTGCTCGGGCTGCCCAGATAATGCAGGCGCACGGGCATACCGAGTTTGGCACTCAGCCACGCATCGGTTTCTTCGTCGCCGAAATGTGCGGAGAAAACATCTTTCCAAACCTGCACGTCCGCTTCCTGATTCAGCGATACCGTACGGATTTCCCGGCTGCTGCCGTCGGGCGCGGTCAGCGTTAGGCCGTCTGAAAACGGCTTCGCCGACCACAACAGCAGTTCGGGCAGTTTGCGTGCGGTAACGAATTTTCCCGAGGTATCCGCCAGCAGCCATTCGCGGTCGTACGGCAGCCCTGCCTGCGATATTTCCGCTTCCGCCGCCGCAATGCCGCGCATGGATTTGACAGGGTAGTAAACGATTTCGGTCAGTTTCATCACGTTCCTTTCAGACGGCCTGTCATCCCATTCTACCCGTACCGCACAAAACAAAACAGCCCGCTCGCAAGCAGGCTGTCGTACACGGCCGGTTTAGTCGACCAAAGTTACGCTACCGCGCATCATCGCGATGTGGCCGGGGAACGAACAGAAGAATTCGTATTTGCCGTCGGCCAGTTTGGCGGGATCGACTTTCAGCTCGGCAGATTCGCCGCCGCCGATCAGTTTGGTGTAGGCAACCACGCGGCTGTCGCCGGCTTTAACATAATCCGCATCCATACCGGCGGTTGCACCGTCTTTCAGCACCGCATCTACATCTTCGGTTTTGGAGATCACGATGTTGTGGCCCATACCCGCTTTAGGCATGGTGCCGCTGTGGGTCAGCTTGACGGTAACTTCCTTACACGCCTTGCTCAGTTTCAAATCTTTGGTATTGAACTGCATCTGATCGTTAGAATCGACGGTTACTTCGCAGTTGCCCGCAGCGGCAGGAGCTGCTGCGGAAGAAGCGGGTGCAGAAGCAGCAGGAGCTGCAGGCTCGGAAGCGGCAGGCGCAGACGACGGAGCAGAAGACGCGGCTTCGGCAGATGCAGCGGCAGGCGCGGACGATGCAGGTGCGGCAGTTTTGGATTCTTGCGAACAGGCGCTCAAACCGATAACGGCAGCGGAAATCAAAGCCAAATAGGTTTTCATGTATTTGTCTCCAAAAAGGGAAATGAAGAATCGGATTCGATCCGAAAGGCAATCACACATTAAAGAAAAACGCTGTTTTACAGACGTTGTTGCTTAGATGCGGAGTATGCAATTTTGTTTTACCGCAAACTTTGACAAAAATCATATTTTGGATGAATGTTAAAAAACATCAACCTGATAAAAATACCAATTTCATTTAAAACAACGGACAAGCAAATAATACCGATATATCCATCTCTTCTTTCTTTCATAACTTTACATTTATAAAACACAGGAAAAATATCCCTGCCCCAAACAGGTAATCATAAAGAACTACCATAACTAAACCTTAAGTATTACCGGACGGCAGGCCAAGTGAAACCGAAAGTCTCCCCCCGTTTTTTCAGACGGCCTTCCGATTTTTGCGGCAAAGACACACCCCCCTATCCGGCACAACGGCAAAAATGTCCCCAAAACGCCCGAAACCCGCGGCCATTATCATTTTTTTACCCTTGCAAACTTGCCCCACACCCCTAAATCGCATAAAGTTCAAATGTTTGAAGTCAGGCCGTCTGAAAGCCTGTCCGTAAAGATAAAAGAGAAAGTACGAACAATGTCCAAACCCACTTTGCAGAAAGTAGCGGTCTATACGCTCGGCGCCTTAACCGGCGTAGCCCTGAGCCTGAGCGTGCAGACCATCGCCGCCGACAAAAAAGACGATGCCCTGCCCGTGCAGTCCATCCGCACCATGGCCGAAGTTTACGGCCAAATCAAAGCCAACTACTATCAAGACAAAAGTGATGCCGAGCTGTTTGAAGGCGCGATGAAAGGCATGGTGGCCGATCTCGACCCGCACTCCGAATACATGGACAAAAAAGGTTACGCAGACCTGAAAGAAAACACATCCGGCGAATTCGGCGGTTTGGGCATGGAAATCGGCTCGGAAGACGGCTTCGTCAAAGTCATCGCCCCGATTGAAGACACCCCGGCCGAACGCGCCGGCGTGAAAAGCGGCGACTTCATCGCCAAAATCAACAATGAATCCACCCGCGGCATGACCGTATCCCAAGCCGTGAAGAAAATGCGCGGCAAACCGGGCACCGACATCACCCTGACCCTGTCGCGCAAAAACGTCGACAAACCCATCGTTGTGAAACTGACCCGCGCGGTCATCAAAGTCAAAAGCGTGCGCCACCACCTGCTCCAACCCGGCTACGGCTACATCCGCATCAGCCAATTCCAAGAGCGCACCGTGGCCGCACTCAACGAAGCCGCACAAGCGTTAACCAAACAAAACAAAGCCCCGCTCAAAGGCCTGATTGTCGATTTGCGCGACGACCCCGGCGGCCTGCTTAACGGTGCAGTCGGCGTTTCCGCTGCTTTCCTGCCGGAGGGCGTACCCGTGGTCAGCACCAAAGGCCGCGACGGAAAAGTCGGCATGGTGCTCAAAGCCACACCGGGCGACTACAAATTATCCGCCGGACGCGATCCGCTGGACGGGCTGCCCGCAGAGATAAAAACCGTTCCTTTGGCCGTTTTGATTAACGCAGGCTCCGCCTCTGCTTCCGAAATCGTGGCCGGTGCCCTGCAGGATCACAAACGCGCCGTCGTCGTCGGCACACAAAGTTTCGGCAAAGGTTCGGTGCAAACCGTTCTGCCCCTTTCCAACGGCAGCGCGGTCAAATTGACCACCTCGCTCTACTACACTCCGTCAGACCGATCGATTCAGGCGCAGGGCATTGTTCCCGATGTGGAAGTCAAAGACAAAGACCGTTTGGACGAAAGCCGCGAAGCTGATTTAGTCGGTCATATCGGCAACCCGACCGGCGGCGAAGAAGTCAACAGCTCCATCAGCGCGGATGACTACAAACCCGATACGTCGAAATCCGAAAGCAAAAACAAAAAACTGACCGACGAAGAACGTTCCAGCCGCCGCGTTCCTAACCCTGCTAAAGACGACCAGCTTCGCAAGGCTTTGGAACTGGTAAAATCGCCCGACCAATACCAAAAATCGTTGGGTTTGGCTGCAAAAAATCCGAAATGGAAAAAGATAAAGGAAGATGAAAAAAGCGGAAAAGAAGAAAAAGGCAAATAAAGCCGTCTTCTTCTAAATATCGGTTTCAAATCTTCCAACAGGAAAGGCCGTCTGAAAAAATTTTCAGACGGCCTTTTATTTGTGACTTTGTTGCAAAATGATGGACGTATAGCGTGGAACTTTCGAAGTGAGGCATATCAACCGTCATTCGCACACAAACAGATAATCTGTACTCACGGACAAAAATACTTACCATCCAAAAAACAACGGTAAAAACCATGCACGGATTCAAAAATAACGGCTCAACAGGCTTACTACACCGCATCGCCTCAACCGTTTTGCAAAATACGGCCTTTTATTTACCGCAACACCGTTTCCGCCATATTTCCGATTGACCGTGCCAAAGCTAGACTGTCCGCCACCATATTTCCGCATTCGGGCAATGCCAGAGCAGTTTCAACAATCAACAGATTAGCCGGACGACGCGCATGCAGGCTCATACGGATTTCAGCCGGCGTAAACGGCAGGCCGTGCCGCAAGGCAAATGCTTCTGCACGCCGGTTTGCCGCATCGAGCATCGGTTTGAGCGTAACATCGAGATGGAAGCGGCGGACACCCAATACCAAAATTCTGGCGGCGAACCAATCGGCTTCCTCAGTAAAAACATCGGGGCTACGGCCATCGAAACAGTGGTGCATGGCGGCAATCATGACTGCCGTTGTCCGGATTTGCGGCAGCAGTGCTTCGCTGACGGCGATACCGTCGGTTGCAGGCAAACCTGCCGCACACAAATCGGCACGGTGGGCATTACCGTCGCAAACCAACATGCAGCGGTTGAGTACGGTTTGTTGACTTTCGGAAAGAGAAATTTGAGATTGCTGTACGGCGGGTTTCATCGGTTCGGCTCCTGTCTGTCGTTCATCACAGGCGGCGAATCCGAAACGGAAAATAAAAAACGCCGCCTGATTGTCTGGCGGCTCGTTTTCGCTTTTGCTTGATGCTCTCTGCACTTTATGCAGACGCGAAAAAGTACCGCACGTTTGTGTGGTACCAATAAAAATAAGCAAAAGGGCGGACGGTTTTGGTATTCATGCTTGGCAATTTAGAATAGACTGCCTGTGTTTGTCAACAAAAAATTGACCGCTGCATCCAAATTTTTCAGACGGCCTGATTCCCGTTCAGGCCGTCTGAAAACGGAAAGACGGAAGCGTATCACTTCCGTCTTTTTTCATCCGTTTCCGTTTTTCACTTAAAACTTATATTCAACCTGGCCGCGTACAACATTCACATCGCGTTTGTCGTTGCCTGCGGTCGGCGTAACTTCCTTACCGGTCAGATAAAATGCGCCGACTTTGAAGTTTTTGTAGGGAATCCAGTTGGCACCGAGTTGGAAACCTTGAACGTTTTTGCTGTAATCTTCAACCGAAGACACGCCCGACAGGAAACCGACACGACGGTAGTTGGCATAAACATCCCAACTGTTGCGCACCGACCAGTCGGCCTGTTTGTAGCGCACTTGGGTCAACACGCCCTCGTTGGCGATTTTTTTGCCGGAATCGGTATGTTCCTTGATATTGGACTTGCTCACCGCCAGCATGGTGCGGAAATCGCCGAATTTCGCATCCGCGCCCAATTCGCCGAAAACACCGCCTTTGGCACCGCCGTTGCGGCGTTTGATGTCGTCAACGTAGGCGACGGTCGCGCCCACATTCGCATTTTCCGACACAGGTACGGAAGCCTGCGCATAGGCGAATTTTTCACGGCGCACTTCGATGCCGAAAGGATTGTCGTTCAAATGCTTGGTCAGACGGCCTGCGGCCACTTTAACGGGCATTCTGTAATCAAAGAACAGCTCGCCGCCAGTTACTTCGTTATCGAAAACGCGGCCGTACGAAGAAAATGCACCGTATTTACCCACACGGGCTTTGACTTTGTCGTAAACCGTACCTTCCAGATAAAGTTTGTTCATCGGCACGTCTTGGTCGCCGTTGAATTTTCCGGTTTTCAGGTTAATCTGCGGCTCGAGCTGGGTCACGATTTCCCAGTCTTTCTCTTTCAGCGGCTTCACGCGCAGCCAAACGTTGGCATTGAAATGCGCGTCGGTACGGTCGGGTTCAGGATCGATGATTTTATCGCCGCGGACGCGCAACTCGCCGTCAACGGTTACCAAATCGTTAAACAGGCGGATTTTGCCGTCGTCTCGCGAAGCGCCTGTGTTGACGGTTTCACTGTCCGTCAGTACGGGCTGCGGGGTAACGGTATCCACGGCCAAGGCAGGCAAAGCAGTCAGCGCCGCGCATACGGCAACCAGTTTTTTTTGAACTTTCATTAAAAAATCTCCGAAAAATCAAGGTACGTTTTGTCAAACGCTCCGAAAAGCGCAGTTTGTATGAAAAGCGGTACTTCAAAATCGGTAAAACGTGTATTTGTGTATGGAAAAAGACTGCCGCCCTGCCGATGACACCGATGTCATCAACAGGATAAAAATAATCCCCGAAGCAGGGAGATTACTTTTAAGTTTATTAAAATCATGTTATGAAACTGATGCCTATCCTATGTAGTTTGCCCTGTTCCGTCAAGCGGTTTATGTTGATGCGCACAAATACGGCCGTATCTTTGACTTGAATCAACACCGAAAATGTCAAAACGGCAAACATCTCGCCGTTTTATGGCCGTCTGAACAGTTTTCAGACGGCCTGGATTCCGATTCGACTTTGCTGCTCAAGTTTTGTTTTAGCAATATCCGTCCGCCCAATCAGGCTGCGTCCTAGTCTTGAACAAAACCGAAATATCCGTCCAACACCTTTTCGATACCGTCCCGCACCGCTTTCAAAGGGCGGTTGCCGTCCACCACCGCGTAACGCTGCGGCGCGGCGGCGGCGCGTTGCAGATAGACTTCCCGCACCCGCGTGAAAAAACCGGCCTGTTCCTGCTCGAAACGGTCTTTTTCGCGCGTCTGCCCGATACGCTGCATCGAAACTTCCAGCGGCACATCCAGCAGAATCGTCAAATCGGGGCGGAAACCGCCCTGCACCCATTGCTCCAACACTTCGATATCCGCCAGCGGCACGCCCCGCCCGCCGCCCTGATAGGCAAACGTGGCATCGGTAAAACGGTCAGACACCACATGAACGCCGTCGGCCAACGCAGGGCGGATCACGTCTTCGATATGCTGCTGCCGCGCGGCGAACATCATCAGTGTTTCCGTACGCAAACCCGCTTTGGTGGCAGGATTGAGCAGGATTTCGCGCAACGCTTCGCCCACCGGCGTACCGCCCGGTTCGCGGGTAAACAGCACCGGCAGGCCTCGCCGCTCGAACCAGCTGCGGATAACCGCCAGGTTGGTGGATTTTCCTGCGCCGTCGATGCCGTCAAGGGTAATGAAGCTGGGTTTCATCATAATTTTTCCGTGGGATTTTCTCAGACGGCCTGAAGCCGTGCGGACAAGAAATTTTACCGAAGCGGGAGATTTCGAAAACTGCCGTGTTACAGCGGATAAAACTTGCCAAATGTGCGGTAAAGCCCGTTATTTTCGTGCCGATAGAAATCCTCGGTAACCGGCAAGAAATATCGGTTAGCCGGAAACCGCGAAAGCCAATACCTGCCTGTACGAGAATAACGGCACGCGGGTTTGCTGACACGTCATGCAAACACAGTCTGTTCAGCAAAAGGCCGTCTGAAAACGGTTTTCAGACGGCCTGTGCGTTTACCGCCTTACGCAAACGGATGGTGCAATACGATGGTTTCTTCGCGGTCGGGGCCGGTGGAAACAATGGCGACGGGCGCACCGCAGATTTCTTCGATGCGCTTCAGATAAGCCCGTGCGTTGGCAGGCAGTTTGTCGTACTCTTTCACGCCGAAAGTGGATTCCGTCCAGCCCGGCATGGTTTCGTAAACAGGCGTGCAGCCGGCCACGGCATCCGAACCGAAAGGCAGGATGTCGGTGGTGCTGCCATCAGGCAGGGTGTAGCCGGTACAGATTTTGATTTCTTCGATACCGTCCATCACGTCGAGTTTGGTGATGCACATACCCGAAATACCGTTGATTTGGATGGAACGTTTGAGCGCGGCGGCATCAAACCATCCGCAGCGGCGCGCGCGTCCGGTTACCGAACCGAATTCGTTGCCGCGCTCGGCCAGCCCTGCGCCGACGTCGTCGAACAGCTCGGTAGGGAAAGGCCCCGAGCCGACGCGGGTGGTATAGGCTTTGACGATGCCCAGCACATAATGCAGCATCTGCGGCGGAACGCCCGCCCCTGCCGACGCTGCACCCGCCAAACAGTTGGACGAGGTAACGAACGGATAAGTGCCGTAGTCGATGTCGAGCAGCGTCCCCTGCGCACCTTCAAACAGAAGCCGTTCGCCTTTTCGGTATTTGTCGAACAGGATGCGCGGCACGTCGGCCACCATGGGACGGATGCGCGGTGCGAATTTCTCCACCACGGCCATCACGTCTTCCAAAGCCACGGGCGCGGCGTTGTGCAGGTTTTGCAGCTGTACGTTGTAATAGGCCAAAACGCTTTCGAGCTTTTCTTTCAGACGGCCTGTATCGAGCAAATCCACCACGCGGATGGCGCGGCGGGCGACTTTGTCCTCATAGGCGGGGCCGATGCCGCGGCCCGTGGTGCCGATTTTGCCTGCGCCGCGCGAGGCTTCGCGGGCTTGGTCAAGCGCGATATGGTACGGCAGGATAAGCGTGGCCGTAGGCGCGATTTTCAGACGGCCTTCCACATCGGCCACGCCCGCCGCATTGAGTTCGTCGATTTCGCCGAACAGGGCTTGCGGACAAAGTACCACGCCCGAACCGATAAAGCATTCGAGTTTCTCGTGCAGGATGCCGCTCGGTATCAGGCGCAAAACGGTTTTTTTACCCCCGACAACCAGCGTATGCCCCGCATTGTGGCCGCCTTGGAAACGCACCACGCCGCTGGTTTCCTCCGCCAGCCAATCCACGATTTTGCCCTTACCTTCGTCGCCCCACTGTGCGCCGATGACCACTACGTTTTTAGCCATAACCAGATACCTTTTTTGAAATTTCCGAAACTGCGGCAGCCGCCCGATAAGGCCGTCTGAAAGCGGCGTGCCGATTAAATGTGATTCAATTGCCGGTGTTCCGTTGACCGGAGGGCGGAACCGTCCGCCGTTTGCCATACTTGCGATACACGGCGGATTCCCGCCAGAGATGCCGCTCCAGCCTGCGGTACGGTGCACAAGCCCCCTATTCCGCCACCACTTTCCATTCGCCGCCGACATTTTTCAGACGGCCTGCCACCGTGCCTTCGTTGCCGCCGACACCGTAGTCCACCGCCACCGCCCGGCCTTCGCTCCGAAGGCGTTCGACCGCTTCTTTGGCCGCCGGCATGTCCCGCCAATCCACGGCCACCGGCGGTTCGCGGCCGCTGTCGGGCAGTTTGCCGATAAACGAACGCAAATCGAAACTGAAGCCCGTGGCCGGACGTTCGCGGCCGAAATAGCCGCCCAAACCGTCGTAACGGCCGCCTCGCGCCACCGCTTCATGGCCGTCTGAAACATAGGCGGCGTACAGCAGACCGGTGTGGTAGTTGTCCACGCGCAATTCCGACAGGTCGATGTGTATCTCCTGCTCGGGGAAAGCGTCGCAGACGGCCTGCAATCCGTCCAACGCCGTGCCGACGGCAGACAAATCGGGCAACAACCGCCGCGCATCCGCAACCACTTCCCTGCCGCCGTACAGCGCGGGCAGCAGCGCAAACGCCTTGGCCCACATACCGTCGAGCCGCCACGACTGTACCAACGCCTTGACCGCCCCCGCATCTTTGTCCTGCATCAGCGACAAAAGCTGCGCCGCCTGCGCATCGGACAAGCCCGCAGCGGCGGCCAGCGCGCGGAACACCCCGATATGGCCGAGCGACAGCAGAATACCGCCCATATTGCCTGCCCGCATACTTTTCAGCATCAAATCGACCAGCTCGATGTCGGCCTGTACACCGGCGAAACCGTACAGCTCCGCACCCACCTGCACAGGTTCGCGCGTACTCAAAAAACCGTCGGGACGCGCGTGCAGCACCGAACCGGCATAACACAAGCGGTTGATACCGTTGTTGGCCGACAGCAGATGCGCATCGATACGTGCCACCTGCGGCGTAATATCAGCACGGATACCGAGCTGCCGACCGCTCAACTGATCGACCACACGGATGGTTTTCAGCGACAAGCCCGCATCGATGTGGGTCAGCAGGGAATTGCTGTATTCCATCAGAGGCGGATGCACCAACTCGTAACCGTGCACGCGGAACAGCGCCAACAGGCGTTCGCGCGCACTCTCAAGCTGCCGTGCGGTGGTGGGCAGAATATCGGCGATGTGTTCGGGCAGTTGCCAAGGCTGCATCTTCGTTTCTCCAAACAGCGGGTTGCCCCGTCGTAACAACAATAAAGGCTGCATTTCGACGCAGCCCTTGCAGCGGAATAATCCGCGAAGTTATTTCAACGAAACTTTAACATAAACCGTCAAACGGTGCAGCCTGTTTTCGCAAACGGATGCCGACGGAAAGGCTGAGACTTTTGCAAAACCCTTGTTAAACCTCATAAAAAGTAACCATAGTTACCAAGTATTCCAATACTTCCCAAACACCCTAAAATCCTCTAAATTCCCTTTAAGCCGAATTTAG
>NZ_JBHCJY010000132.1:0-20204 GCF_041804105.1 Neisseria sp.
ATGGATTTTGGCTCAATGGATTTTGGCTCAATGGATTTTGGCTCAATGGATTTTGGCTCAATGGATTTTGGCTCAATGGATTTTGGCTCAGTATCGGGAAGGCGGCGTGCTTTTGGCGGCGGCGGAATGACGCAGTCTTCGGGAATGTGTCCCGCCGTTTGTGCTTCATGAACCGTATTCCGGGTTTCAGACGGCACGTCATCCGCAGAGACTGCATCATCCTTCCGGTCGGTATGGCCGTCTGAAACCGCTTGGCGCTTAATCGGTGCATCCAGTTCTTTGAGTACCCCGGCAAATTCCGCCGGTAACGGCCCATTGGGAAACAGGGTTTCGGGACGAAATTTGAGTACGGTAAACGGGTATGTTTTCAGTTCGCCGTCACTTTTTGCAAAGGTGACGGCGATATTGCTGACCGCTTTGCCCGGATCAAAGGTATTGGCTTCGACCAAGCC
The DNA here is from genome assembly GCF_041804105.1 of Neisseria sp. Lineage (GTDB taxonomy): Bacteria > Pseudomonadota > Gammaproteobacteria > Burkholderiales > Neisseriaceae > Neisseria. Next base: position 453 of record NZ_JBHCJY010000132.1, read on the forward strand.
GTACTCCAGCAGGGTGTCAAAGATGCGTTGGTTGTCGGACGGTATCGATTTGGCCAGTTGCGGCTCGTTGGCGGCCAAAAAATCGCGCACACGGTCGGGAACGTTTTTGGCCATCATGTAAACCATGCCGCCATGATAGAAAAGATCGCCGCCGGCGGTGGTGGCGATACTGAAGTAGGCACCGCGCTCTGCCAGCATTTCGATCAGCGTATCCATGACGATTTCGTTCAACGGCCGCCGCTTGGCCGTTGCCAAACGCTGGCGCGAACCGAATTTCAGGTCTCTGGCCACCGACTGCATGTCGGCGGTCCGGATGATTTCGGCCAATGCCGATTTTTCGTCGCTGCCGCCCAGGTAGTTGCGTAAGGCGTTAACCAGGTTGGGATCGCTGGCGGCCATCCAACCTCGTGCATGCTGCGGCACGATATTCTGAAAAAACGTCCAACCCAATGTTTTGTGCACGCTGTACGGTGTTTTGTGATCCGGGAAGACAACGCGGTAGAACGTCCGTCCGCTATCCGACATACGGCCGGTATCGGGCTGCCACAAAATAAAGTTATCGTCATCAGATGTCTTATAAAGCGGAATCTCAAAGGACGTGATCACTTTGCCGATGTCGTGGAGTAGGGCGGCCGCTAAAATGCCGTAACGCCAAACCGTACTCAGGCGGGCGATGTCCTCGGTTTTGGCATCGGGCGGCCAGCTCTTGGCATTGGAAGCCAGCAGTGCCATGGCCGCGACATCGAGCGTATGTTTGGCCAAGCCGCCGTCACCGGCGTGGTGGTGCGATTCCGAGGCGGGCAGGCGCTGCACCAGTGTGATGAAGTTATGGAGCAGGGGCAGGCCGTCCCTGTCCCAATTTTCATTGGTAAGGCCCAATTGGGACTTGATGTTGGCGACGGAAGGTGCAAGGCCGAGTTCGTAAATCAGGGATTCGGCATCCAAAATGCGGAAGCGGCCGTTGGCAATTGCCGGCGGCCGCAATTGGGGAGCGGAGGTATCCGTTATGGCCGGAGGGTGGTTTTCACCGTGTTTGCGCGGCATCAAACGCGGCAGCAGCCAAAGGGCCGCCGCACCGATGCCGCCGTACAGCAGCCAGTCTGGCGTATTCATACTGCAACACCCCCGAGCAGACGGTTTAAAAAGCACCGTGCCGTGTGCGGCGGTGTCCGGGGCAGTGACTGGATGACCGCTTCGGACAGTTTGTTTTCACATGCCCACAGGTGGTAGGGTTGTTTGGTGATGTCCCAGTTCGCCGACTCGCCAAAGGCAGTCATGTACCATCCCTCGAATTCCCGGGCGATCAAATCCGCAAAATCGGTATCTGTTGCAGTTTCGGGTAATGACGAGAGCAGTTCGATGGTTTGATCGACAAGGTAATCATGGGTCTGTTCGGTGTTAAATGTTGCGGACTCCACGAACCCTTCGCAGCGGCCGATTAAAAAGATCAGGATTGCACCCCATCGGGGGCTGATGTTCGGAAAGCGCTTCAAAAAATCAAAAAGCCGTTCGAATTCGATTTCGTTCATAGCTCCCACCGGTGTTTGTTATTTACATGATGGCGAGTATGAAACCGGATCGGCTTTACTGGCAAAGATAAATCCGAAGTCCGGGTTTTCGGATTGTTTCTTGACATGCAGGAGGCTTTTGTGGTTGCAAGCCTTTTCTGCCTTTTGATTTTGGGATTGATAACGGTACGTTATCAATCCCAAAACCGTCCCTTAATCCTTTTCATTACCCTTTGATTTTTTTCCCTTTTCCTTAAGCCTTACCCTTTGACCTTTAAACCTTTTAAAAAGGCAATACGCGGTTTTTTAGCGTATTGCCTTTTTGCCTTTTGGATAAGTCCGTTACCCTAAAATAACTGAAAAGTCAAGAAACAATACAAAAAAGGCAAAAATATATTGTTTGTTGAGGTTTATTTGCAAAAAACCAAAAATGTGTCCGTCAACCGACACAACACCCACCCGGGATTCTGCGGATGTTTGGAAATAAAGATGGGGGCATCAGGATTTTCAGGCCGGCTGTATTTTTAGGGCAGGGTGCTTGCAGAAAAGCCTGCCGAGACGGTTTCCCATATTGCCGTCCAAACGTCAAAGTACCCTGCCTTAAAAATACGGATACAGAAAGCTCATGGCTGAAAACGATCTACAGGGAGCTATGTCCCGACATTTACAAGCCCTTCATCGGCCGAACAAGGAAGTCATCGACATACAGGGGAGCGGAAAATTTGAATATACCGACGGGAGAAGGGATATTGCCGATTTCCTGAACGATATTTTTTGGTACGCAAAATCCATAGGGGTTTCAGATGTCCACTTCCAGTCAACGGCCCACGGCTGCCTGATCAGGATGCGTCATTCGGATATGAAGCTGCAAGATTACATGTATCTGAATAAAAAGGATGCCCAAGCCGTAGAAAGAAGGTTGCGTGCGCAAAGTGACGGCAGCGATGATGATTTTCGCTATACAAACGAATCACAAATACTTTTGGTCAACTCGGCCAAAACCAAGATGCTGAATATCCGCATCAGCTTCAAACCTACAGTATTCGGACAGAATATCGTATGCAGGATTTTAAGGGAGGCTGATGAAATCAGCCTGAGCAAGATAGAAATGGATCCTGAGCTGAAGGCGCTCTACCTTAAGGTTCTTTCCCTTGAAAACGGTTTGATTGTCGTCAGCGGCCCTACAGGATCCGGCAAAACCCAAACGCTGATGGCCAGCCTCAATGAACTGGACGACAGCAGCAAAAACATCTGTACGGTTGAAAATCCGGTCGAGATCGTCAAAAGCGGTCTGAACCAGACAAATGTTACCCCGCAAATTTCTTTTGCAGCCGCCCTCAAGAACATATTGCGCCAAGACCCGGACGTAATATTGGTAGGGGAGACCAACGACGAAGAGACCGCCGTTATTGCCGTTAATGCAGCTCATACCGGACACATGACGTTAACGACAACCCATGCCAATACGGCCGCCGGATCGCTGCTGCGTCTGATGCAACTTGGAGCAAAACACTTTGAATTGGCCGATGCAATCCGCTGTTTTTTTGCACAGCGACTGATGAAGAAATTGTGTCCCAACTGCCACCACACCATACCTGCCCCGAAGAGCAGGCTGCCAACCCGATTTCCGGCGGATTCTTACGCCAAGCTCAATCCGAAGGGCTGTATGAATTGCAACGGACAAGGCTTTATCGGGCGCATCCCTGTTTTTGAAATGGGCTTTAGCAGCGAAAAAGTCAGGCAGGCAATTTTAGATAAAAGTATGGCTGCTTTGCAGCAGGCATTATTTGAACAGCCGACTTACCGCACGCTGACGGAAGCAGCTTTGGAGCTATCGAGAAACAGGCTTGTTGATTTTGATGATGCGGTTAACGTGGAATCATCAACTGATTTGCTATCAGAAGGCTAAAAATGGACAGAAGAAAGTTTTTACTCGGAATAACGGCTCTGTCGGTCAGTGCCGTGACCGGCGCTGCTCCGGACATCGGAACATTTTCCGGTAAGACGCACTTGGAATTTGATGATGATGCGGTGCGCAAATTCAAGCCGGCAATACCGATCGGTAATTACAAAGAAGATGCACACCGTATCTATATGTTCATTTCTTTTTCCTGCCCCTTCTGCGCTCAAACTTGGGAGGCTTTCGCCAAATGGGCATTGGCTTTGCCCAATCCCTATAAATTTGTCTATGTGCCTATTTTTAACGGGAAGGTTCAAAACACGGCAGGGACAGGGTTTTACATTATCCGGGAGCTGGCACCGACCAGAACACCTGAGTATTTACGCCTGGCATTCTCTTTGCAACAAAAACGGAACACCGGCACAAAAGATTATATTGCCATTCTTTATCAAATGGGTTTTACCCGCCAACAGATCGCTTCCGCATCCCAAAGTGCCGTAACACAGAAACGGATTGCGCGGGCCATGATGCTTTACCAGCGATACCGCGTCGGAATTGTGAATCAAACCCCCGTCTTCGGAGTGGCCGGAAAATATCTGACCCATACCGGATTTACCAAAAACGGATACTACAAGGAAGTGGCCGAAAATCTCAGTTGGTTGATTACAGATGAAATCGAGAAAGCATCATAAACGAATGTTTGCGGCCGGCACGATGATTGTTTTCCTGATGCTGCCACAGGCATTCCACCCCAAGCCCTGTCCCGATACCAACAGTATCCATGGAGGGTTGTTTCACTCCCCGCACATCGAAGAACCGGCAAAAAATGCAGTGTTATCCGTCATCAGCCTGCAACAGTATCCGGCCTGTTTTGCGCCTTTGCAGGAGGTGAGCGGCAAGGGCTGGGTATATCGGATTGCCGGCGCTTTAAAGGCTCGGGCATATGACACATACCGGCATTGGAATTTTTTTATCTCATTATTCGGAACGGGTTTTTTCATCTCGTACATTTTGAGCATCCATGCCCGAAACCGTAAGGAAAAGCGTAATGCACTTAAAAGCTAAATACCCAATGATGACCGTCATTGCCGTATCGGCCGTTTCCGCCTGTTCGGCAAAACCGGCTGTAAAAATCAATACGGATGAAACCGTCCCGAAGCAAATGATGATGCCGGCACCCGCGACCTATTCCGATTCCGTTACCCCGGGCATCGGTATTCTGCCTTACTGGGCGGAAACGCACGACATCGAAACGCGGGATATAGGGGTGTCGTTTGATGAGTATCCGGATACTCAAAAAATCCTGCATACGGTGCATTTCAAAACCGGATCGGCAAAAATTTCCAAACGGGAAAAAAATGCACTTGAAGCCCGAATGGCCGGGCGGACGACACCCGTAAAGGTAATTGGCTATGCCGATCCCCGGGGAGGTACGCGATACAACCAAACACTTTCCGAAAAACGAATGGAAGCGGTACGGCACCAACTGAAAAAAATGAACGTACAAACCGAGCGCGGATGTGCATTCGGCGAAAACCGTTTGCCGTCTGAAAAAAATTGTGGAGACGGACATTATGAATGAGCAGAAGATTGTTTTTCCTCAGTATATTGATAATTATGCTCCGGTAATGTTTTGGGAAGTCGATGATTTTATACCGGTTGTTGCAGGGTTTGAAATCGGAGTATTCGCAGACATGTTCATCAACCATTCGATGGTACAGCTTTTCGGTATCGCTTTCGGCTGTTATTTGGCGAAGCAATATATCAAATCCAAGCAAAACAATCTTTCGGGCATGCTTTACCACAAGCTGTACCGATGGGGGATCGTGTTTTTAAACAAATTTCACAAATACGGCTTGATGAAGAGATGGGTACATTAAATGGAATACAACAAAGCCAGAACGCACCTGAAAGAAAAGTTCTTGAGCATGATTTCGAAAACCACCCGAGACGGTGTGTATTTGACAATCATTTTCTTCTTGGCAGGGCATGCTTTTTTTCATGGTAAAGAAACCATTCTGATACCGCCTGAATTGACCGAGGAGGCCAAAGTATCAACCAAATGGGCTACAAAATCCTATTTTCAGGGTTTCGTTTGGATGTTGGTCACAAACATTTCGCAGATTACCCCTTCCAATGCAAGGGAAATTTATAAAATGATAGAGCCTTATTTTTCAAAGGAAATCTGGAAAAATCTCGGCCCGCAAATTTTAGAAATAGAGAAAAATCCGAATTTCACCGGTGCCAATATTTACAGTGCTTTCGCACCGGAGAGTATGGAATACGAACCGAATACGAAAACTTTTTATGTGTACGGCAAACTGACTTCTTCCCAATACAGGCAGGGACAAATCAAAACGTTCCGATCGATCTATGCCACTTACGAAATCCGCATGAAAAAAGACGGTCTGTATCCGCAAGTCGTGCATTGGCGGCCTTATGAGGGCGTACCGATGACCGAGAAGTGGAAACAGAAACACCCGGATCAAGCTGCGAAGCGTGAAGCGGCACTGCAAAAAAACGTTGAAAGCCGTCAGATCTATCCTCATGCCGAAGAACAGAAAATTTTCGAGGAAAACGGCGCTACTCCGGTTCAAAGCATGCCGGAAAAACCTGCGGCGACTACGACAAAATCTGCTTCAGCGGCTACGGCTCCTGCAACGGCGGCATCACAGGTATTGGAAGGCATCAAACCGCCCCTGCCGGAGCAGAAAGCGGCTTCCCAAAACGATTTACTTTAGGATTTTGACCCATGAAAACAACCGCCAAAATGACCGTATTGGCTACAGCGATTCTCTTGGCAGCCTGTTCTTCAGGCAAAGCCCCCAAGCATACCGTAACAGAACCGATGCCGCATATGGTTCATCCGTCAAAGCCGAACAGCCAAGTCAGAAACCCCCAACGGGATTTTGTTAAACAGACCCGCCGGTCTCTCAAAAATATTCCCAACCACCAAAGACGCGTCGTGCAGATTGCCGCACCCCGAAAACGGGCCGGAATTTTGGTCGATATTCAGGAAGGCAGGGCGAACGGGGTGCAGAGAGTTACGTCACGATATGGTGAGAACCATATTGTTTATATTGCCAGACATTATCCGACCCTTATTCTCACGCCGTTTGCCGACCCGGACACTTATGACAACAGAACCGAAAAAGAATACGGATTCGAGTTTTTCGGCTCGAATATCGTTGTCAACCCCCGTTCCAACAAAAGGATTTGGCTGACCATTTACGACAAGGCAAATCCACGCGGCCTGCCCATTACCATGACCCTGATTCCCAAAGCGGGAATGATGGCGCAAACCATCAATGCTGCGGCCGACAAATCACCGAGCGAGGAGGCAAACGGCCTGCATCCCTCGGAGGGCGGTTTCCAGCAGCAACTGACAAAAATACTGAAAACCATTGTTGAACAAAAGCTCCCTGCCGGATTCACGGTCAGACCGCTGCGGGAAAATTTTGCGCTTGGCAACGGGATGAAAACCATGCCAGTTGAGCGTTATCACAGCACGGAATTCGATGTTTACCGTTATCGGGTAACCAATGTCGGCCAACAGGTATTTGAATTTGATCAACGAACCGAAGAGGCTTACCGCAAGCTCAGCAGATATGTCAGAGCGGTCGCTCCGTATCCGTTGACGACGGTTTACCCGGGAGAAACAACGGATGTTCTGATCTTGATTTCCAAACGGGGAGGAAAAAATGAATAACCTGTTTGAAAAATATTTTGGCTCGCAAAACGCCGCAGCCCAAACCAACCGGCGAACGGCTATCGGTGTCGGAATTACCGTTGCAGCCATCGGTGCCGGTTTATGGTACGACGCACAAAATGCCAAGTCGACTCCGAAGGAAGGAGCGGAACAACTTTTAAACGGTAAAACATCTGAAGAAGCAGATAATCAAAATCTTGTCGCAGATTTAAAACTGATCCGCGAAGACAACAGACAAATGCAACAACAAGTCAAACAGTTGTTGGAGCAACAGGGTAAACCGGCATCAGAGATTGACCAGTCTGCTATTGACAGGGCTGTGGCCGAAGCAATGGCCAAAAACCAAACCAATCTCAATTCAGCTCCTTCCTTCGGAGAAGGACAGGGTGGCGGGATGGCTGCTCCGCCGCTTGCAGAGGGAATCGCGCCTGAAAATCAAGCAGCTTCCTCAACGACACCCGGATTTAATTCGGGTACAGAAACCCATGCCGACGGCAATACGGCTGATAACGGCAATTCGGGTCTCCGTAAAAGGGGAGGGAAAACCAGGGAGCAGTCTGCAACCCAAGCCACGGACAACCAAAGTTACCTGCCGCCGGGATCCATCCTTTCCTACAAATTGCTGACCGGTGTGAATGCACCGACGAATATTGCCAGTGACAGTAAAAATCCGCCGGTAATTCTGCTGACGATTAAAGGGCTTGCACTCCTGCCGAACGGATACAGAGCAGACATCGGTGACTGTTTTGTTTTAGGCCCGGTCTATGGTCAATACATGGATTCACGGGCGGTAGCAAGAACCAAGAAAATCAGCTGTATCAGAGATGACGGTAAAGCGGTTGAAGCAAATATTGTCGGACAAATTAACGGCGAAGACGGCAAACCGGGCTGGTATGGCCGTACGGCATCCCGCACAGGTAAAGCACTTGCCGGTTTGGCAAGAACAGGCTTTTACCAGACATTGGGCAATATCGGAGGCGGGGTGGCCAATGGTCTTAACTTCAATGTTGGCGGCTCATCATCAAACGGCACCGCCAGAACCCAAATCAATTTAGGCGGCATGGCCGGTCAATCAGTCGCACGTAATGCCGAAACGGCTTTTGACAAAATGGCCAATCTTTACGAGAAGTTCGGCAACGAGGCCATCCCCGTTATTGAGATTGAGCCGGGACGAACGGGCGAAATCATTTTAGAGGAAGGTTTGACTTTGGATTTTTCCAAGGAGGTAAAGTAAATGTTTAAAACCACAACCGCCGCTTTATCCGTGGTGTTGCTCATGAGCGGCTGCTCGTCCATGTTCGATATTGATAAAGATATAAGCAAATGCAGTATTACCGGGAAAGGCAGACCATGTGTCAGTGCGCGTGCGGCTTATTATGCTTCCCAAGATTATGATCCTGAGGCAGAGCTGGTATCTGCCGATACAGGCCGGGGCAAGAAACACCGCAGAGGCCGGAATACCGTATCGCCTTTCCACAATGAACCGTTACATGCAGATGGTGCCGGTTACCCGAGGCCAATGATGAATCCGGCCAAAGTCATGCGTGTTTGGATTAACTCTTATGAAGATGCCGACGGCAATTTGGTCTATCCGACCAGGGTTTACACGGAAGTAGGGCAGAAAAAATGGGATGTCGGATATTCGTTAAAACGTTCGGAAACAAAAATCCGCAGAGTGACCCCTTTGGTTGCGAAACCTGCTGAAAACCCGGTTGCGGAAAAGACGGCCAATGAAATGCCGGAAAACAAAACCGGCAATCATGCCGCACCACAAAACAATTCAGCGAATCCGATTCCCGATACTTTGCCGCAAGGCCTGGTTCCACCTTTACAGTAATCCATCCAAAGGAAGCATCATGAATAATACTACATTGAATACGTTAAATACATTTTCCCGGCTGAAACTGACCGGCAAACACCTGTATGCGTTTGAAATTTTGATCCTTATGCTGTTGATTGCCTATTTTCTGGCATCACCGGCTGATGCGGCCACAGACGAATTCTTTACGGAACCGACAGATTTCTGGGAACGGGTCACTACGGGTACAGGTACTAAATTGGCCTTGGCAGTTGGCGGTAGTGTCGTCATTGTCAGTCTGATCGGGCAAAGATATGTTGCAATATTTATTGTTGTTGCTATTTATGTTTTCGGCGTTTTCTTTTTGCCGGCCATTATCGGCTCGGTAAATGCGACCATGGCACTATAAGCCGGGAAACAGGAAATGAAACTTTTCCTTTGCGAGAAGCCTTTGCAAGCCAAAGCAATTGGCAAGGTAGTCGGCGTTTTGGATGGCCGTTACGACGGCTATTACCAAAAAGGCGATACTGCTGTCACATGGGCATTCGGGCATATTCTGACTCAGGCCATGCCCGATGCCTACGGCGAGGCTTATGCGGATTTCGGCAATATCGAATCTCTGCCTATACTGCCTCAGCAATGGAAAATGGAAGTGTCGTCTAAGACGGCCAAGCAGTTCAAGGCTATTAAAGGGCTGTTGGCCAAAACCGACGAGGTAGTCATCGCTACGGATGCCGACCGCGAAGGAGAAGTGATTGCACGGGAGATTTTGGAATACTGCGGTTACCGCAAAAAAGTCTCCCGTTTCTGGACCAGCAGTTTGGATACAGCTTCGGTCAAAAAAGCCTTGGCGGCCATCAGACCGGGCAAACAGACTGAGACGCTGTATCAGGCAGGCTTGGCACGCAACCGGGCCGACTGGTTGGTCGGTATGAATCTAAGCCGCGCCTATACCGTTGCTTATGCTTCCGGTTTCGGCAAAGAGCATACTCTCTCCATCGGCCGCATTCAAACACCAACGCTGAATCTGGTCGTCCGTCGTGACAGTATCATCGATACATTCCAGCCTTATCCGTATTACGGTTTGAGTGTCGATTTTCAGACGGCCTCACAGGAAGTCTTTACCGCGTACTGGCAGATACCGGAGTCCCTACAAAACAAAGACGGCCTCTGTGTTGACAAGGCTTTTGTTGTAGCGTTGGCCAAACAGTTGGAAACTGCGACAGGTATCGTTTCCGTAGCCAAAACCGAGCGTAAAAACACCCCTGCACCACTGCCATACAGTTTGTCGGCATTACAGAAAGAGGCCAGTAAACGCTTTGGCTTATCGTCTTCCAAGGTGCTTCAAATCGCTCAAAAGCTATACGAAGAATACAAAATCACATCGTATCCGCGTACACCATGCCGGTATCTTCCCAAATCGCAACAGCAGGAAGTGTCCGGTGTGTTTGCAGCCATGGCCGCTATCGACGGCAGCCTTGCGCCGGTGTTGGCCAAAGCCGATCCCAACCGCCCGTCACGGGTTTGGAATGACGCTCAGGTCAACAAACACTCCCACCATGCCATTATTCCGACCCTGACAGCTACGTTCGACATGTCGGTATTGGATAAAAACGAGCGCGAAATCTATCTGATGATCCGCAGCCGCTACATCGCCCAGTTCTATCCGGACTATGAATACGATGCGACGGTCATCATGGTAGAAAGTTGCAGCCAAATCTTCAAAGCAACCGGCCAGCGGCCGAGGGTACAGGGTTGGCGTACATTATTGGGCAAAACCGATGACGAAAGCGCAGAAGAAGATACCGTTTTACTGCCGACAATATCTGTGGGCAATGTATTGGCTGTTTCCGGATGCAAAACCGAAAACAAAAAGACCGCACCGCCGCCACGCTTTACCGAAGCTACCCTGTTGGATGAAATGGAGAAACTCAGCGACTATTTGAAAGAGGTCGATGACGAACAAATCAAAAAAGTCCTACGCAGCACACAGGGACTGGGTACGGAGGCTACCCGTGCCGCCATCATAGACCGACTCTTCGAGATGGGCTATATGGAAAAACAGAAAGGTAAAATTTTCTCTACCGAAAAAGGTCGCAACCTGATTTCTAAAATTCCGCACGAAATTGCGGATCCGGTGACAACGGCCAAATGGGAATTGGCTTTGGCAGCTATTGAGGAAGGCCGTCTGAAAATGGAAGATTTTTTGGCATTCCAAGCAAAAACCATTACTAAATTGGTGGAGCAGGCCAAACAAGTTGCAGCCGATCGAACACCCCGGCGGAGTGCTTCAAAGCCCAAGCCACGGAGTTCAAAACACCACCCCGGCGAAACATGTCCCACTTGCGAAGCCGGAACACTGGTTCAAAAACACATTAAAGACAAGCCCGACAAACAATATCTCGGATGCAGCAGATACCCCGAATGTAGGCACTTCGAATGGTCAAAATAAAGGAAACCTTATGGAAATAACACTTTCACAATGGCAAAAGAAACTGCTGCTTTGGTTGTTTAATGGTAAGGAAGTAAATGACGGCCGATTTGTTGTCGGCTACATCTTGGCACCGCATCCTTTTTCACCGGAGGAACATTACCGGTTGCCGCCGCAGCGTTTTTATAAAAGTGCTTCGTTGTTTTGTTTTCGCTATTGGGTAATTGGGGAATTTATTCGTTTCACATTTCATCTGCATTTGAATTTGTTGTGCAAAAGTTTGTACGGAGCAATAATTTTTATTTTGGCTCTAGGGGTTATAAATGCGTTTTTGGCTTCCCAATCGGAATATAAAGCATTTATTGATGCAATGATGGTGCAACAAAACTTCCAACATTTGTATAAAGTTTCGTTCTTTATCTCATATGCAGTCCATTTGGCTCATTGGGTAATAACATACTCATCAAACAGATTTACCTTTATTTATTTCCTTCGCTGCAATTGGCGGAACCTCCTAAACAGCCCCACCGGTCTCTCAAATGAAAGCGGACAAATAGTGGAAGGCGTGACAGAAGGATGATGTATGTGGGAAAGTATTAAAAAACAGCTATTGCTGAAGTTTTACGATGCCGTATTGTTTGAGACCGGTGAAAAACAGGCCAGGGTGGCGGGAATTATTGTCAATCCGAATCCTTACGAGGATGCCTATCGGTATCAAACCGACTCCGCCACTTTTTTCAGGCTGGCCGAGCAGAATCTGTTTTGTACCGAATCGGCCGTCTATCTTTGCAAACGGCTGATCGTAGAAGTGCTGGGGATTTTTCTTGCCGGTTTTTCTGCTGCATCATCGTTGCTGCTGCTTTATTTATCGGTTTCGTATTTTACCGACCCCGCAGGTGTTGCGTCGGAGTTGGCACGTTTTGCCGACATTGAGGCATTGGATAGGCTCTTCGACATGTTTCTATCGTTTTCGGGTGTTTGCGGCGGTTTTTTCATGTTTTTCCGTTTGACTAAACGTAGTCCCGGTTACCGCTTCAACCGAAAAATGAAGTTATTGCTCAATTTAAGCGGGAAAGTATGAACTCCCGTTCGGAAAACCCGGTCTTACCGAACATCCGTATCTTGCGGATATAACTTTTTAAGGAGCTTGATATGAAATATACAGTAATGTGTGCATTGGCTGTTTTGGCACTTGGTGCCTGCTCTACCCACCCGGATGGCCGGATCAACTGGGCCGACAACCCCCTTAATAACGCGGCAGGCAAAATCGATGACGGTCTGCAACGGGCCAACCGGGCGATGGAGCCGTTGGCAGGCGGAAAACGGCGCGGTGCGGCCATGCCGTCGGCAGAGGATGAACGTTCGTCCGGCGGCGGTTTCGGCCGGAATGGGCTGGCTCCCGGTGTGCATGAAAGCGGAATGTCCTATAAAGACTTGTTGGAAATGGGTGTGATCCGCAAAAATCCTGATTATCCTAAAACATCTAAGCAACGGTATGTCTTTACATCTTTAAATTGTACCGGGCAGTATCGGTGCCTGACACCAAACAATCATATTGCTCCGCGTCCTTAAAAAATGGATAGACGTTCGTTTTTGAAAATCCCGGCGGCCGGTCTTGCTGTTATGGCCGCCGGCCCGGTTGGAATTTTGTTTTCGGATGAAGCCGAGGCCGTCGGAACCGTTGCTGACCATCCCTTTTGGCTGAAAGACCGATATATAGACTGTATCCGGGCAGACACCAAGGAACGTGCCCGGATCAAGTTTTACAGCCAAGGCAGGTATCTGCGTGACGGTTACAGACACGCCTGTTATTTTTTTCGCGACGTCAAAGACAACAATGCCGTGGCGAAAATGGACATACAACTGTTCAATTTGCTCTTCGGTATGCAGGAATGGGCCAGGATGGCCGGCAAGCCGAATCCGGTTATTACCCTTAACAGCGGCTATCGTACACCACGCCGGAATGCCCGTATTGAGGGTTCAGCTCTGAACTCCATGCATATCCATGGCAAGGCCGGTGACGTAGTAATGCGCGGTATTGAACCGTGGCGGTTAGCCGAAATGGCTAAGCATTTCCGTGGTGGCGGAGTAGGGACGTATCGTGGTTTTACACATGTCGACACTGGCCGAATGCGTGAATGGATGGGGTAGGTTGTAATAAATGGATGCAATACAGCAAACTGCCCTTGAGCGCAGGCAACGACGGCTGCCGCTACCGCTTGGTGCGGCAACCCAAAGACACCGCCGCGCCCGCAGGCTGGACAAAACTCTGGCAGGGCGCACGCCCGCGCAACAAGGTTGAGGGATTCGCGCTGTTGGAAAGGGGGCGGTAAGCATCGCGCAAATAAACAGGCCGTCTGAAATTCGGTTACTGAGCGTAATCGAAGTATTCAGACAGCCTGCTTTATTTTCATTAAATTACAGCCAAACACCTAAATTCCCGCACTTGTTTCCCATTTTTTGATTCTACACGAAACAAAATTTCACATTTCCTTTGACTTGCCGCAAGCGCTTCCGACAAATTTCTTGTCGTCCGTTTTGCCGCATTTTAGAATCACGGCAACTTTTCAAAACCGCAGGAGAACATCATGTCCGATTTCAAACAGACGCCCGTGAAACACGGCCTGCCTGATTTGTCCAAGAGCATGATTTGGATGCTCAGTTTCGGCTTTTTGGGCGTTCAGACGGCCTTTGCGCTGCAAAGCTCGCAGATGAGCCGTATTTTCCAAACGCTGGGTGCCGACCCGCATTCGCTGGGCTGGTTTTTCATTCTGCCGCCCTTGTTCGGCATGATTGTGCAGCCGATTGTCGGCCATTTCTCCGACCGCACTTGGATACCGAAGCTGGGCGGACGCCGTCTGCCCTATCTGATCTACGGCACAGTTATCGCGGTTTTGGTGATGATTTTCCTGCCCAATTCGGGCAGCTTGGGCTTGAGCGTAACTTCCGCGCTGCTGTTCGGCGCGCTGATGATTGCGCTCTTGGACGTTTCGTCGAATATGGCGATGCAGCCGTTTAAAATGATGGTCGGCGACATGGTCAACGACAAGCAGAAAAGCTACGCCTACGGCATCCAGAGTTTTCTGTCGAACACGGGCGCGGTGATTGCTACCATTCTGCCGTTTGTGTTTGCCGCCGTCGGTTTGAGCAACGTGGCGGCCAAAGGCGAAGTGCCGCAAACCGTGGTCGTCGCTTTCTATCTGGGCGCGGCGCTGTTGGTGTTTACCAGCACGCTGACCATCATGAAAGTGAAGGAATACGACCCCGAAACCTACGCGCGCTACCACGGTATTTCAACTGACGCCAATAAAGGGAAAGCCAACTGGTTCACCCTCCTGAAAGAAGCGCCGAAAGCCTTCTGGACGGTTTCGCTGGTGCAGTTTTTCTGCTGGTTTGCGTTCCAATATTTGTGGACTTACTCCGCCGGCGCGATTGCGGAAAACGTGTGGGGCACAACCGATGCGGCTTCCGCCGGCTATCAGGCCGCGGGCAACTGGTTCGGCGTATTGTCGGCCGTACAGTCCGTTGCTGCCGTCGCCTGCTCGTATGTGCTGGCGAAAATCCCTGCCGAACGCAACAAACAAGGCTATTTCGCCACGCTGCTGCTGGGCGCAATCGGCTTCGCTTCGGTATTTTTCGTGACCAACCAATACGCGCTGGTGGTTTCCTATATCTTGGTCGGCATCGCATGGGCGGGCATTCTGACCTATCCGCTGACCATCGTGACCAACGCGCTTTCCGGCAAACACATGGGCACCTACTTGGGCTTGTTCAACGGCTCCATCTGTATGCCGCAGATTGTCGCGTCATTGGCGAGCTTCGCGCTGTTCCCACTGTTGGGCAGCCATCAGGGCAGTATGTTCCTCGTTGCTGCCGTGGCCCTGCTGCTGGGCGCGTTCTCGGTGTTTGTAATTAAAGAAACGCATCAGTAAACCGACAGGCCGTCTGAAAATCCGATCGCGGTAAACGGGTTTTCGGACGGCTTTATTTTCAGTAGTTACGGTTAGCCGCACCAAGCGGCGTAACCGTACGGAAGCCTGTTTCACATCGGTATCAAACTTTGCGTACGGTTACGCGCAAAAAGCCGCGCTAACCGTACATTTTCAGACGGCATCCAAAACCTGTTTCCTAATGAAAGTTCCTCATGCAAACCCAACCTTTCGGCACCGTCGGCGGGCAAACCGTCGAAAAATACACTTTAACCAACAAATACGGTACGCGCGCCGGCATTCTGACGCTCGGCGGCATCGTGCAGGAGTTTTCCGTTTCAGACGGCCATACCCGCAAAAATCTGGTGGTCGCGTTTGGCCGCGCCGAAGACTACGCGGAAAACCCGTTTCAAATCAACAAACAAATCGGCCGTGTCGCGGGGCGCATCGGCGGCGCGGCGTTTGAATTGAACGGCAGAACCTGCCGCGTTGAAGCCAACGAGCGCGGCAATACTTTGCACGGCGGCAGCAAAGGCTTGGGAACGCGCCTGTTTGCGGTCGAGTCCGCCGATGATACGGAATTGGTGCTGCGCAGCGTCGTGCGCGAAGTCGAAGACGGTTTCCCCAACGACTTGGATTTGCGCATCTTCTACCGCCTTGACGACGAAAACCGCCTGAGCATCCGCTATCACGCCGAAGCCTTGGGCGATACGGTGTTCGACCCGACCATGCATATTTACTGGCAGCTTGCGCCGAACTTGGCGGGTGCATCGTTCAGAATTCCGCACGGCGAACGTGCGGTTTTAAAAGACGATAATGTGCCGACGGGCGAATTTGATGCCAATCCGCTGTTTGATTTTTCAGACGGCATCAATCTTGCCGAAGCGGTGGAAAACCTGCGTAAAAACAACGTGAAACAAGGCTTCGACGAAGCCTACCGCGTGCGCCCCGATCTGGCCGCGCCCGTTGCCGTATTGGAACATTCGGACTGCCGCATCAATATTTTCAGCAGCCGCAACGGCTTGGTCGTGTTCACCGCTTCGCCCGCCGACATTCCGCAACACGACGCGGGCGTGTATAACGCGCTGGCGACCGAGCCGCAAACCCTGCCCAACAGCCTCAACATCCCCGAATTCGGCAACATCCGCCTGAATGCGGGCGAAACCCATCAATCCGAAATGATTTTTCAAGTTGAAACCCTTTGATTGGAGTGAAAAATGTACACACGAATTATGGAAACCGATCCTTGGATTATCCGTTCGCAAAAGCTGGAAACCGAACACAAACGCTTACAGGAAAGCCTGACCAGCATCGGCAACGGCTACATGGGCGCACGCGGCAGCTTTGAGGAAAGCTATTCCGCCGACAGCCATTTGGGCACCTACATCGCCGGCGTGTGGTTCCCCGACAAAACCCGCGTGGGCTGGTGGAAAAACGGTTATCCGAAATACTTCGGCAAAGCCATCAACGCCGTCAATTTCGCCAAAGTGAAAATTTTTGTGGACGGCAGCGAAGTGGATTTGGCAAAAAACCAAGTGTCCGACTTTTCCGTCTCCCTGAATATGCAGACAGGCGTATTGCGCCGCAGCTTTACCGTATCCGGCGTGAAATTTGAGCTGACCAAATTCTTCTCCGTCGCCCGAAAAGAGCTGGCCGTACTGCGTTGGGACGTGGTTTCCGCCGACGGCAAAACCCACAAAGTGCGCATCGAATCGCTGATTGACGCCGACGTAAAAAACGAAGATTCCAACTACGAGGGCAAATTCTGGCAAGTGTTGGACAAAGCCGCCCAAGCGGGCGAATCGCACATCGCCAGCCAAACCGTGGAAAACCCTTTCGGCGTAGAACAATTCATCGTCAACGCGCATCAGGTGTTTGCCGGAGACTTTGCCGAAACCGCGCAAACCGCTGCCGACTGGCAGGTCGGCAACGTATTCGAAGCCGAAGTCGGCAGCGAAGCCAAAGCATTTGAAAAACGCGTTATCGTCACCACCAGCCGCGACTATCAAGGCTTGGCCGCCGTCGAAGCCGCAGGCCGCGACCTAGTTGCGAAAATCAAAAACGAAACATTCGAAGACCTGCTCTCCGCGCATGAAAACGGCTGGAAACGCCGTTGGGAAATCGCCGACGTCGTCATCGAAGGCAGCGACGAAGCGCAGCAGGGCATCCGCTTCAACCTGTTCCAACTCTTCTCCACCTATTACGGCGAAGACGCCCGTCTCAATATCGGCCCGAAAGGCTTCACCGGCGAAAAATACGGCGGCGCCACCTATTGGGACACCGAAGCCTACGCGGTTCCGCTCTACCTCTCATTGGCCGAGCCGCAAGTAACCCGCAACCTGCTGCAATACCGCCGCAACCAGCTCCCCCAAGCGCAGCACAACGCGCGCGAACAAGGCTTGGCGGGCGCGTTATACCCGATGGTGACGTTTACCGGCATCGAGTGCCACAACGAATGGGAAATCACCTTTGAAGAAATCCACCGCAACGGCGCCATTGCCTACGCGATTTACAACTACACCAACTACACCGGCGACGAAACCTATCTGGCCAAAGAAGGCTTGGAAGTGCTGGTCGAAATCGCCCGCTTCTGGGCCGACCGCGTCCACTTCTCCAAACGCAACGGCCAATACATGATCCACGGCGTAACCGGCCCCAACGAATACGAAAACAACATCAACAACAACTGGTACACCAACACGCTGGCCGTGTGGGTCTTAACCTACACCCGCGACGCGCTGGCCAAATACCCGCGTCCCGATTTGTGCGTCTCCGCCGACGAGCTGGCCAAATGGAACGACATCATCGAAAAAATGTACCTGCCGTTTGACCAAGAGCTCAACGTATTCGTCCAACACGACGGCTTCCTCGACAAAGACCTGCGCCCAGTTTCCGCGCTCTCAAAAGACGACCTGCCGCTCAACCAAAAATGGTCGTGGGACAAAATCCTGCGTTCTCCGTTTATCAAACAGGCCGACGTTTTGCAGGGCATCTATTTCTTCGGCGACAAATTCAGCCTCGACGAAAAACGCCGCAACTACGACTTCTACGAGCCGATGACCGTACACGAAAGCTCGCTCTCGCCCTCCATCCACGCCATTTTGGCCGCCGAATTGGGCAAAGGCGAAAAAGCCGTCGAAATGTACGAACGCACCGCCCGCCTCGATTTGGACAACTACAACAACGACACCGACGACGGCCTGCACATCACCTCGATGACCGGCTCGTGGCTCGCCATCGTACAAGGCTTCGCCCAAATGAAAACCTGGGGCGGCCGCCTCAGTTTCGCCCCCTTTCTGCCCACCGCATGGAAAGGCTACGCCTTCCACATCAACTACCGCGGCCGGCTGCTGAAAGTCGAAGTCGGCACCGAAGTCAAACTCACCCTGCTCAAAGGCGAAGCGCTCGAACTGTCCGTTTACGGCGAACCCGTCAAATTGGAAAACAGCTTTGCCACCGCGCTGAAGAAATAAGGCCGGCAGTTTTCAGACGACCCGAACGCTCAAACAAGGCCGTCTGAAAACCAAACAGGCGCCCGAACAACCGCAACCCGCTCCCTCCCCCGCAGGGGAGGGCCGGGGAGAGGGCAAAACGCCCGGGCCGTCTGAAACGCCGACAGAACAAAACACAAGGAGCTCCCCATGACCTTCCAAGCCGTATTATTCGACCTCGACGGCGTCATCACCGATACCGCCGAATACCACTACCGCGCATGGAAAAAGCTGGCCGAAGAAATCGGCATCAGCATCGACCGCAAATTCAACGAAACCCTCAAAGGCGTTTCCCGCGAAGACTCGCTCAAACGCATCCTCGCCCACGGCGGCAAAACCGTCGGCAACGAAGAATTCGCCGCACTCACCAAACGCAAAAACGACAACTACGTCGAAATGATCGCCGCCATCACCCCCGCCGACGTCTATCCCGGCATCCTGCCGCTGCTCGACGAACTCAAAGCCGCCGGCAAAAAAATCGCCCTGGCCTCCGCCAGCAAAAACGGCCCCTTCCTGCTCGAATGCATGGGTCTGACCGCCTACTTCGGCGCCATCGCCGACCCCGCCGCCGTCGCCCAATCCAAACCAGCACCCGACATCTTCCTCGCCGCCGCCGAAGGCGTGCACACCCCGATCGGGCAATGTCTCGGCATCGAAGACGCCGCCGCCGGCATCCAAGCCATCAAATCCGCCGGCGCCCTGCCCGTCGGCGTCGGCAAAGCCGAAGACCTGGGCAGCGACATCGCCCTCGTTCCCGATACCGCTAAACTCACTTTGGCCTATCTGGAAAAAGTTTGGGCAAACGCCCGCGGTTGAAGCGTCTGCATATAAAAGGCCGTCTGAATTTTTTCAGACGGCCTGAGACTTTTGCAAAACCCTACCCATCACAAAAAAGCTTACTTAGGTTACTAAGTAAGCTTTTTTTAACATCAAATACCCCATCATTACCTATAATTCCCTATTTTCAGGCATATTACCCCCTTTTC
>NZ_JBHCJY010000133.1:0-12678 GCF_041804105.1 Neisseria sp.
CGAACACCGCCAGCATCGGCCCCAACGGCGTTACCATCCGCTGCGCGGGCAGCTCTTTGGAAAACACGTTGCGGTTGAAACGGTTTAAATCAGGAAAAACGGTATCGTTCATAAAAGATGCTCCGTCATAATATCGCGGCTTTTTCAGACGGCCCAAACGCGGAAACCCACCCGGATGCCGTCTGAAAAACGCCGCCGGTACAAATCAGACCAGCCAATCCAACAACGCCGACGGCGTGCCGATGCGTATGTCGAACGGCCAGTTTTCGGGCGTGTCTTCGGGAGCGATATAGCCCCAATCGGCCAAGGCCGTTTTCATGCCCGCCTTGCGCCCCGCCTGCATGTCGCGCTCGGCATCGCCGACATACACGCAGTTTTCGGGGCGCACGCCCGCGCGTTCGCAGGCATACAGCATAGGCAGCACGCTGGGCTTGGGTTCGGCGCAGGTATCGCCGCTTACCACCACGGTGGGCGGCACAGTGAAATTCAGGCGCGGAACGAGACGGTCGGTAAACGCGGCGTGTTTGTTGGTAATGATGCCCCATTTGATGCCGCGTCGGTTCAAATCAACCAGCAACGCATCAATGCCCTCAAACAGCACGGTTTCACGGTCGAAGCAGCGGCCGTATTCGTCCAGATACGCCTGCCGCCACGTTTGGAAATCGGGATGATCAGGCGTGATGCCCGCACCCAGTTTGATAAACGCCGCACTGCCGTGGCTGGCAACGGGGCGGATTTCGTCCATGCTTTTTTCGGGCAGCCCTTTGCTGCGCAACAGGCTGTTGAGCGCACCGCCGAGATCGAGCGCAGTATCGGCCAGTGTACCGTCGAGATCGAAGAAAACGGCTTCGGTCATGGGGGGTCCTTTATGTTTTAATTCACTATAACTTTTCAGAATTGAATGACAGCCTACCTAACTTGATTGAGTTGGACTTGGGTTTAAAAACATATCCAGATGAGGTATTCCGTCTTCCAGATAAATCTCTGAAGCTGCATTAAATCCAAACGATTCATAAAAACCCTGTAAATAACTTTGAGCCTGGATTTTTATCGGCTTGGCAAATTTTTCGGCAAATTTTACCGCCTGCGACATCAGTTCGCGAGCCAAACCCGAACCACGGGCCTCAACCGCGACAACAACCCGCCCGATTTTTACACAATCTTCACAATGAATAATGCGGCTGTAGGCTATCGGTTTTTCATGATTTTTTGCAAATAAATGAATTGCACTCAAATCCGCTTCATCCACTTCTTGATAAGGACAATGTTGTTCTACTACAAAAACAGCGGTTCGCAAATGGTAAATTTGCCAAAGTTCAAGTGTGGTAAGTTCCGCAAAAGATTTAATATGCCACATATTTTAAGCCTTTGTTTGACAGATAAATTTACCGGGTTTCAAACATACCGCGGCCGTCTGAAAAAACCAATGTGTTTTCAGACGGCCTGTTTGTTAATGATACCCGTACCCGTGTTCATGACTATACACCCCTGCGCACAGTATGCCGTCTCCGTGCGGATGCCTGCCGCTTTCCACCTGAATCGTGGCGTGGGCGATGCCGTGGTGTTGCAGCGCATGTTCGATGCGGTACACGGTTTGTTCGGCTTCGGCAACCGTGATGCCGCCGTCGACGACGATGTGGCAGGAAAGCATGTTGATGCCGCTGGAAATCGTCCAGATGTGTACGTCGTGTACCGACTCCACGCCGTCTGAATGCCGAATCAGCGCCACTACGGCGGCGGTATCGATGTTTTCGGGCGCGCCTTCCATCAGAATGTGGACGGCCTGAGCCACCACGCCCCAGCCGCTTTTGGCAATCAGCACGGCCACCACAACGCCCGCGAGCGGGTCGGCCCACTGCCAGCCGAACGCCATCATCAAAACGGCGGCGGTTATCGCCCCTGCCGAACCGAACAGGTCGCCCAACACATGCAGATACGCGCCGCGCAGGTTGATGTTGCCGTGGGTGTCGCCCTTGTGCATATACCACGCCACAAACAGGTTGGCTGCCAGCCCGATGATGCTGACCGCCAGCATACCGGCGGTATCCGTGGCGGGCGGGTCAGACAGGCGCAGCGCGGCTTCGTAGCAAATCAGCAGCGCAATCACCAGCAGCGTGATGCCGTTGAACGCGGCGGTCAGGATTTCAAAGCGTTTGTAGCCGAACGTTTTCTGCGCGCTGGCGGTTTTTTCGCCGACCTTAAACGCCAGCAATGCCGCGCCGAGCGCAAACGCGTCGCTGAACATATGCCCCGCATCGGACAACAACGCGAGCGAACCGGTCAGCCAGCCGCCGACGGCTTCGACCGCCATAAACGAGGCGATAACGGCAAAAGACACCGCCAATACCTTTTTGTTGGCGGTATGGCCGTGATGGCTGTGGGTGTGGGTGTGGGACATTCCGTTTCCTTTTTTCAGACGGCCTGTTTCATGGACTTTATCTTTTTCTGTCGGCTGCGTCCGGATATTGCGTTGGCAGCATACCGACAAGACGAACTTCTCCGGCTGCCGTCATTCCCGCTCAGGCGCGAATCTGGCTTTGACATTCACAAGTGATTGCTTAGTATAAAAGATACCGGGCTGTTTGACATGGATTCCCGCCTGCGCGGGAATGACGAAAAACCAAGCATCAACATAATCCGAACGCCGCTTTTCTTTCCCAAACCGGGTTTGCATGATGCGTAAAATCTGATTTTTGGGGAGCGCGGCATCCGTTGAAAAAACAACCGTTTCCAAACATTCAGACTCTTGACTGCGCAGGTATGAGGATTGTGAACGGTTTCCCGCCCTTACAGATTTCGCGCGGCCTTCCGAACGCGTTGCGAAACATTAATTTGCGAAACATCAAACAGACAAGGCCGTCTGAAAACGTTTTTCAGACGGCCTTCCCTTGTGTTTTTGCTTTATTCTCCGCTGTTTCCGGCCAACCATACCTGCGCTTCGGCGGCGTTGTCGAAATATTTCGGGTGTTGGCGGGTAATCAGGCTGGAAAGCTGTGCACCGAGCTTAATCCATACGTCGTCCACCACCACGGCGATGCGGCCGAAATCGTTTTCGTGTTTGCGCATGAATTTGAGCTGTTCCACCGCCATATCGATGGTGAAGTCTTTGAGCATGCTCAAATCGAGCAGCATGTCGGGACGGTGGACTTTTTTCACGATGTCGAGCGACGCGCTTTCCAGTTCGCGGAAATCTTCGAGTGTGAACTCGTTGAAAAGGGCGACGTTCAGGCCGTAATCCTGTTCGCGGATGGAAATCATGGTTTTACTCCTTTGCTGTGTTTTTTTCAGACGGCACGGCACTCAAAATGCCCGCAGCCACAATAATACCCATTCCCAGCCATTCCTGCCAGCCGGGGATGTCGCCCAAGACCCACATGCCCGCCAGCGCGGAAAACACCACCGAAAGATAAGCGAGCGACGCCACGGTAAACTTGCTGCCGACGCGGTAGGCACGGGTCATGCAGAGCTGGGCGAGCATGGCGGAAAAGCCCATCGCCGCCAGATAGGGAAGCATCGGCAGCGTGGGCGTGTGCCAGCCGTCGGCCGTTGCCCAGATGCCGCCGATAATCGTACCCGCCAGCGACAGGTAAAACACGATTTTCCAGCCGGGTTCGCCCAGCAGCGACAGTTCGCGCACTTTCAGGTACACCCAGCCCGACAGCGCGCCGCCCGCCACGCCGACCAGAGCCGCCAGTTCCTACCCTTCGGAAAACGACGGATTGAGCAGCACCACCACACCCGCAAATCCCACGGCCAATATTGCCTGCGTCCGCAGCGGAATGCGTTCCTTAAACACCAGAAACGACAACACGGCCATGAAAATCGACGACGTATAGCTGAGCGTTACGCCCGTAGCCAGCGGCAGATGCATGATGGCGTAGAAAATGCAGAACATCGCCAGTGTGCCGATCACGCTGCGGTTCAGATGGCCTTTCCAGTTTTTGGTAAGAAAACTGTAGCCGCGCGCTTTGGCCATCACGCCCAAAAACAGCGCGGCGAAACTCATGCGCCAGAATACGAGTTCGGAAGTATAAAGGCCGAAATCCTGCGACAGCCATTTGATGCACAGATTCATCACAGTAAACAGCGCCGAGGCAACAATCATCCAAGCAGAACCGAGTTTGTCTTTTTTTGGGGCGTTCATGACGGAAATATACGGGCGGCGGTCAAGGCCGTCTGAAAAACGAAAAACGGAATTATAACGCGCGAAAGCGCACTTTTCCGCAGCCTGATGCACGGAGCGGACGGCAAAGCGCGGCAAAACGGTTGGCCAAAAAAGATGCGGACATCCGCCCGTGCCGGCCCGGACAAAATCCTACGCGGATACGGCAATTTCAGACGGCCTTCAGCCAAGAAACCAACTGCCAAACCGCCCAGGCCGCCACCGCCAATCCCGCACATAGGCGCACGGCACGGTGTTGCAGGAAACATTTCAACTGCGTGGCGAACAGCCCCACCGCCAGCAGGTTCGGCAGCGTACCCAGTGCAAACGCAAACATATACAGCGCCCCCTGCCCCGCCCTGCCGCTGCCCAGCGCGTAAAGCGATGCGCTGTACACCAGCCCGCACGGCAGCCAGCCCCACAGCATGCCGACGGCGAAACAGGCGGGCGCGGACTTTACCGGCAGCAGGCGCGTGAGCAGCGGATTGATCCGTTTCCAAACCGGCCTGCCGATGCCTTCGATTTTCGCCGCCAGTGCCGACAGCCCCGCCAGATACAGCCCCAAAAACAGCAGCATCACATTGGCGGCGACAAACAGAACGGTTTGCAGGAGGCGCGTCTGGTCGAGCGAAATCCCCGCCTGCCCCAGCAGCCCGAGCAGAAAACCGATAAGCGTATAGCTGGTGATGCGTCCCGCGTTGAGCAGCACAACCAGCCCGAAACGGTTGAGTCCGGGCGGCAGTTGCAGGGCAAACGCGCTGCTCAGGCCGCCGCACATGCCGACGCAGTGTCCGCCGCCGAAAAAGCCGAGCAGAAACAGGGTGAGCAGGGTGATTTCGCCGTTCATCGTCCAAACCGTGTCAACAATCATTTTTTCATTGTAGCAATAATGCCGTTTTGATGCGCCGTTTATGTAAAACAAAGTAATCCGCAAAAGATGCGCTTGCTAAAAACGGCGCAAACAATCAAGATACGGCGGCATTTCAACCACCATTCAAGAAAGGAATCCGAAATGGGTTTGTTCAGCTTTATCAAAAACGCCGGTGAAAAACTGTTCGGCAAAGACGAAGAAGAAGTGGCCGCAGCCGCAGCCGCGAATCTCGACGATTTGAACGCGAAAGCCGCAGCCGCCATCCAAAACTACATCGAACTGCAAAACCTGGGCATCAGCGGCCTGACCGTCGCCTTCGACGCCGCCAGCGGCAAAGCCACCGTAGCCGGTGCCGCCCCCACTCAGGAAGCGGCGGAAAAAGCGGTTTTGGCCGCAGGCAACGTAACCGGCGTGTCCGAAGTGGACAACCAGTTGCAGTTCCCCGCCGAAGCCGAAGCGCAATACCACGACGTTGTCAGCGGCGACACCCTGTCGGCCATCGCCAAAAAATACTACGGCGATGCCAACCAATACATGAAAATCTTTGAAGCCAACAAACCGATGTTGAGCCACCCCGACAAGATTTATGTCGGCCAGAAACTGCGCATTCCCGCGTAAGTTTTTATTCCGACAAAACAAAGGCCGTCTGAAAAATTTTCAGACGGCCTTTGTTTTTGACACTGTGTTCGGATGTTACGTTCATGACCATTTTCGTCATTCCCGCGCAGGCTGGAATCCATGATTGAAATCCGGTGTTTTTGCATTCAACACCGGTGTTGTCTCCGCATCAAAACCACTACGGGATAACGCAAAGGCCGTCTGAAAAACTTTCAGACGGCCTTTGTTTTCGGCTGTATTTGAATATGGCGCAAATGCTTAAAACCTGTCAGAACGTTTTTTCAGACGGCCTGCCCCCCCATAAAGGCAGATTCAGGCCGCCGCCAGCAATGCTTTCAACAGCTTATCGTCCAGCAACCTGTTGCGGTCTTTCGTCCACGCCGAACCGTGCTCGGGAAATGCGGAACGGCAATAGCCCGCGTGTTTGGCGAAATCGAAAACGGCGTGGACGAAACCGTTGATGTCCAAAGCCGCCAACGTGCGCCGGCTGTTCCAGAAGATTTTGATTTCAGACGGGATTTCTTTGTCGGTTACACCGGAAACATTGTAGATGCCCAGCGCATCCAAGATGCCGTTTTCTTTGTGGACGGCGTAGAAATAGCCGGTTTCGCCGTTGTCTTCGAATACCACGCCGTAATCGCTTTCCTTGAAAAACGATTTCAAAAACAAATCGTTGCCGACCTTCACATTTTCCGCGCGTGCGGTAAGGTACATTTTGGGCTGCACAGACATAAAACCTCCTGACTTGTGCGCGTTAGCGCCTTTTTACAGCAAAAACAGGCAGATGCAAAGCATTGCGGCCGACGGATACAGTTTTTAACCTTTTAAAACGGTTGCCGCGCTTATTCCAACCTTTTCAGACGGCCCGATGCGTTTCCGGCAAAGCCGCCGCATTTCAGACGGCCTTTAGCGGCTTGGAAACGCGCGCCGCCTATTTTACCACCCTTCTGCGCCGTGCTTCTTTGGGGTCGATTTTCAGCGGACGGTAGATTTCTACACGGTCTTTGTCGCGCAAAACGGTATCGTCTTTCACCGTCTTGCCGAAAATGCCCAAAGGCGCGGCGTGCAGATCCAAACCGGGAAACTGTTCGTCCAATCCGCTCAGGCGCGCGGCTTCGCGGGCGGTGGTGCCGTCTGAAACGCTCAGTTTTTTCAGCACCTGCCTGTCGTGCAGGCCGTAAACGATTTCGATGTCAGGCATAACGGCGGTCAGCCTCCTTGACGAATGCGTCCACCAGAGCGGCGGCAAGGTGGCCGAATACGGGCGAAATCACGGCGGAAAGCAAGCCGCTGGAAAATTCGTATTCCAGCTTGAATTCGATTTTGCAGCAGTCGTCGCCCACGGGGATGAAATGCCAGGTACCGTGCAGGGCTTTGAACGGCCCTTCGAGCAGGTTCATGCGGATTTCGCGGCCGGGGATGTTGCGGTTGTGCGTGGCAAACGACTGCTGCACGCGCATGTAGTCCATAAACAGCCGTGCCTTCAGCTCGTCGCCGCTGCGTTCGATGATTTCGGTTTTGCTGTACCACGGCAGAAACTGCGGGTAATCCTCCACCCTGTCCACCAGCTCGAACATCTGCTCCGCGCTGTGCAGCACCAACAGGCTTTTTTCGACTTTTTTCATGATGCTTTTCCGCTGAAACGAAAACGCCATTATAGCAGTTCGCGGCAAACGCCGAGCATACGGGAAAAGGCCGTCTGAAAACGTGTTCGGACGGCCTTCGCTTGATGCGTTCAGACGGTGTTTGGAGATGACGCGGATGCTTGCTTCCATCGTTCCCGCGCAGGCGGAAATCCGGCCGCGATATTCACAAGCATTTGTTTAACAAAAAGATACTGAATTCCAAACATGGATTCCCGCCTGCGCGGGAACGGCAAAAGTTGGAAGAATCCGTCTTGCTGCCATGCTGTCAACGCAATATCCGAATACCGCATACCGCCATGGCTAAACATTAAGGTTAACCGCCGCCGGCCGCGCCGACACCTTTTCAGACGGCATCCTCCAGCATTTTGATTTCCTCACCTTGCGGCGACACTTCCACATAGCCGCCGTGTTTGCCGTACCAGTCGGGAATCACATAGCGCGCCACCGTTTTCCCTTGGAAATCATGATGGTGGACGGCCGGGCGGTGGGTGTGGCCGTGGATGACGGTGTCGGTATCGGGATGGCGCGACAAGGCCGTCTGAACGGCGGCTTCGGTAACGTCGGAAATGCTGCTCTGCCCCATTTCGCGTTGGACGGCTTTGCTTTTGTTGCGGATTTTTTCCGCCGTATTTTTGCGGAACTGCTGCGGCAGGCAAAGCAGGACACGTTGCAGCCATTTTTGGCGCATGACGCGGCGGAAACGCTGGTAGGCGATGTCGTCGGTGCACAACTCGTCGCCGTGGCTGATTAAATATTTCTTTCCGTACAGCTCGAGCGGCTGCACTTCGGACAGCAGCGTCATGCCCGCCTGCTGCGCGTAACGGCGTCCCAGCAGAAAATCGCGGTTGCCGCAGATAAAGTACACCGGCGCGGTTTCGGCGAAAGATTTCAACGCCGAGGCCGTCTGAACGGCGGTTTCGCTCAAAATATCGTCGCCCAGCCACACTTCGAACAAATCGCCCAAGATATAAAGCGCGTCAAGCTGTCCCCGCCATTGTGCCAATGCCTCGAAAAACAGGCGGTTGAGTGCGGGGGTGTCGTCGGAAAGGTGCAAATCGGCGGTAAAAACGGTGCGGGACATGGGCGGTGGAGCGGGAAAAAATGGTTTCAGGCGGCATCATAGCTTATTTGGCATCCGTCTGCGACGGTTTGCGGCAACGTCCGTTTCAGACGGCCTCCGCCCATTTCGGCCGGTGCGCCATCACTTCGGCAAATACGGGGCAGCCCTCATGGTGCGCGCCTTTGAGGTAGCCCGTACTCATCAGGAATTCGTTCACGATTTCGCCGCCGACGAATTTGAAATGCTTTTTAAACAGCTTCACCCAGCCTGCCTTATCGAGCGGATGGTGCGTGTCGAGCCAGTTTTTGAACGAGCCGTGTTCGGCCTGCAAACGCAAAATCTCACGCGCGTTGTAGATTGCGGCATTGATTTTCAGGCGGTTGCGCACGATGCCCGCGTCGGCCAGCAGCCGCGCAATATCGGCTTCGCCGTAGGCAGCGACGGCGGCAATGTCGAAACCGGAATAGGCCGTCTGAAAAGCCGCCTGCTTTTTCAGCATCAGCGTCCAACTCAATCCGGCCTGGTTGATTTCGAGCAGCAGACGGCCGAACAGCGCGTTGTCGTCGTCAATCGGGAAACCGTATTCACGGTCGTGGTAGTGTTTGTTGGGGTCTGCCGTGTCGTGCGGCAGGGCGTTGGCAAAGTCGCAGTAGTTCATTTCAGACGGCCTTTCGTTGGGGAAATCGGTTTCAGCGGGTTTTTCAGACGGCCTTGGGTGTCGGATTCTGTTTACGGTGTTCCAATTATGTGCTGACTGCAAAATGCCGTTACGCCCGCGTTTATGAATGATGAATGGCAACGGTATGACGACTTGAAATATTGCCCGCCGTCATTCCCGCGCAGGCGGGAATCCAGACTGTTGCCGCGCCATGATTGTTTTCCAAAGATACAGAAAGTCCACCATTCTGAATTCCCGCCTGTGCGGGAATGACGATGGCCATAACGAATGTTTCAACCGCTGCGTTGAGTAGTCTTTGCAGTAATGGCGGCCAAAGGCAACAACTCGGGCACGATGGGCAACAACGGAGAAACCTCCGCTTTTCCAAAGATTATGTTTGCACAAAACGCTGATTTACATGCTGTCGCTCATGACCCGTCATTTCCGCGCAGGCGGGAATCCAGGAGGGTGGGCTTGCGGCACAGTTGGAAAAGTTACGGAACGGCCAAGGTTTGGATTCCCGCCTGTGCGGGAATGACGGAGGGGGACATAAATTCAGAAGTGGCGGATAAAGACGGGAAATTTCCGACTTTTTCCCAACCGACCCGATTTACCCCAAAAAACCCTGCCCGCGCAAAAACGCCGCCGTTTCTTCGGCCATTTGGCGGTAGCCTTCTGCATTGGCATGGATGGTGTCGGATTTCAAATCCGGGTCGCCGAGAATCTCCGACCACACGTTTTCCAGCAGCGGGATGCGGTATTGCTGCGCCAACTCGCGGTACATCGGATGGTCGCTCAGGTTGCCGAACAGCGCGCCCGTAGTGAAATGCGGCACGGCAACCAGCACCGCGCTGCTGCCCGCCTTCTGCACGGTTGCGATGATTTTGCCGATGTTGGCGCGGGTTTCCCGTTCGGGCAGGCGGCGCAGGAAGTCGTTGCCGCCGATGCACACCAGCACCAAAGCCGGCTGCTGCCGCAACAGGGCAGGCAGCCGTGCCAGAGCCTGCGCGGAAGTGTTGCCGGACACGCCGCCGTTAATCAGTTTGCGGCCGGTAATCTCGGCCAACTGCGTCGGATAATCCGCCCCTTTGGCCGCGCCGTATCCTTCGGTGAGCGAGTCACCCAAGGCCAGTATCGCGGCGTTATCGGGCAGTTTTTGGTTTTTGCCGCCGCTGCCGCAGGCGGCCAGCAGTAAGGCGGCGGTGTATTTTAAAAAGGTGCGGCGGCTGCGGTTCATCGGTTTTCTTTCGCAACGGTTTAAGACAAGGCAAATTCAACGGCGGCCAGCGCGTGAAGCTGCGCGCTGTCGAACACGGGCAGCGGGCAGTCTTCGGGCTTCAGCAGCAGGCCGATTTCGGTGCAGCCGAAAATCACGCCCTGCGCGCCCGCTTCGGCCAACTCGTTGACAGCATTCAGGTAATACTGCTTGGCGGCATCGGTAAAACGGTTGCGGCACAACTCTTCGAAAATGATGCGGTGGATTTCGGCTTGGCGGTTTTCAGACGGCACGGTTACGGCAATGCCCGCACGGTTCATGCGTTCGGTGTAGAAACCGTCGCTCATGGTGAACTGCGTGCCGAGCAGGCCGACGGTGTGCAGCCCCTGCTTTTTCACGGCATCGGCGGTAACGTCCACCACATGAAGCAGCGGCACCGACACCGCCGCTTCGATGGCGGGCGCGACTTTGTGCATGGTGTTGGTGGCCAATACCAACACCTGCGCACCCATGCGCTCGAGCCTGCGCGCGCTTTCGGCCAGCAACGCGCCCGCGCCCGCCCAGTCACCCGCGCGCTGCAACGCGGCGACGGTTTCGAAATTCACGCTGTGCATCAGAATGTCCGCGCTGGCGTTACCGCCCAAACAGCGGTTGGTTTCGCGGTTGATGGTTTGGTAATACGTTACCGTGCTTTCGGGACTCATGCCGCCGATGATGCCGATGGTTTTCACGATGCTGCTTCCTTGTATTTGCTTTGCGGATAAGGCCGTCTGAAAAGCGGCCGTGTCGGCCGACAGTTTACCCAATACACCGCACATCCGAAACCGTTTCAGACGGCATGCGTACGGTTACGGCGTACCATCCTAACCGTACCTACGGCGGCGGCAGTAAATCGCATGACACGCATAAGCGGCCGAGAAGCGCGTTTCACAGCCTGCAACGGAATTTGGATTACCTGTTCACTTTCGAGCAGTTTGCCGAATTGAATATCCCTCAAACAAGCAATTTCCTTAAGGGTCGCTTTAGCGGTATGAAGCAGAAATTACGCTGCTATCAGGGCATGGGAAAGGACAATAAGATTAGGTTTATTAAAGAGGCAGCCTGAATAGTACCCAAAACGTCCCTTAGGAAGGTGTGACTCCCAAATAGCGCCCATTTTGTCCCTTACGCCGACATTTTCAGGATCACTTGGCTTACGGCCAAACTTTTCAAAACGGTTTGAAATAATCTGTACAAAATAATGATGCCGTCTGAAAACAGAATTTGTTTTCAGACGGCATTTTGATAAGTCGGAAAGGCTTACAGATTCGGATTGACGATAATCTTAACCGCCGATTCGTTGTTGTGAATCAAACGCTCGAATCCTTCAGAAATCAGCTCGTCGAGTTTGATGCGCTGGGTAATGAACGGCTCGAGGTTGATTTTGCCCTCTTCCACCAGTTTGATGGTTTCCTGATGGTCATTGCAATAAGCAATCGTGCCGCGGATATCCAGCTCTTTCATCACCACGCTGTGCACGCTGACGGTGGCCGGGTGGCTCCAAATCGACACAATCACCACCACTGCGGTGGGTTTGCACGCTTCAACCAGCGTATCCAGCACTTTATTCACGCTGGAGCACTCGAAAGCCACGTCCACACCTTCGCCGTTGGTGATTTTTTTCACTTCTTCCACCACATCCACTTGGGAAGGGTCGAGAATATAATCGGCCACGCCCGATTCACGGGCTTTGTCTTTACGCGCGGCGCTCAGCTCGGTGATGATCACTTTCAAGCCTTTGGCTTTCAGAATCGCGGCCAACAGCAAACCGATGGGGCCTGCGCCGCCCACCAGCGCGATGTCGCCCGCTTTCGCACCGCTGCGCACAAACGCATGGTGGCCTACCGACAAAGGTTCGATTAAGGCAGCTTGGTCCAACGGGATTTTGTCGGAAATCGGGTGCACCCAACGGCGTTTGACGGCGATTTTTTCAGACAGGCCGCCGCCGCGTCCGCCCAAGCCGATAAAGTTCATGTTTTTAGACAAATGATAGTTGCTGCCGGGGCCGGTGGGCACATCGTCGGCCACGATGTAAGGCTCGACCACCACATGCTGGCCTACCTTGATATCGTCCACACCCTCGCCCACGGCATACACCACGCCGGAAAATTCGTGGCCCATGGTAACGGGCGCCGATTCGCCGGAAATCGGGTGCGGATGGCCGCAAGGCGGGATAAAAATCGGCCCTTCCATAAATTCGTGCAAATCGGTGCCGCAAATGCCGCACCACGCCACTTTGATGCCTACCGTGCCGGGTTCGACGGTCGGCTCGGGAATATCTTCGATGCGGATATCGCCTTTATCGTAAAAACGGGCTGCTTTCATGGGTGGACTCCTTTTGTTTGCGAAGAAGATTAATTTGTTTGCGAAGAAGATTAATCGTATGCCGCAAGGGCTGATGAAGATTA
>NZ_JBHCJY010000134.1:0-8317 GCF_041804105.1 Neisseria sp.
GCAAACCTTCGGTACGCTGCACCGGAAGTTCGGCTGTAAAAGAGCGCGTTATTTTGGCTTACGGAAAGTGCTGGCGCAAAGCCTTTTGAAAGCGGTGTGCCTGAACCTGCTGAAGGCAGCCAACAGGCTTCGTACGCCTGCTGCTGCCTGAAAAGGCAATGGGCACCCCGATAAAGGGGCTAATTGGGGGAATATGGACGAGAAACACGTCTGAAAATGAAAAAACGGTTACCTTGATTGTTCAGGTAACCGTTTGGATGGAGTAGCTGGTATTTCGCAAAGGTCTCGGATTTGGAATGACGGTGTGCAAGTTCAGTCTATTCAGAATAATGGTTCGGCCGGCGAAGTGAATCTGTCTTAAAGAAGTAGAAATCGCGTTTTGGAGTGAGGACGGGGAACAGCAGAATGCGGCTAATGCTGCACATAATTTAAAAGTCCGTGCCGATTTTCAGGAGTTGTTGGAGGCCGGATATGACGTACTGAATTACAACGTCGATTATCTGTATTATGTGCCGAGTGTCATCAGCAGCACTGCCCAATCGGTAGCGTATCAAGTCAACAAAATCCAAACAGGTTGGACTGTGGGCACGGAGGAGGAGGGTTTCAATTCGGTTGTCGGAGACAGTATGACCGAGGGCAAGTTATTGGGTGCGGCATTTTCGATTTGGGGCGAAAAAATAGCGGAATCGAATCTGAGCAACAGCACGGTTTACGAAACTGCTGCAAAACAGTTCGACACAATGGTTGCCAAGCTGAATCTTCAAGATGTGGATTTGGGTAAGTTGAACAAGGTTTCCGTGGATGTACAAGATTTTGCTTCCGGTCATAGCGGGCGGAGCTTTGCTGACGGTCAAGACGAGTGGATTGACGTTGAAACGGATAATTTGCCGAATATCGGTCAAGACCATATTTTGTGGGTAGACGGTAATGTCGGCGATGTATTGACAGTTGCCCCTGATTGGACGGCAAGCGGTGCTTTTGAAACAAATACGGCAACCGGCACAACGTACACGCTGTACCAATCAAACGCTGCCAACAGCCCGCTGCTGTATGTCGATACCGATATCGCAGTCGCCCGTGTCATCGATTTTGATGCCATTGATTCGCTTCATACGACTTGGAATTTTGAAAATTCATCTGATGACTACATCAAGCTGCATACGGGGCAAAAGGAAGGCGATACTTCAGAT
Source organism: Neisseria sp. (assembly GCF_041804105.1). GTDB lineage: Bacteria > Pseudomonadota > Gammaproteobacteria > Burkholderiales > Neisseriaceae > Neisseria. Next base: position 1,191 of record NZ_JBHCJY010000134.1, read on the forward strand.
TTGTTTGTATGGGTGGACGGTCAACAAGGAGATGTCTTGGCCCTTGATTCTGAATGGCAGGCAACGGGTGTAACCGAAACCAATCAAACAACGGGTACAGCTTATACGCTTTATAAACAAGGTGGTAACGATGGCCAACACCTAATACGTCGATACCGACATTGCCGTGAAGCTAACACCGACGGTAGCCGATACTGGCGGTATTGTGTAATAAAAACCCAAACGCCGTCTGAAAACTTATTTTCAGACGGCGTTTTTTATTATATGTATCCGGATTCAGCCAAACCTATATTGCGTCAGGCTGGAGAAGAGAGCCATTGTTTTCCCGCCATTGGCGGGCATCGGCGATAAATTGTTGCTGCTGCGCTTCGTCGGTAAACGCGGCTCGGGGTAGCAGAATCAACGAAATGCCCAGGTGCAGCATCACATTGCTGCCGAAAGGTTCGACGGCTGTTACGGCTGCCCAACTGTAACGTTCTTCAAACAGATTTTCGGGATAGACCTGACGGAAACCTTGTGCGTCGGCATAGAAACGGCAGGGTCGGGTGGTTCGGATAGACCGGCGGTAAATGGTTTTCGGTACTGTACGGTTGATGGCTAGGAAGATAATACAGGCTAAAAACCATCCTATAAGAAATGTGACAAATGATATTGTTGAAGTATGAGTATGTTCTTCATACAACGTAATGAAGATAATGAATGAGATGTAGGCGGCAAGTGGAACCAATGCTGCGAATATCTTTATCCGTCTATGTTTTTTATCTTGTTTCAATAGTCTGTTTGTGGCCATTTGCGCGCCTTTCATATAATCGGCCACAGTTGGCGGCGGAACATCGAATTCGTATTGCATGGTTTCTTCCTTGTAGGGTCAACTTGCTTGAAAACAGTAACTCAGCAAAATGTGTCAGTCGGAACCGATACCCCAATATTTTCTACTGCTCTGTAAATAGCCGGGAATCACGTTCCGACCCACGTTATCGTTTCGCTGCTGTTTATCATTCATTGCAAACCGGCAACGGCTTGCCCGAACGCTTTCAGACGGCCTATTGCGCGCCGACCACCACCACATTCAAGTTCTCCGCTTTCACGCGACGCTGCCAGGCGTTTTTGATGTCTGCCGCGGTCAGCGCATTGACGGCTTTGGGGTAGGTTTCGAGCCAGTTGTCGGGCAGGTTGTGTACGCCGATGGTGCTCAGATAGCCCAGCAGTTTGGCGTTGGTGTCGAAACGCAGCGGGAAGCCGCCGGTAATGTTGGCTTTGGCCTGTTTCAGCTCTTCTTCGGTGGGGCCGTTGGCGATGAAGTCTTTCACCACGGCTTCGGCAGCCGCCAGCGCGGCTTGGCTGTTGGCTTTTTGGGTGGCGAAGCCGATGGTGAAGGGGCCTGCTTCGCTCATTGGCGAGAGTGAACTGCCCGCGCCGTAGGTGTAGCCGTGTTTGTCGCGCAGCACTTTCATCAGGCGGCTGTCGAAACCGCCGCCGCCGAGAATGTAGTTGCCCGTAAACAGGGCGAAATAGTCGGGGTCTTTGCGTTTGAAGAGCGGCATGCCGAGCATAATCTGCGCCTGCTCGCCTGCGAAGGCCACGTTTTCGCGGCGGGGTTGGTTGGCGGGAACGGGGGCGACGGTGCCGGCGGGTGCTTTGACGGGCAGGTTTTTCAGGGCGGCGGCGGCCAGCCGTTCGGCCTGTTTACGGCTGACGGCGCCAACGATGGCGACTACGGCGTTGCTTTTGCCGTAACGGCTTTTATGGAAGGAGCGGATGTCGGCCAGCGTCACTTTGCGGATGCGCTCTTCGCTGACCCATGCGCCGCTGCCGTAGGGGTGTTGCGGATAATTGAGGCGGGTAAGCGTGCGGTTGGCGATGTAGCCGGGATTGGTCTGCTGCTGTTGCAGGGCGGTGATGCTCTGTTTCTGACGACGGGCGAACACGGCGGGATCGAAGCGGGGCTGCGTAAGCGATTCGTTGACGAGTTTGACTGCGGCGTTGAGCGTGGCGGGTTTGCTCAGGCTGCGCATGGAAACGGATGCGCTTTCCTGACCGCTTTCGCTGGCGATGTTGGCGGCGATGTCGTTGGCGGCGGCATTGAAGGCTTCTTCGTCGAGCCGTTTGGTGCCGTCGGTCAGCAGGGAGGCGGTAAATTCGGCCACTTCGCTTTTGCCCGGCGGGTTGGATACGCTGCCTGCGCCTTTGAAGCTGATTTCCATATCGACAATCGGGTTTTCATGCCGTTCGACCAGCAGGATTTTCGTGCCTTCGGGCGTGTTCCAGCGTTGGATGTTGACGGCGGCCTGTGCGGCCAGCGGCAGGGCGAGCATTAGGGGAAAGAGTGTTTTTGCAGACATGGGTTTCCTGTATTTCGTGTGGGAATCTTGGGGAAATCCGTTTGCGGCTTTGGAACGGCGTGCCGAAACGCGCAGGCGGATTCTTATTCTGACAGGCCGTCTGAAAAAAGGTTTCAGACGGCCTTCCGGCGAACGGTTTTTATTCTACTGCAAAAGTATCGGGTGTACTGTCAAACAACTTAAAACCTGTTCGGCATGGCCGAGCTTTTGCGGTTTGTGCAGGGAAAATCTAACTTGAATTTATAAAAACCCTTTTTCTTCAGTTGATTGTAAATTGTCCATGGAATCCCGCCTATGCGGGAATGGCGGTTTTAACGTGGCCGCGTCAATCGGCACGTTACGCAAACACCGTTTTTTAACGGCCGTTGCACCACAAACCAAACCTTTCGGTTTTCCGACTGCCGACCGCGAAGAAGTAACGGTGGGTTTGGTGGATTACCCAAAAATTACGGTGAGGCCGTGTGCCGATTATCTGCGCAGCATACAGATACGGAATACAGTCTGCCGATATACAGGATTTGGATATCAAAGAACAGGCCGTCTGAAAAACATTTTTCAGACGGCCTGTTCTGTCGTTGCGGCGGGAAGGGATATTTTCGGGTTAAGCCGCGTCGGGCAAGTGGTGGAACGCGCGGGGTAGGTCTTCGTCGTCGTCGAACTCCGCCCATTCGTAGGAAGTTTCGTCGGCCAGAATCGCGCGCAGCAGGGCGTTGTTGATGGCGTGACCCGATTTGTAGCCTTCGAACGCACCGATAATCGGGTGGCCGACAATGTACAAATCGCCGATGGCATCCAGAATCTTGTGGCGCACGAACTCGTCGGGATAGCGCAGCCCTTCGGGGTTGAGCACGTCGGTGTCGTCAATCACGATGGCGTTGGAAAGGTTGCCGCCCAGTCCCAGATTGTGCGAACGCATCAGTTCGACTTCCTGCATAAAGCCGAAAGTGCGGGCGCGGGCGATTTCGTCCACATAGTTTTTACCCGCGAAATCGATTTCAAACGTGGGCGAGCTGCGGTTGAACACGGGGTGGTCGAATTCGATGGTGAGGGTAACTTTGAAGCCGTCGTAAGGCGTGAAGCGCACCCATTTGCCGGTTTCTTTCACTTCCACCGGTTTGAGGATTTTCAGAAAGCGTTTCTGCGCGCTTTGGTCGACGATGCCCGCATCCTGCAAAAGATAGATAAACGGCAGGCTGGAGCCGTCCATAATCGGGATTTCGGGCGCGTTCAGTTCAATCAGCGCATTGTCCACGCCGTAGGCGGCCAGCGCCGACATGATGTGTTCGATGGTGCCGACGCGCACGCCGTGTTCGGTGACGACGGTGGACGAAAGCCGCGTATCGTTAATCAGGTAGGGATTCAGCGCGATGGTTTCCCCCTGAACGCCCGACAAATCGGTGCGGCGGAAAGAGATGCCGCTGTTTGCGGGAGCAGGATGGAGCGTGAGCGCGACACGTTCGCCGGAATGCAGGCCGACACCGGTAACGCTGACGGATTTGGCAAGGGTGCGTTGGAACACGGCGTTCTCCGTATGGGTTGGAAATGCGCCTATCTTACGGTAAAAATCGGGAATGAATCCATTATTTGCGATTGTTTTTGTTTATAGCACGCTGTAGCCGACATGGATTCGACATGGATTATAGAAGCCGTTTCGTATCCAGTTGCCGGCAAAGCATAAGGCCGTCTGAAAGCCGTTTTCAGACGGCCTTATGCCGCAAACCTGATATAAATTAAGGAATCCGTTATAATCCCCTCCTGCGGGCAGGCCGTCGGTGGCGGCGGTTCCGTTTCGGGTTTACAATCAGATTTTTCCCACTTTAATCCGTATTTTTACAGGAGCGAATCAATGAGCATCAAAGTTGCAATCAACGGCTTCGGCCGCATCGGCCGCTTGGCATTGCGCCAAATCGTCAAAACCGAAGGCATCGAAGTGGTGGCGGTCAACGACCTGACCCCTGCGGACATGCTGCTGCACCTCTTCAAATACGACAGCACCCAAGGCCGCTTCCAAGGCACTGCCGAGCTGAAAGACGATGCGATTGTGGTAAACGGCAAAGAAATCAAAGTGTTTGCCAAGCCCAATCCCGAAGAGCTGCCGTGGAAAGACTTGGGCATCGACGTGGTGCTCGAATGTACCGGTTTCTTCGCCAGCAAAGAAAAATCCGAAGCCCACATCCGCGCCGGCGCGCGCAAAGTGGTGATTTCCGCCCCGGGCGGCGACGTGCCCACCGTGGTGTTCGGCGTAAACGAAAACATCCTGTCGGGCAGCGAAACCGTGATTTCCGCCGCTTCCTGCACCACCAACTGCTTGGCGCCGATGGCCGCCGTGCTGCAAAAAGAATTCGGCGTGGTCGAAGGCCTGATGACCACCATCCATGCCTACACCGGCGACCAAAACACTTTGGACGCACCGCACCGCAAAGGCGACAAACGCCGCGCCCGTGCCGCCGCCGCCAACATCGTACCGAACAGCACCGGCGCGGCCAAAGCCATCGGTTTGGTGATTCCCGAGCTGAACGGCAAACTCGACGGTTCCGCCCAACGCGTACCCGTGGCCACTGGTTCGCTGACCGAGCTTGTAACCGTGTTGGAAAAACCCGTTACTAAAGAACAGGTTAATGCCGCAATGAAAGCCGCCGCCAACGAATCTTACGGTTATACCGAAGAAGAGCTGGTGTCTTCCGACATCATCGGCATGGAATTCGGTTCGCTGTTCGACGCCACCCAAACCCGAATCATGACCGTAGGCGACAAACAGCTTGTGAAAACAGTGGCTTGGTACGACAACGAAATGTCATACACCTGCCAGCTGGTACGCACGCTGAAATTCTTCGCTGCGAAAATCTAAGCCGTTTCGGGTATTAAAACCATATATTCAGTAAAAAGGCCGTCTGAAAAACGTTTCAGACGGCCTTTCGGTATAATGCAGCAAACAAACCTGTCAGGGAGTGAAGATGGACATTTATTTCTTGGGTGGCGGCAACATGGCCGCAGCGATTGCAGGCGGACTGGTCAAGCAGGGCGGCTACCGTATCCATATGGTTGAGCGCAATGCCGAACGGCGCGGTTGGCTGGCGGAGGAGCTGGGTGCAGTGGTGTATGAAACCCTGCCCGTGTTGGGTGTTCATGATGTTTTGGTACTTGCCGTCAAACCGCAGGATATGCGGGCTGCGTGTGCCGGCTTGGAAACCAACGGCGCGTTGGTGTTGTCGGTTGCCGCCGGACTCGATACGGAAACGTTAAGCCGTTTCCTAAACGGTAACGGCCGCATCATACGGATGATGCCGAATACGCCCGCACAAGTCGGACAGGGCTTGTCCGGAATGTTTGCCGCCGACAGTGCCAGCCCGGCCGATAAAGCCGTTGCCGACCAAATTATGCAGACCGCGGGGCGGACTGTATGGCTTGATCGGGAAGACGAAATGCATGCCATTACCGGCATCAGCGGCAGTGGCCCGGCTTATGTGTTCTACTTGATGGATGCTTTGCAGAAAGCCGCCGAGCAGCAGGGATTCAGTTCCGAAACCGCCCGAGGTTTGAGCCTTGCCACATTTAAAGGCGCAGTAGCCCTTGCTGAACAAAGCGGTACGGATTTTGCCGTTTTACAGCAAAACGTTACCTCCAAAGGCGGGACAACGCATGAAGCCATTGAGATGTTCAGACGGCATCAGGTTGCGGAAGCCATTGCAAAAGGTGTGGATGCTTGTGTGGCAAGATCGCAGGAAATTGCAGAAGAATTAAAGGCCGTCTGAAAAACCGGTGAAGCAGCCTGAAACCGTTTCAACCAGTGGAAAATAACAAGACAGTAATATTGCCGGTGGTGGTATGCGGCAAACCCGCCACACTGCAAAACAAAGCCTAATATGTTTTCATCATTTAATTACAAAGGCTTGCAAAATACCCGCGTAAGCAATCTGCAAAAAAATGGAAAAACCGCGCTAAAACACATGTCTGCTCGGCAAATCATGCTATGATGCGCCATTTTCAAGGGGCAAATCCTTGAAAAACAATGAAGTAAGCAACTTTGTGGAAGTTATTCCGATAACTGACTGACGAAAGAACCAACCATGGCAAAGCTGACAGAACAAGACATTTTAAGCTGGGACGGTCCCGAAGACGATTACATGAATGCGGACCAATTGGCCTTTTTTAGAGAAATATTGGTAAAAATGCAGGACGAGCTGATTGAAAAGGCCTCCGTTACAACCGAGCACCTGCAAGAGCATGAATCTGCTCCCGATCCTGCCGACCGTGCCACGCAGGAAGAAGAATACGCCCTCGAATTGCGTACCCGCGATCGTGAACGGAAACTGATGGCGAAAGTGCAGGCGACCATCCGTAAAATCGATGAAGGCGATTACGGCTTCTGCCAAGACACGGGTGAGCCAATCGGTCTGAAACGTTTGTTGGCGCGCCCTACCGCCACTTTATCTGTGGAGGCGCAAGAGCGTCGAGAACGTATGAAAAAACAGTTTGCTGATTAAGTTCGGTAAATAAACGCCCGTGGCCGTTTCAGACGGCCCGGGCGTTTTTTATTGTTCGGTTGGGATGGTTAAAACCAGTTTGCGCTGGGAGATTGTTTTAGCTTTGGTTGGCTAAGTTCCCTTAAAAAACATATAATTACTATTTTATGGAGAAATTCACATCCGTTAACTCTTGACTGTTGAGTGGGGTGTTGTGTATAGTTCGCCTTCTTCGCTGCACGGTTGAACCGGAGGCGGACGCTCTTTAACAACACAGATTACCGATAAGTGTGGGTGCGTATGCCCCACACTGCGACGAGAA
>NZ_JBHCJY010000135.1:0-3026 GCF_041804105.1 Neisseria sp.
GAATTTTTTTACTAATTACTTTATTTTTCATGGTTGGATGTATAGGTGAAAATACTTTGAAAAATGGGATAAAAAATAAAGTAATTAGTAAAAAAATTCGAATATATATATATTATTAATTTCCTTATAAGTCTAAACAAAATTTTAGTAACAATTTATATAGAGAAAATGGATATACGACGGTAAAAGTTCATCGTTCAAGAGCTTTGAATTGAAAATCTTTATGTTAATCAAAAAATGGAGAGTAATTGCTATAAAATTTCTAAATAGGAGATAAGTAATGGCTTATTACCCATATTACAGTGGCAGTTTTTTTAGTAGAAATGCTATGGATAGAGCAAATTATCATGACGGATTTTCAAATAAATGAACTACAAGATTGCATAAAGTAGGTATCTCAAGTATCTTGCGAAAGATAAGGCCGTCTGAAAATTTTCAGACGGCTTGTTTGCTTTTTGCCATGTTGCACGGCGTAATTTGATTCATCTCAATGAAGGCCGTCTGAAAATCTATAAAATACCATATCTAGTAGTTTTATATTTTTTTAATACTATATATGGTGTTTTAAATGGATGGACAAACGCTTAGATTCACCGCCGAGCAAATCGTGTGGCAGGAAGTGCCGGGCGAGGTGTCATTGGCGTTTTTGTGTTCGGGCTGCCCGTTGCGCTGCGAAGGCTGCCACAGTGCAGATGCTTGGCGTGCGGCCGCCGGTTCGGAGCTGACCGAAGATTATTTGAAAGGCGGTCTGAAACGCTATCGTGGGCTGATTACCTGTGTGCTGTTTATGGGCGGCGAATGGCTGCCTGATGCGCTGCGCCGTATGTTGGAAGTGGTGCATGAGGCGGGTTTGAAAAGCTGCTTATACACCGGTTTGGAGCGTGAAGAGCTTTCAGACGGCCTGCTGCCTTATCTCACGTTTTTGAAAACCGGCCGTTGGCGGCCGGAGTTGGGCGGGTTGGACAGTGCGGCCACCAACCAACGCTTTATCCGTATTCATTCGGGTGAAAACCTAACCCACTTATTCAGAGGAGCAAACGCATGATCCGGCTCACCTCAGAGCAGCTGAACGGCAAACTGGCGTTTATGAACGACTATGTTTCGGCGCAAAACGCGGCCGACGGCTCGAAAATGGATGCCAATGCCAACGTTACCCAAAAAAACATCGCCACGATGGAAGCCGAGCTGATGAAGGATTTTTTCGTGCAGGTCAACCGTGCGCAGGTTTCCCGCAAAATCGAAGAAGTCTTCGGCAAGGCCGCTGCCGACGAATATATCCGCCAAATCGAAGCGCATGAAATTTATGTGCACGACGAAACCAGCCTCAAGCCTTATTGCGTGTCGGTTACGCTGTATCCGTTTTTGCTGGATGGCTTGGCCAAGCTCGGCGGCGAATCGAAAGCGCCCAAGCATCTTGCATCGTTTTGCGGTTCGTTTATCAATCTGGTGTTTGCCATCAGCGCGCAGTTTGCCGGCGCGGTGGCCACGGTTGAGTTTTTAACTTATTTCGACTATTTCGCCCGCAAAGACTACGGCAGCGGTTACCTGCAAACCCACGCGGCGGAAATCGCCAACCATATGCAGCAGGTGGTGTACAGCATCAACCAGCCCGCCGCCGCGCGCGGTTATCAGAGCGTGTTTTGGAATATTTCGGTGTACGACCGCCATTATTTCGAAGCCATGTTCGCCGATTTCGTGTTCCCCGATTTCAGCAAACCCGATTGGGAAAGCGTGGCCGCTTTGCAATTGTTTTTCCTGAAATGGTTTAATCGGGAGCGCAGCAAAGCCGTGCTGACCTTCCCCGTGGTAACCGCCGCCATGCTCACCGAAAACGGCAAGTGCAAAGACACCGAATTCGCCGGCCAAATGGCGCAGGAGCTGGCCGAGGGCAATTCGTTTTTCGTTTACCTTTCCGACAACCCCGATTCACTTGCCTCGTGCTGCCGCCTGCGCAACCAAATCGAAGACCATACCTTTTCCTACACCCTTGGCGCGGGCGGCGTGGCCACCGGTTCGATTAACGTGATTACCATCAATATGAACCGTTTGGAGCAAGACGGGCGCGATTTGGCGGAAGAGGTGGGCAAAATCCACCGCTACCAATACGCCTACCGCAAGCTGATGGAAGAATACCAGGCCGCCGGCATGCTGCCCGTGTACGACGCAGGCTTTATCACGCTCGACAAACAGTTTCTCACCATCGGCATCAACGGCATGGCCGAAGCCGCCGAATCGCGCGGGATTGCCGTGGGTTACAACGAAAACTACGTCAACTTCGTACAAGGCCGTCTGAAAACCATCTATCAGGCCAACCAGGCCGCATCCAAACACTACGGCGTGAAGTTCAACACCGAATTCGTGCCCGCCGAAAACCTCGGCGTGAAAAACGCCAAATGGGACAAGGCCGACGGCTATAAGGTTTCGCGCGACTGCTACAACTCTTATTTCTATATCGTGGAAGACGAAAGCACCAACGCGCTCGACAAATTCCTGCTGCACGGCCGCGAGCTTACCGAATGGCTCGACGGCGGCTCCGCCTTGCACCTGAATTTAGACGAAGCCCTGCCGCAGGCCGGTTACCGCTCACTGCTCGACATCGCCGCCCAAACCGGCTGCAACTATTTCTGCGTCAACGTGCGCATTACTATCTGCAACGATTGCGGCTATATAGATAAACGCACCCTGCATCAGTGCAGCGCCTGCGGTTCGCACCATATCGACCACGGCACCCGCGTTATCGGCTACCTCAAGCGCGTGTCCGCCTTCAGCAGCGGCCGCCGCAAAGAACACGCCCTGCGGCACTACCACCGCTGCGCTGCCGCGTAAGTAAGGCCACAGAAATACAGAAGGCCGTCTGAAACGTTTTCAGACGGCCTCAAACTGTGGGCAAAACCCCGCCAAATACCGCAAACCAAACACTTTTTTAGCTCACGGCTTGACTAAGTGTTTGCACCGAAACTATAATTCCGCTCTTGTCGGCATGGTGCCGGCAAGTATTTCACTCAACAGGACGAGAAAATATGCCA
>NZ_JBHCJY010000136.1:0-66804 GCF_041804105.1 Neisseria sp.
CGACCGTTTTTGCGGCCGTATTTGATTAGGGTGTTTTGGTGACAAAACGGGCATTTTTTATGTTCATTGGTAAAAAATCGCTGAAAGCCTTGCATGGTAATGCTTGCAGCGATTTTTACCAACCCAAATGTCCATTAAGCCTAATTTTCCAATGTATTCAACTGATCTCTTACTTTCATATTTAGTCCCTTTCTTATGGACATTCTCCAATAATATTGGCTTGATCATCCAATCGATAATGTTTGACATTTCCTTGTGCATCAATTTTACACAGCACCGTAGGTAAGGTTAGCCGTCGAAACGGCGAACCGTACACCCGCGGGCATCGCATCCTTCACACAACATCGCGTACGGTTACGCCCCAAAAAGCACGGGGCTAACCGTACCTACGCAGGCTATACGAAAATGACGAAAACAAATTATCAACGGAATAACCAAACACAGCCTGAAGAACAAGGCCGTCTGAACGTTCAGACGGCCTTTCCTTTCCGCTTGCCATACCTACGCTTCTTCGTGCAGCAGTCCGTACTGCACCAGCTTTTTCCTGAGCGTATTGCGGTTGATGCCCAGCACGGCGGCGGCTCTGCTCTGGTTGCCGCCGCACTCGTCCATCACGCAGCGCAGCATCGGCTTCTCCACCTGCCCCAACACCATTTCGTAAACGCCGCAGGGCGTTTCTCCGTCCAAATCCCTGAAATACTGTTTCAGGCTCTGCTCCACGCAGGATGCAATATCGGGCGTATTGTTGTTTTTCATTTTCTGTCTCTCTTTATCTTCGCTGTTCAAAACCGCTGTTCAAACGGATGCTGCGCCGTCTGAAAACACAACCAGTTTACTCCTGCCGCCCCGTTTTTTCACGGATTGTCTGCCGAACGGGCTGTTACCGCGATAAGCCATTGCGGGTATTTTCAGACGGCCTCGCGGTAGCGGCACGGCCAAAAAACGGTATCTTCCGCCAGTTTCGCCAAAAATGCGGCAACCGCGCCGTACTGCTCCGCCGCGCTGCCGGCACGGTTGGCCGTTTGGCGGACGGTTTCGCCCTGTGGCAGCGCGGCGGCATACCAGCCGATGTGTTTGCGTGCGATGCGCACGCCTGCGGTTTCGCCGTAGAACTCATACATCGCCGACAAATGCCGCAACACGGTTGCCGAGGCCGTCTGAAACGGCAGCGGCGGCGGCAGGCTGCCGTATTGCAGGTAGTGCGCCACATCGGCAAACAGCCACGGCTGCCCTTGTGCGGCACGCCCGATCATCACGCCGTCCGCACCCGTCTGTTTCAACACGGCTGCGGCCTTCTGCGGCGAATCGATATCGCCGTTTACCCACAAGGGAATATTCAGACGGCCTTTGACTTCGGCAATCAGGCCGTATTCCGCCTCGCCTCGGTACATCTGCTCGCGCGTGCGGCCGTGGACGGCGATGGCGGCGATGCCCGCGTCTTCGGCCATTTTCGCCACCGTCGGCAGGTTTTTGCTGTCCCCGTCCCAACCCAAACGCGTTTTCAGGGTAACGGGCACGTCCACGGCCTTGACCACCGCTTCCAAAATCCTGCCCACCAGCGGCTCGTCTTTCAGCAGCGCGCTGCCCGCCAGCACATTGCTGACTTTCTTGACCGGACAACCCATGTTGATGTCGATAACCTGCGCACCGAGCGATACGTTGTAACGCGCCGCCTCGGCCATCACTTCGGGACTGCTGCCGACAATCTGCACCGCCGCCACACCGTCCTCGCCTGAAAAATCGCTGCGCCGCAGCGTTTTGGCCGTATGCCGCAGCGAAGGGTCGCTGGCCAGCATTTCGCCCACCGCCCAACCCGCACCGAAACTGCGGCACAGGATGCGGAAAGGTTTGTCGGTAATTCCCGCCATCGGCGCAAGCGCAACGGGCGTACCGACGGAGAAAGAACCGATATTCATAGGGAGCGTGCGCAAAGGAAAAGCGTGATTGTACATTTTTTAAGCAGGGATTGGCTAGGGTGGGCAACCGTTTGGAACGGGGCGGCGATGGTTGGGTCACACCGTTATGCCCGCGTCGGCAGGAATCCGGAGAAATTTGGGATTCGGATGCCGTTGAAAATATCCGTTGCTTATGGGTTCAATGTCTGGATTCCCGCCTGCGCGGGAATTACGAGGATGCAGTTTCAGACGGCCTAGGCTGTTACTTGGGAAGTTCGACGGTATTTGGGGAACGGGTTCAGATGGCCCATGCTGTGCGTACGGTTACGCCGCTTGGGGCGGCTAACCGTACCTACTTGGACTTTGGAAGTTCTGCGGTATTTGGCGCAAAGATTTCAGACGGCCCATGCTGCGCGTACGGTTACGCCGCTTAGGGCTGCTAACCGTACCTACTTGGACTGGAGACGGTTAAAACAATGTCGTCATTCCCGCGCAGGCGGGAATCTAGGAGACTTTGGGATTCGGATACCGTTGAAAATACCGGTTGCTTGGCGTTCAACGTCTGGATTCCCGCCTGCGCGGGAATGACGGGGATACAGTTTCAGACGGCCTGGGCTGTTGCTTGGGAAGTTCGGCGGTATTTGGGGAACGGGTTCAGACGGCCCATGCTGTGCGTACGGTTACGCCGCCTGGGGCGGCTAACCGTACCTACTTGGACTTCGAGAAATTCAACGGTAATTAGCACAACGGTTTCAGACGGCCCATGCTGCGCGTACGGTTACGCCGCTTGGGGTGGCTAACCGTACCTATTTGGATTTTGGAAATTCTGCGGCATTAAGACATCGGTTTCAGGCGGCTTTTCCCCTATACATTCGGCCACACGGTTTAAACGGCAGGTTTCAGACGGCCTGTACGCCGACCGTACCTTCTGTCTCAACACCGCATTCAGACCGCTGTTTCCGCTATTTCCCAAAACGCCGTTTCGGGGAAACGGCGTGCCAAGTGGTTTTGCAGATATATTTTCGTGTTTTCGGCAATTTCCGCATCTTCTTCGCGGTGGCGGTTATAGGCCAGCGTGTGTACGGGGATATTTCGGCTTTGGCAGGCGGACAGGCTCAGCAGGGTGTGGTTGATGCTGCCGAGCCTGCCGGAGGTAACGAGCATCACGGGATAACCGTGGCGGTGGATATGGTCGAGCACCGTTTCAGTTTCGTTGTACGGCACAGCCAGGCCGCCTGCGCCTTCGAGCAGGACGTAATCGTATTTGGCGGCCAGCCGCTGTGTGGCGGCGGCAATCGTGTCCGGCTCGATGCGCCGCCCTTCGAGCGCGGCGGCCATGTGCGGGGAACAGGGATAGGAAAAGAGATAGGGGCAGGTGGTGCCGTCTGAATCGTCTTCCGTCAGGCCGATGCCTTGGATTTTTCGGTGGACGAGGATGTCGTCTGAAAATCCGGTGCAGCCGGTCTGCACCATTTTTTGGGTAATGACCGAAAAACCCTGCTGCATCAGCCATTTGGCGTACAGCCCTGTGGCCACGGTTTTGCCGATGCCGGTGTCGATGCCCGAGATGAAAAGGATTTTGCCTGTCATGGTTTGCTTTCCTGAGAGGATGGAGCGAAGGCCGTTCGCCCTGCCCTATTTTCTGACCGCCGATATGTAGAGCGGACGGTAAGTCAGGCTGACGCCGCCGTCTGCCGCAGCGAAACGCGCCCGATAGTTTTCGCGAAACGCGGCCAACCGCTGCCTTGTCCACACCATGCTGCCCGCAGCGGTTACGCCCGTGAGCTTGAGATGTTTCAATACGTCCAGCGGGTCGGCAAAATTCAGGCAGACGGTGTATTCGGACAATTCCTGCACATTAAAATCCGCACCGAGCCACCGCCGCCATTGCGCCGCGTCGGGATAATCCAATCCGACTCCCGTCAACGATTTGATTTCGCAAAGATTGTTTTCGGAAAATGTGTTGAACAGCAGCAGGCCGTCTGAATCCAGCATTCGGGCGCAGCGGCGGACAAAGCGTTCTTTGTCTTCAAACCACTGCACCGCCGATGCCGACACGACCACATCGTAGCCGCTGCCGAAATCGAGTGTTTCCGCATCACCGCAAAGGTAGCGGCAGCGGATTTCAGACGGCATCCGCTGCCGAAGCGTTTCAAGACAGCCGGCACTCAAATCGTTGGCGACCCAATGTTCCGCACGGACATGCTCCGCCAGCAGACGGGTCAGCAGGCCGGTGCCGCAGCCGATTTCGAGTATCTTGCCGAATGCGGTTCCGCGCTCGAGCAGCAGGCTCAGCAGGTGTTGGTGGATCTGTTTCTGCGCATCGGCGTGTTGCTCGTAACTGCCCGCGGCGGCGGCAAAACGGTGTGCTATCCGCGCTTTGTTCACGGCCATAGCTCCGCCCAGGCACCCCAATGCGGGAACAGGTTGTGGCTGCCGCCGCCGACCACGGTTTGCGGACAACGGTTTTGCCAATAGGCGGTTTGATTTTCCGCGCTGAAAATTCGGTCGCGGCTGCCGGTAAACGCATGCGTCCAGCGGATGAGGCCGCTGCGCTCGTCCTGCGATACGGCATCGTTTAAAAACGCCAGTTCGTCGCGGATTTCGGGCAGCGTCCGATGGCCGTCGAGCGCACGGTAACGTTCCCATCCGGCCTTGCCGCCGCACATCCGCTGCTCGAATTTCAGACGGCCTGCGTCGTCCAGATGTTCCAATGTGGCCTCAAACACGGCGGCGGGAATGCCGAAACGGTCGTGCTTGGGCATCGGCGTGCCGTTGACCGCCGTGGCCGACACCAGCGGGACGCCCTGCATCGCGCGCTCCGCCACCCACACGCCCATCGACCAAGCCACCATGCGGATTTCGCGGTATGCGCCGAAATCGAAATCCAACTTCAAACTGCGGTAACTGCCGCACAGCAGCAGGCTGGCGTTTTCAGGCGGCCTCAAATGGCCGACCGCCGAAAACGGCGTGCCCCAGCCTGCGAAATAAACCAGCAGGGTTCGGGTGCCGTTGGGGATGAAACGGGTGTGCATGGCATTCCTTTTGAGTTGAAAGGCGTGTTTGCCCGAAACCGTAACCGACGGTTGGAACGGGTCGAAAACCGCCGCCCCGTCCAACCGTTTGTCCGGCATGTTCAGACGGCCTTACGGCGGCGGAAAAATGCCTGCCATCATACCGAGCGCGCGTTCCGTTGTCCAAACCGATGCCGGTTTTTCGGATGCTTTCCGCATTCAAGGCCGTCTGAAAAAATGTTTTCAGACGGCCTGTGTTGTTTTTTAGGAAGTTCTGCGGTATTGCGGTTTTGGGAAAGCGGTTTCAGACGGCTTGGGCTGTTTCTTGGGAAGTTCGGCAGTATTTGGGGAACGGGTTCAGATGGCCTGTATGGTGTGTACGGTTACGCCGCTTGAGGCGGCTAACCGTACCTACATGGGCTGGAGACGGTTAAAACAATGCCGTCATTCCCGCGCAGGCGGGAATCCGGGCAAACTTGGGGATTCGGATGCCGTTGAAAATATCCGTTGCTTACGGGTTCAACGTCTGGATTCCCGCTTGTGCGGGAATGACGGGGGGCAGTTTCAGACGGCTTGGGCTTTGCGTACGGTTACGCCGCTTAAAGCGGCTAACCGTACCTACTTGGGCTGTTGTTGGACAATATTGGTTACTTAAGGGTTAACGTCTGGATTCCCCCTTCGCAGGCATGACGGACGATACAGCCGTATAAACAGGCACACGCTGCAAATACAACCTGCCTGCAAAGTTTATCCGCCGTAACGTACGCCAAAGACCAAAGGCCGTCTGAAAACGGGTTTTCAGACGGCCTTTCATGTTTTACCGCAAACGGTATGTGTTTGAACCATCAGCGTTTGTTGGCATCCAGATAGCGTTTGATCAGACGCTCCGTGGAGCTGTCGTGCTGCTGCGGTTCGGTTTCGCCCTGAAGTTCGGCCAAGATGGTTTTGGCGAGCTGTTTGCCCAGCTCCACGCCCCATTGGTCGAAGCTGTTGATGCCCCAAATCACGCCCTGTACGAAGGTTTTGTGTTCGTAGAGCGCAATCAGGCTGCCCATGTTGCGGGGGTTGATTTTGCGCATCAGGATGATGTTGCTCGGACGGTTGCCGCTGAAGGTTTTGTGCGGGACAAGGGCTTCGATGCGCTCCGCGTCCATACCCTGCGCCTGAAGTTCGGCGCGCGCTTCGTCGGCGGTTTTGCCGCGCATAAAGGCTTCGGCTTGGGCAAACACGTTGGAGAGCAGGATTTCGTGGTGGCCGGGCAGGTTGCTGCGTTTTTCAAGGCTGGCAATCAGGTCGATGGGGGTAACGTGGGTGCCTTGGTGCAGCAGTTGGAAAAAGGCGTGCTGGCCGTTGATGCCGGTTTCGCCCCAGATGATGGGGCCGGTTTCGTGTTCGACTTTCTGTCCGTCGAGCGTAACCTGTTTGCCGTTGCTTTCCATGTCGAGCTGTTGGATGAATTTAGGCAGGCGGTGCAGGTGTTGGTCGTAAGGGGCGATGACGTGGCTGCCGCCGCCGTAGTAGTTGATGTACCAGATGCCGACAAGTGCAAGGATGACGGGCATGTTCTGCTCGAGCGGGGTGTTGATGAAATGCTGGTCCATCAGGTGGGCGCCGTTGAGCATTTCGATGAAGTTTTCTTCGCCCAGATAGAGCATGATAGGCAGGCCGATGGCCGACCACAGGCTGTATCGTCCGCCGACCCAGTCCCAAAATTCAAACATGTGGTCGGTGTCGATGCCGAATTCGGCGACGGCGGTTTTGTTGGTGGAAACGGCAACGAAATGTTTGGCGATGTCTTCTTCGCTGGCTTCGCGCAGGAACCATTGGCGCGCGGTTTTGGCGTTGGTCAGGGTTTCCTGCGTGGTGAAGGTTTTGGAAGCGATGATGAAGAGCGTAGTTTCGGGGTGGACTTTTTCGAGCACGTCGCGCAACTGCGAACCGTCGACATTGGAGACGAAGTGCATCTTCATGCGCGGATGGCCATGGGGCTTGAGCGCGCTGCACATCATCAGCGGCCCCAAATCCGAACCGCCGATGCCGATATTGACCACGTCGGTAATCACTTGGTTGGTGTAGCCCAACCATTTGCCGCTGCGCACGTCGTCGGCGAATTTGCCCATCTGCTGCAACACGCGGTTGACCTTGGGCATCACGTCTTCGTCATCGACATAAATCGGCGAATTGGTGCGGTTGCGCAGGGCAACGTGCAAAACGGCGCGGTTTTCCGTGGTGTTGATTTTTTCGCCGTTGAACATCTGCCGCATTTTTTCGGGCAATCCCGCTTCGCGCGCCAAATCGAACAGCAATCCCAAGGTTTCGTCGCTGATGCGGTTTTTCGAGTAGTCGAGTGTGAGGCCGCCCACTTCGAGCCAATAGCGTTCGGCACGGCCGGGGTCGCTGGCGAACATGTCGCGCATATGGTCAGACTTGGTCTCGTCGAAATGCTGCCAGAGTTTTTTCCAGGTCGGCAGGTCGTGAAGGTGTTTCATGTCTCTGATTCCTTATGGTTGGTTTTGCCGGTTTGCTCTTTGTTGTGTTCCGGCGTATTGAGGTGTTTGCTGTGGATGCTGCGTTTGCTCTTCGCCAATTGCAGGCTGGCCGGTTCGCCCAAGCGCAGGGCGAGGCTGATGGCCAGGATGTCGATAACGGCCAGTTGGAGCAGGCGCGAAATCATGGGCGTGTAAACGGCAATGTCCTCCTGCGCGGCAACGGTCAGCACGCAGTCGGCAAGCTGGCTGAGCGGGGAATCGGCGCGGGTAACGGCAATCACGGACGCGCCGTTTTCTTTGGCCGTGCTCACGGCGTCGAGCAGCTCGATCGACGAGCCTGAAGTCGAAATCGCCACCAAAACGTCTTTGTCGGACAACACGGCGGCGGCCATCAACTGGGTGTGGGTATCGACGTAGGCCACGGTGGAAATGCCGAAGCGGAAAAATTTATGCTGTGCGTCCTGCGCCACGATGCCCGAATTGCCGACACCGTAAAACTCCACGCGGCGGGCGTGCATCAGCATGGCGGTGGCGTTTTCCAGGTCGGCTTCCTTCAGGTAGCGGCGCTCGCCCAAAATCGATGCGGCGGCATTGCCCAACACTTTCTCCACCACCACGCTCATGTCGTCGTCGGCGTTGAGTTCTTCGTGTACATACGGCATCCCTTCGTGGCCGATGCTGGCGGAAAGCGCGAGTTTGAATTCGGGCAGGCCTTTGTAACCCAGGCTGCGGCAGAAACGGATGACCGTAGGCTGGCTGACCGACGCACGCTCTGCGATTTCGGCAACGGCGGCATGGACGAACCATTTGGGTTCGGCCAATGCCGATTCGGCGACTTTGCGTTCCGCACCCGAAAGAGAAGGCAAGGATTCACTGATTTTGCTTAACATATTATTTTCCCTATCACTTTTTATATTGCCCGTACAACCTTCCATACAGGCCGTCTGAAAAGGCGGCGGGCTTTCAGACGACCCCTGCTTCGACCCGGACAGGCTGCCGCACCGAATCCGGCAACCGCCCCGCCAAAACCGTTTCCACAGCGGCCGAACCCTATTTGCCTGTTCCGCCGCCGTTTTCAGACGGCCTTTATTTCGCGCCCTGCCCTTTACCTGCTCCGCCCAAAGCCGAGGTATTGTTGCATTCGCCGTGCAGGTGGTTTTCCAAAGCCACCGCCGCACCGGTGATGCCGGGGTATTTGCTCAACACGATATACACCGGAATCGCAGCCAGATAAGCATCGAAGCGGCCCTTGTTTTCAAAACGGCTGCGGAAGGGCGAGTATTTGAAATAGTCGATAAAGCGCGGGATGATGCCGCCGCACAGATACACGCCGCCGCTTGCGCCGAGCGTGAGCGCAAGGTTGGAGGCGACGGTGCCGAGCATGGCGCAGAAAATGTCGAGCGTGAGGCGGCACAGCGGCGACGAGCCGCTCAAGGCGTTTTCGCTGATTTCGGCGGGGGTAAGTTTCTGCGGCTTCACGCCTTCTTTCACGGCCAACGCTTCGTAAATCAGGGTCAGGCCTGCACCGCTCAGGAAGCGTTCGGCGGAAACGTGGCCGAATTTTTTCTTGGCATACTGCCAAATCATCACTTCGGCATCGTCGAACGGCGGGAAGCTGACATGGCCGCCTTCGCCCGCCAGCGGCGTCCAGCCCGCATTGCTGGGAATCAGGCCGCTCACACCCAAACCTGTGCCCGGGCCGATAACGGCTTTCGGCGCATTTTCAACGGGTTTGTAGCCGCCCACCTGCACCAGTTCTTCAGACGGCACGCGGGTAATCGCCAATGCCTGCGCGGTAAAGTCGTTGAGCAGAATCAGGGTTTCCAAGCCGAGGGATTGGCGCGTGGTTTCGATGGAAAACGCCCAATGGTGGTTGGTCATCTGCACCCAGTCGCCCAAAATCGGGTTGGCAATCGCGATGGCGGCATGGCTGATTTTCGGGTTGCCCGCGCGTTTGAGATATTCGCGGGCCGCATCGACGATGGTGTCGTAATCGTTGCAGGGCAGCACTTCGATTTTGTCGAGCTGGTGCGGTTCGGTTTCGAGCGCGAAACGGGCGTTGGTGCCGCCGATGTCGGCAACGAGACGCGGCCAGTGCAGCACTGCGTCTGCCGCCGTTTTTTTAGTTTGCGTAGAAGACATGGCAGTTGATTCCTTGATGGTTCAAAACGAAGCTGACGGGATGGGTTTCAGACGGCCTTTGTACGGCTTGGTCGAACACGGCCTTTTTCTCCGCGCCGCCGATGGCGAGAAACACGGCGGGCGTTTTCGCCACCGCGTCCAGCGTCATGCTCACGCGCTCGTGCGGCGCGGTAACGGGCGTGGTGTGCAGCAGCGGGGTTTCGGTGTCGGTCAAACCCTGTTGCAGTTGCGGTGCCTGCGGAAACAGCGAGGCGGTGTGTCCGTCGCCGCCCATACCGAGCACCAGCGCATCGGGCTGCACGTAATGTTGCAAGGCCGTCTGAACCACGGCTTCGGGCTGCAAACCGGCTTCGGTTTGACCGTCTTCCACCACCGGAATCCATTTGGCGGCGGCGGCTTTGTTTTGCAGCAGGTATTCGCGCACGAGCTTGGTGTTGCTGTCGTCGTGGGTGGTGGGCACGATGCGCTCGTCCACCAGCGTGATGCCGGTGTTCTGCCAGTCCAAATCTTTTTTCGACAGCGCTTCGAAAAACGCAATCGGCGAACGTCCGCCGGATACCGCCAGCACCGCACTGCCTTTTTTGTCGAGCGCGGTTTGCAGCGCGGCGGCCACCGCATCGGCCAAGCCTTGAGCGGCGGCGGCGTTGTTTTCAAATTCGTGCCATTCGTAAGCCATTCGGATTCCTTCGGATATGGTTAGTTCGGGTTTCAGACGGCCTGTATGCCTGCGGCTTCAGGCCGTCTGAAAACGGTAAACGGTTGTCGGATGCGCCGTCCGCCTGCCGCCTTGCGGCATAGTACAGGCAGGCCGAATACGGTTATCCTGCTGCAAATGTTTTTTCAGACGGCCTTCCGCACCGGGGATGCCGTCTGAAATCAGACTACTGCTCTTCGTGCCATTTGTCGCCGTTGCGCGCCAAAAGTTCGCGGGCGGCTTCGGGACCCCAAGAATGGGCGGCATAGCCGTGCGGCGGAACGGGGCTGTTTTCCCAGTTTTCCATAATCGGCATCACCCATTCCCAAGCGGCTTCAAGTTCGTCGCGGCGGTTGAACAGGGCGAGCTTGCCGTTGATCACATCCAACAACAGGCGTTCATAGGCTTCGGCGCGGCGGCCTTCGATGGCCTGCCCCATGTCCACAGCCAGCGCGGTCGGTTCTACTTTATTGCCCGCGCCCGGAGTTTTGACCTGTGTGTACAGACGCACGGATTCAGTGGGCTGCAATTCGATAACCAAACGGTTGGGCGCGGCCGCGCTGTTTTCGTAGATATGGTTGTCCAAATCTTTGAAGTTCAACACGATTTCCGCCACCTTGCCCGCCATGCGTTTGCCGGTACGCAGGTAGAACGGCACGCCTTTCCAGCGTTCGTTGTCGATTTCGGCTTTCGCGGCCACATAGGTTTCGGTGCGGCTTTCAGACGGCACGTTCAGCTCCTGAAGATAGCCGTTCATGCCTTTGTCGGCGGTATATTGGCCGCGCACCACATTTGCATCGACATCGGCGGAAGTCAGCGGTTTGAGCGACTTGATCACTTTCATTTTTTCGTCGCGCACATCGTCGGCATCCAGACTTTTCGGCGCTTCCATCGCGGTCATGCACAGCATCTGCATCAGGTGGTTCTGCACCATGTCGCGCAGCGCGCCGGTGATGTCGTAAAACTCGCCGCGCTCTTCCACGCCGAGCTGCTCGGCAATGGTCAGCTGCACGCTTTTCACATATTTGTTGTTCCACAGCGGTTCGAACACCACATTGGCAAAACGCAACGCGAGCAGGTTTTGCAGGCTTTCCTTGCCGAGATAGTGGTCGATGCGGTAAATCTGCTCTTCTTTGAAATAGCGGGCAACGTCGGTGTTGATTTCTTGGGAAGATTTCAGGTCGGTGCCCAGCGGTTTTTCCAGCACGATGCGTACGTTCGGCGCATTCAGGCCGACTTTGGCCAACGCTTCGCAGGCAGGCGCGAAAAATTTGGGCGCGGTGGAAAGGTAGATGACGACGTTGTCGGTTTCCTTGCGCGCTTTGACGGTTTCGGCCAGCGCGTCAAACTGCTCGGGGCGGGTAACGTCGACGGTAAGGTATTGGATGCGTTTGGTAAACGATGCCCACTGCTCGTCGGAAAAGTTTTGTTTGATGTGGATTTTGGAATGGGTTTCGACTTTTTCCAAAAAGCCGCCGGTATCCAACTCGCTGCGGCTTACCCCCAGAATACGGCCTTCGGGATGCAGCAGCCCCGCAACGTGTGCCTGATACAGGCAGGGCAGGAGTTTGCGCATGGCCAGGTCGCCTGTGGCACCGAACAACACCAAATCAAAATTCGTCTGCTTATTCATCGTGTTATCTTTCAAGTCAAGGATTCAGGACGTATTATCGGAACATCGTGCGGCGTATGCCGTCTGAAAAAGCCGTGCGGCTGCCGGAATTCGGTAGTAATCCTACACACCGCTACAGGGTTTGTCTATTGCGTTTTCGCCTATTTTTTTGACCTAATCCAAACCAACCGCCATTTTTTCCGTTCTCTGCGGAAAGATTCGGATTTAAATCAAACTTCGGTCAGTTATTTTGTAATTTCTGTAACTAAACTACAAAACTATATTATAATAATGACTACATTGAAAAACTTTTCAGACGGCATCAAGCCTTTGACTTTTCAAAACAAAATCCAAACCGAACACCTTATCCGAGCGGTACGCAGACATCCGCACTTTAGAAAGGCCGAACCATGACCACCCCCGCCATCCACCCCAAACTCGCCGCCATTACCGAGCGCATCATCGAACGCAGCCGCCCCACCCGCGAAACCTATCTCGCCCGCATCCGCGCCTTGAAACAGCAGGGCCGCGTCGAGCGCGACCGTCTCGGCTGTTCCAATCTGGCGCACGGCTACGCCGCCATGCCCAAAACCATCAAAATCGAAATGCTCAAGCACACCGTGCCGAATTTAGGCATGATTACCGCCTATAACGACATGGTTTCCGCACACCAGCCGTTCAAAGATTTCCCGGATTGGATTAAAGACGAAGCAGGCAAACACGGTGCCACCGCCCAAGTCGCCGGCGGCACGCCCGCCATGTGCGACGGCATCACCCAAGGTTACGAAGGCATGGAGCTTTCCCTGTTCTCGCGCGACGTGATTGCCATGAGCACCGCTGTCGGCCTGTCGCACCAAATGTTCGACGGCGCACTGTATTTCGGCGTGTGCGACAAAATCGTTCCCGGCCTGATGATAGGCGCGCTTTCCTGCGGCCACATCCCCGGCATTTTCGCACCCGCAGGCCCGATGGAAAGCGGCATCGGCAACAAAGAAAAAGCCCGCACCCGCCAACTTTTCGCCGAAGGCAAAGTCGGCCGCGACGCCCTGCTCGAAAGCGAAATGGGTTCCTACCACAGCCCCGGCACCTGCACCTTCTACGGCACGGCCAATTCCAACCAAATGATGATGGAGCTGATGGGCGCACACCTGCCCGCAGCCGCATTCTTCCACCCCTACACCCCCATGCGCGAAGCCCTTACCCGTTACGCCGCCGCCCACTTGGTCGAAGGCATCAAAAACGGCACGGCCAAACCGCTGGGCGAAATGCTGAGCGAAAAATCGTTTATTAACGCCATGATCGGCCTGATGGCCACGGGCGGCTCCACCAACCACACCATGCATCTTGTCGCCATGGCGCGCGCCGCCGGCGTGATTCTGACTTGGGACGACTTCGACGAAATCTCCTCGATTATCCCCCTGCTGATCCGCGTTTATCCCAACGGCCCCGCCGACGTCAACCACTTTGCCGCAGTCGGCGGCCTGCCTTTCGTCATCCGCGAACTGCGCAACAACGGCCTGCTGCACGACGATGTCGACACCGTAATGGGACACGGCATGGAAATCTACACTAAAGAACCCTTCCTGATAGACGGTAAACTCCAATGGCGCGATGCCGTGGCCGAAAGCCGCGATACGGAAATCCTGCGCACTGTTGCCGCCCCCTTCTCCCCCGACGGCGGACTGCGCCTGATGAAAGGCAACATCGGACGCGGCGTAATTAAAGTATCCGCCGTCAAAGACAGCCACCGCATCATCGAAGCCCCCGCCATCGTGTTCGACGACCAAAAAGAAGTATTGGCCGCATTCGAACGCGGCGAACTCGAACGCGACTTCGTAGCCGTCGTCCGCTTCCAAGGCCCCCGCGCCAACGGCATGCCCGAACTGCACAAACTCACCCCTCCGCTGGCCATCCTGCTCGACCGCGGCTTCAAAGTCGCCCTCGTTACCGACGGCCGCATGTCCGGCGCATCCGGCAAAGTGCCCGCCTCCATCCACATGAGCCCCGAAGCCCTGCTCGGCGGCGGCATCGGCAAAATCCGCACCGGCGATCTCATCCGCTTCGATTCCGTGACCGGCGAACTCACTGCCTTGGTTGACGAAAAAGAATGGGCCGCCCGCGAAACCCCGCAGCCCGACCTGAGCAAAAACAACCACGGCATCGGCCGCGAACTCTTCGCAGGCTTCCGCAGCTTGGCATGCAGCGCGGAGAAAGGCGCAATGAGCTTCGGCGGAGATTTTTCATAACATCTACTCCCTTGAGAATCCGATAACATCGGATTCATGGCAGTTTGTACACCAGCAAACAAAACGTACAAAAGCTGGAAACGAAAGGCCGTCTGAAAACCTGAATTCAGGTTTTCAGACGGCCTTTCAACTTTATCCATCACATTACGAAACGACTTCGCCTTGTGTGCGCTGTTTTTCGATGCTGCGGTTGATGTACCACTGTTGGGCGATGGTAAGCAGGTTGTTGACCACCCAATACAGTACCAAACCGGCGGGGAAGAAGAAGAACATCACGGAAAACACCATCGGCATGATTTTCATCATTTTCGCCTGCACCGGATCGGTGGGCGGCGGATTGAGGAATGTTTGGATAAACATTGTCGCGGCCATGATCAGGGGCAGGATGTAGTAGGGGTCGATGCGGCTCAAGTCGGTAATCCAACCCAGCCACGGCGCCTGACGCAGTTCGGCGGACGCGAACAGTGCCCAATAAAGGCCGATGAACACGGGGATTTGCAGCAACATGGGCAGACATCCGCCGAGCGGGTTGATTTTTTCGTCTTTGTACATCTGCATCATGGCTTGCTGGAGTGCCATGCGGTCGTCGCCGTATTTGGCTTTCAGGGCCTCGAGCTTGGGCGCAACGGCACGCATTTTGGCCATGGAGCGGTAAGATGCATTGGTCAGCGGATACAGTACGGCTTTAACGATGCAGGTCAACACGACAATCGCCCAGCCCCAATTGCCGATAAAGCCGTGCAGCCAGTTGAGCAGCCAAAAGAGCGGCGCGGCGAACCAGTGGACTTTGCCGTAGTCTTTGGCCAATTCGAGATTGTCGGCAACCGCACTGATGGTGTCGGTAACCTGCGGGCCTGCATAGAGGTTCATGGCGAAAGTTTCTTTGCTGCCGTTGGCCAACGGTTTCAGCGGTACGCTTACGCCTGCGCTGTAAAGGTTGTCGTTGCGGCGTTTGATGTCGATTTGGCAATCGCCTGAGGCACACACGGTTTGACCGCCTTTGGGCTGGAGAATCCAGGTCGACATGAAGTGGTGTTCAATCATGCCCAGCCAGCCGGTTTGGGTACGGCGCTCGTATTCGGCTTCGCTTTTGCCCGAAGTGTAATCGTCGTCAAGATCGGAAAAGTCGATTTTCTGAAACTCGCCTGCCGGTGTGTAGACAACGGGGCCGGTATAGGACTGGGTAAAGTAGCCCTGTCCTTCCGGAGTCGTGTTGTCGCGCACGACACGGTAGTTGGCGGTAAGCTGTACGGGTTGTCCGCTGCTGTTGGCAACGTCGAAACGCACGTTCACAAGGTAACTGTTCTTACTGAAGGTATAGATTTTTTCGACAGTCAGGCCGTTGGCGGCGGAAGCAGTCAGGCGCACTTCGGTTTTGTCGCCGTTGAGCGTGTAGTTTTTCTGCGCGGAAGTAAAGCTGACACCCTTGAGAATGTTGTTGCCCGCCGCATCCAGCAGTTCGGACTGTGCAACATAAGTGTATGTTTTGCTGTCGTTAAACAAAACGAAGTTTTTCTTTTCGTCGCCGCTGGCCTGATATTTCAGGAGCGTAAGCTGACGCAGATCGCCGCTTTTTTCATCGATGACGGCTTTGACCGTATCTGTGGTTACGGTAATCGGCACAGCGGAGGTCAAAGCTGCGGCCTCAACGGGTTTCGCCGCCTGCTGCTGTTGCGCGGCCTGCTGCTGCGGGGTAGGTTTCGGCCTGGGGAACAGTTGTTCCCAACCGAACAAAATCGCGGCGGCTATGGCGAAAAAGGCCAACAGTCGTTTGGTTTCCATATCGAATCCTAGGGGTGGTTTTGTTTTCAGACGGCATTATATAGAAAACCGTCGGAATGAAAAGGGAAAATAAAGACAGGATGTTACAGGCTTTTCAGACGGCCTGAACGGCTCAATGTGCCGTCTGAAAATACGCTGAAAATACCGCACGCACTTGGCGGCACAACGGCAGATTGTTCCTTTGCAGGCAGATTCAAGGCAGCGGATCATGTCCGTGACCGCCCCAAGGATGACAGCGGGCGATGCGTTTTGCAGCAAGCCAGCCGCCCTTGAATGCGCCGTATTTTTTTACCGCCTCCACCGCATATTGCGAACAGGTGGGCGTATAACGGCAGCGCGGCGGAATCAGCGGACTGACGGCATACTGGTAAAAACGTATCAATACGAGCAAAAGCCTGGCAGCCATCGGTTCACCGTTTCATCAGCCGAGCAAGTTGTGCACGGGCTTCCGCTGCGTTTGTACGGGTAAAAGACATTTTCACGCGCACCACGAAGTCATGCGGAGGCAGCGTATGTTTGTTGAGCCTGAACCAGTCGCGTATCACGCGCTTCATATAATTGCGCGCATTGGCCCGTTTGGCGGCTTTTTTGCCGACCACCAAACCCAGCCGCGCATGTCCCAAACCGTTCGCACCCGACTGCATCACTTGGAGCAATGCGCTGCTGCGCCTGTTTTTTAACGCAAAAACGGATGAAAAATCATCCGTTTTTAATAGGCGGTACTGCCTGCCGAAACCGTTGTCCAATTTGATTACACGGCCAAACGTTTGCGGCCTTTGGCACGGCGTGCGGCCAATACGGCACGGCCGCCGCGGGTTTTGGAACGGACCAGGAAACCGTGGGTGCGTTTGCGTTTGGTGACGGAGGGTTGGTAAGTGCGTTTCATCTTGCTTCCTAAAAATCGGGTCTAAAATCAAACTGTGGATTACACTCTATTTTTACGGTTTTGTCAATCCGTATTATCAAACCGATACGCACCTGCGATACCCGTCGGGTTCGGCCCGGAACATCCGCTTTTGCCGTTACAGAACAAGCGGTTTGGCACGGCGAAGCAGCCTTCCCGCCGTTTTCAGGCGGCCTCCGTTTCTGCTCCGGCAAATATTTCCCTGCCACGGTGCGCCTGTGGATAAAATTCGGTATAATCGCTTTCCTGTTGGGCATATACATGTTTATGTGTACAAGCCTTAACATCACATTCCACAGGCCGTCTGAAAACGCCTGCCGCATTTTTTCAGACGGCCTTAACAATTTTTCTGCAAACCTCTTCCGTTCGGACAGCACATCATGACTTTAGCTGAATTTTGGCCGCTGTGCCTGCGCAGACTTCACGGCACGCTTTCCGAACAGCAGTTCGGACAGTGGCTTGCGCCGTTGACGGTAGACGAAGAAGACGGCGCATGGGTTGTGTTCGCCCCCACCCAGTTTGCCTGCAATATGCTGAAAAACCGTTTTTCCGCCTCACTGGATGCCGTACGCGCCGAACTCGCTCCCGAGCGGCCGGCATTGGTATTCAAAACAGGAGCGGGAAAACGTTACGAAATGGCGGCGGACACGGCAGATGTTGCGGAAACTGACATTCAGACGGCCTCAAGTTTTTCCGACACCCCGAAAACCGAACCGGTAGAACAAACCGCCCCCAAGCGCAGTAGCGCGAAATCCGCACGCGACTTAGTGGCCGAGCGCATGAAAAACCTGTCGGAAAAACCGAAATCCGATACGCCGCCATCCGCACCCGAAGCGGAAAAGAAACCCGCCAAAACCGCTGCAAAAACCGCAGACACCCAAGCACAGCAGGCAGCTTCCCGCTACGAACAAACCAATCTTTCGCGCGACTATACCTTTGAAACGCTGGTGGAAGGCAAAGGCAACCGCATCGCCGCCGCCGCCGCGCAGAGTATCGCCGAAAAGCCCGGCCAGCAAACCGTGAACCCATTTTTCCTGTACGGCAGCACCGGTTTGGGCAAAACCCATTTGGTACAGGCCATCGGTAACGAACTGCTGAAAAACAACCCCGACGCCAAAGTGCGCTACATGCACGCCGACGACTACATCCGCAGCTTTATGGGCGCGGTGCGTACCGGCAATTACGACGTATTCAAACAGCAATACAAGCAATACGACCTCTTGATTATCGACGACATCCAGTTTATCAAGGGCAAAGACCGTACGATGGAAGAGTTTTTCTATCTGTACAACCATTTCCACAATGAAAAGAAACAGTTAATCTTGACCTGCGACGTTTTGCCCGCCAAAATCGAAGACATGGACGACCGCCTGAAATCGCGGTTTTCATGGGGGTTGACGCTCGAACTCGAACCGCCCGAACTGGAAATGCGTGTGGCGATTCTTCAGAAAAAAGCCGAATCCGTGGGCATGGACTTGTCCGACGAAGCCGCTTTTTTCATCGCCAACCTCATCCGTTCCAACGTGCGCGAGCTTGAAGGCGCGTTCAACCGTGTGAGCGCAAGCAGCCGCTTTATGAAAAAGCCGATTGACGTGGATTTGGCGCGGGATGCGCTGCAAGACATCATCGCGGTCAAACACAAAGCCATTACCGTCGATCTGATTATCGACACCACCGCCAAATACTACCGCATCAAGGCCAACGAAATCTTGGGCAAAAAGCGTACCCGCAACATCGCCCGCCCGCGCCAGGTCGCCATGAGCCTGACAAAAGAACTCACCAACCTGAGCCTGCCCTCCATCGGCGATGCTTTCGGCGGCCGCGACCACACCACCGTGATGCACGGGGTAAAAGCCGTTGCCAAATTCCGCGCGGAAGACCCCGAACTGGCGCAGGATTATGAAAAACTGCTGATTATGATTCAGAACTGAACAGGCCGTCTGAAAACCGTACCGAGAACCGACAGGCATCCTTTATCAAGCCAACCGAAAACCCGATGCGGACGGCTTCCTGTCGAAAATACGGTTTTCCGTTGCAACGGATGGCACAGGCAACCGAAAAAACTTCAGGCCGTCTGAAAACACATTTCAGACGGCCTGCCGAAAAACCCGCTTTTACCAAAACATTATCCCTTCAACCAAAGGAATAACCATGCAGATTTTACAAGCCGACCGCGACTCCCTGCTCAAACCGCTGCAAGCCGTCACCGGCATTGTGGAACGCCGCCACACATTACCGATCCTCTCCAACGTCCTGCTCGAAAACAGCGGCGGGAAAACCAATATCCTGGCCACCGACCTGGAAATCCAAATCAACACCCACGGCCCCGAAAGCAGCGCGGGCGATTTCCGCATCACCACCAACGCCAAAAAACTCCAAGACATCCTGCGTGCCCTGCCCGAAAGCGCCGTCGTGCTGCTCGACTGGGCGGACAACCGCCTGACCCTCAAAGCAGGTAAATCGCGCTTCGCCCTGCAAACCCTGCCTGCAGAAGACTTCCCGCAGATGAGCGTCGGCGAAGAAATCAGCGCCAGCTTCTCGCTCGAGCAGGAAGTGTTCAAAAACATGCTCTCGCAGGTTCAGTACAGCATGGCCGTGCAGGACATCCGCTACTACCTCAACGGCCTGTTGATGCAGGTCGAAGGCGACCAAATCCGCCTCGTCGCCACCGACGGCCACCGTTTGGCCTATTCCGCCAGCACCATCAATGCCGACCTGCCCAAAACAGAAGTCATCCTGCCGCGCAAAACCGTGCTCGAGCTGTTCAAACTGCTCAACCACCCGCACGATGCGCTGGAAATCGAACTGCTGAACAACCAGGTTCGTTTCCGCTGCAACGACACCGTAATCGTCAGCAAAGTCATCGACGGCAAATTCCCCGACTTCAACCGCGTGATTCCGTTGGACAACGACAAAATCTTCCTGCTCCCGCGCACCGAACTGCTGGGTGCGCTCGAACGCGTTTCCATCCTGGCCAACGAAAAATTCCGCGGCGCGCGCCTCCTGCTGCAGCCGGGCGTATTGAGCGTGGTCTGTTCCAACAACGAACAGGAAGAAGCCCGCGAAGAACTCGAAATCGCCTATCAGGGCGGCGAACTCGAAGTCGGCTTCAACATCGGCTACCTGATGGACGTTTTGCGCAACGTCCACGCCGAAGACATGCAGCTCGCTTTCGGCGACGCCAACCGTTCCACCCTGTTTACCGTGCCGGACAATCCGAATTTCAAATACATCGTGATGCCGATGCGGATTTAAGAAACGAATAATCCGAAAACAGGCCGTCTGAAAACACCGAACCAGGACTGTTTCAGACGGCCTTTGTCTCGCAAGTTTCGGCAATATCCTCAGTTTCCGACGGCATCCGACCCTACGGTTTCTTTTCCCGCGTATCCGCAGTTTCCACCTTACCGCCGTCAGCGGAACAGCGGCGGCAACGTTCGGTATTGCACCCGCCCTAATCCCTTTGTACGATAACCAAACCCGCTGTGGCGGCTTAAAATCAGATTACCCGTTCATCCATTCAGGAGACTGACATGAAAAAAATACTGACCGTATTGCTGGCCGCAGGCCTGTGCCAAACCGCTTTTGCCGCCGGCATCGGCATCGACAAACCTTGGGCACGCGCCACCGTCGAAGGCATGAAAATGGGCGGCGCGTTCATGAATGTCCGCAACGACACCGCAAGCGACGATTTTCTGCTGGGCGGCAGCACCGCCGTCGCCGAACGTGTGGAAGTGCACACCCACATTAACGATAACGGCGTGATGCGGATGCGCGAAGTCAAAGGCGGCATCCCGCTGCCCAAAGGCAAAACTACCGAACTCAAACCGGGCAGCTACCACATCATGTTCATGGGCTTGAAACGTCCCCTGAAAATCGGCGAGAAAATTCCCGTAACGCTCAAATTCAAAAACGCCAAACCGCAAACCGTCCAAGTAGACGTCAATACCGCGCCCAAAGCGCCCGTCGGCCACAACCACGGCAACGGTGCAAACCATTCGGGACATTAAAACCCATTCCCTTGTCTCTCTATCGTTGGGACACAGAAGGGCGTCTGAAAAGTTTTTCAGACGGCCTTCTTCTATCGGGGGATTTGCGGAACATACGGCACACCGCCATGTTGTACGGTTACGCTCGACGGAGCGGGCTGACCGTACCTACAACCGCAACCGTAGGTATGGTCAGCATCCTAAGACGCGTAACCGTACGGATGCAGATGTTTTGTACCGCCGCAGATTTTTTCAGACGGCATCCGTTTTCCCTTCGTGCGTACGGTTACGCCCGACGGAGCGGGCTAACCGTACCTACACCGCAACCGTCGGTACGGTTAGCGTCCCGAGACACGCAACCCGTACGCACGTCGATACTTTTTCAGCAAACCGCGCAAGAAAGATAAGGCCGTCTGAAAATGTTTTCAGACGGCCTTTCATTATTAAAACATCCAAACTAACCAGACAGGCAGGGGTTTTGCCCGCTTCCGCCTTATTCTTCTTTCGTGCTCGGCAGTTCGCGTTTGGTCAGCGGTTTGATAAACCAAATGTCGCGGCAGTAGTCTTCAATCGAACGGTCGGACGAGAAGAAGCCCATGTTGGCGATGTTGGTCAGCGCGCTCTTTTCCCATGCGGCGCGGTCGGCGTAATGCTTGTCGGCGCGGTATTGGGCTTCGACGTAGCTGCGGAAATCGGCCATCAGTTGGTAATAATCGCTGTGCGGCTGCAATACGTCGTGGTAGCGGTGGATTTCTTCGGGCGAGAATACGCCTTGGTGCACCATGTTGACCACACGGCGCAGACCGCTGTCCTGCTCGATGTAGCTCAGGGCATCGTAACCGCGCAGGCGCAGCTCTTCTACCTGCTCGACGGTATTGCCGAAGATGAAGCAGTGTTCGTCGCCCACGCGTTCGTGGATTTCGACGTTGGCTCCGTCCATCGTGCCGATGCAGAGTGCGCCGTTGAGGGCGAATTTCATGTTGCTGGTACCTGATGCTTCGGTACCGGCCAGTGAAATCTGCTCGTGCAGGTCGGCGGCGGGAATGATGATTTGGGCGAGGCTGACGCTGTAATTGGGGATATAGACCACTTTAATCAGGTCGCGGATGCGCTCGTCATTGTTGATGGTTTTGGCCACATCGTTAATCAGACGGATGATTTTCTTCGCCATGTAGTAGGCGGATGCGGCTTTGCCGGAAATGATGAACACGCGCGGCTGCCAGTCGGCATCGGGGTTTTCCAGAATTCTAGCGTAGCGGTCGATGATGTGCATCACATTCAGCGCTTGGCGTTTGTATTCGTGGATGCGCTTGATTTGTACGTCGAACAGCGCATCGGTGTTCACTTTGATGCCCAGTTCTTTCTCGATGTAGGCGGCCAAACGCTCTTTGGCGGCTTTTTTCACCGCGCCGAATTCGGCCTGTATTTCGGGCTTGTCAGCGAGTTTGTTGAGTTTGGCCAGCTCGTCCAGATGCACGCGCCAGTCTTTTTTGCCGCCGATGTGCTTGTCGAGGAATGCGGTCAGCGCGGGGTTGGCGATGTGAATCCAGCGGCGCGGGGTTACGCCGTTGGTAACATTGGTAAAGCGGTCGGGGAACACTTTGGCGAAGTCGGCAAAGAGCGAACGCACCATCAAATCGGAGTGGATTTTCGCCACGCCGTTGACTTTGTGCGAACCGATTACCGCCAGCCAAGCCATGCGGATGCGGCGGCCGCCGTCTTCGTCGATGATGGAGACGCGGCGCAGGAAAGCGTCGTCGTAGCCCATTGCGCGCAGGCCGTTGAGGAATTGGGCGTTAATCTCGAAAATGATGTCGAGATGGCGCGGCAGCAGGCGTGCCATCAAATCAATCGGCCAGGTTTCCAGCGCTTCGCTCATCAGCGTGTGGTTGGTGTAGGAGAAGATTTTGCAGCACATCTGCCATGCTTCGGCAAAGGCGATGCCTTCTTCGTCGATCAGGATGCGCATCAGCTCGGGAATGGCCAGAACGGGGTGGGTGTCGTTGAGGTGGATGGCCACTTTGTCGGCCAGCGTTTTCACGCTGGGGAAACGGCATTTGTGGCGGGCAACGATGTCCTGCACGGAGGCGGAAACCAGAAAATATTCCTGTTTCAGGCGCAGTTCGCGGCCGCTGTCGGTGGAATCGTTGGGATAGAGTACGCGCGAAATGTTTTCGTCGCTGTTCTGCGCGCTGACGGCGGCGGTATAGTCGCCGCGGTTGAAGTCGGCCAGATTGAACTGGTTTCCGGCGTGTGCCGTCCACAGGCGCAGCGGGTTGGCCACTTCGCCGCCGTAACCGGGGATGATTTCGTCGTAGGCCAGTGCGGACACCTGTTCAGACGGCATCCATTCTTTTTTGCTGCCGGTGTTGACTACCGTACCGCCGAAGTTGACGGCATATTTTTTGTCGGGACGGCCGAACTGCCAAGCCATGTCTTGGTCGAGCCACAAATCAGGTTTCTCAACCTGCTGGCCGTCGACGATTTCCTGCTTGAACATACCGTATTGGTAGCGGATGCCGTAGCCCATGGCCGGGATGCGCAAAGTGGCGAGCGAATCGAGGAAACACGCGGCCAAACGGCCCAAGCCGCCATTGCCCAAGCCCGGGTCTTCTTCCTGTTCGCACACGTTGGCGAACTCTTTGCCGAGCTGGCGGAACGCTTCTTCGAATTCGGCATAGACGCCTTCGTTAATCAGCGCGTTCACAAAAGCGCGACCGAGCAGGAATTCCATGGAAAGGTAGTAAACCATGCGCTTGCTGTGGTCGATGTGGGCGCGGCGGGTTTTCAGGAAGTCTTCCGCAATCAGGTCGCGCGCGGCGAGCATGGCGGCATTGAGCCATTGGTGTTCGTCGGCATCGTTGGGATCGACGCCGAGAATGAAGATGAGTTTGTAGACGATGGATTTGCGGATGGTTTCCGCATCGGGTTTCGGCATCACATATTCGTAGCCGGTAATCGGGGTTTTTTTGGAAGCCATGAAACAAGCCTTTCTATGATAAACAAAGTGATGCCGTCCGGAAACGGCGGGAGGTGTAATTAAGGAGGTTTTCAAGTATGCCGTCTGAAAACAGGTTCCAGACGGCCTGCAATATTCTCAGGCCGGCACTATATTAACCGTGTAGCGGAAAGTAGCAAACCTTTAAACCCTCTTTCATACGACATACATACGAAAAAACACGTTAAATCAAAGATTCGTAACAGATACGGTAGCTGTCTGCCGCCCGGAGCCAGCCGAAATCCTGCGCCATCGCACAGCGGCGCAGCCTGTCCCACAGGGCTTTGTCCGCCCACGCCGCCAATGCGGTGTTGAACGCGCTTTCGAGTGCGGCGGCATCGGCTTTGTCGAACACGAAGCCCGTGGCATCAAGGCCGTCTGAAACGCCGTCCCATCCGGCCACGGTATCGGCCAGACCGCCCGTGCGCCGCACCAGCGGCAACGTGCCGTATTTCAAACCGTAAAGCTGGGTCAGGCCGCACGGCTCGAAACGGCTCGGCACCAGAATCACGTCGCCGCCGCCGATTAGGCGGTGCGCCAGTTTTTCGTCGTAGCCGATGTGCACGCCCACACGTTCCGGATAGGCGGCGGCCAGTTGCAGGAAAGCCTGCTCGAGTTCGGGCGAACCGCTGCCCAACAGGGCGAACTGCATTTTCGGATCTTCGGCCAGCTTGGTTTGCAGGGCTTCGAGCAGAAAATCCGCGCCTTTCTGTTCGGTCAGCCGCGACACCATCACGCACAGCATTGCATCCGCATCCTGATGCAGGCCGAAATGCCGCTGCAAAGCGGTTTTATTGGCGGCTTTGCCTTCGGAGGCGTGTTCCGCGTCATAAGCAACGGCCAGCTCCGCATCGGCGGCGGGATTCCAAACCGCTTCGTCCACGCCGTTGAGCATCCCGCTCAGACGGCCTTGCGAACGGCGCAACTTCAACAGCCCTTCCATGCCGTAGCCGCTGACGGCGATTTCCTGCGCATAAGTAGGGCTGACGGTGGTGATGTGGTCGGAATAGTAAAGCCCTGCTTTGAGAAACGAAATTTCGCCGCGGAATTCCAAACCTTCTATCTGATACATATGCTGCGGCAGCCAAAGCTCGGACAGGTGTTTGGCGTTGAACAGACCCTGATAGGCGATGTTGTGGATGGTAAATACGCTTTTCACCGGTACATCCCATGCCTTCAGGTAAGCTGCCGCCAAACCCGCCTGCCAGTCGTGCGCGTGCAGCACGTCCACCCTGTTCCAAAACGGGTCGGCACCTGCCGCCACCGCCGCCGCTGCCCAACCCAACAGGCCGAAGCGGACGACGTTGTCGGCGTAATCGCGGTAGTCCGCGCCGTAATAAGGATTGCCTTCGCGGTCGTACAGATGGGGCGCGTCAATCAGGTACAGCCCCAAACCGCGGTATTCGGCATAACGGATAACGGCATAACCGCCCGGGGTATCGCAACGGGCGACTTCGGCGGTGTAGGGAATCTGGTGGCGGATGGTGCGGTAATACGGCAGGATGACGCGTACATCGTCGCCGCTTTGCCGCTGGGCAAACGGCAGCGCGCCCAATACGTCGGCCAGTCCGCCGGTTTTAATCAGGGGATAAAGCTCGGAAGCTGCGTGCAAGATGTTCATGGTTTCTTTACCGTTGGGTTGTTTCGGTTTTTTCAGACGGCCTTTGCGTTTCAGGCCGTCTGAAAGCAATGTTTCGGTTTGCAGACGGTTTCGGTTCGGACAGGCAAGACCGTCCCTTATCGGACACTGTCCGCCGTAACGACGGACAGGCGGATTTTCAGACGGCCTAATACTGCGGCGGCCTATACACTTACGGCTGCGACTTGGCCGCACCTTTTCCGTTTGCCGCCGTCTCTGCCTGAATTTCAGGCAGAGACGGCGTTTATGCGGACAAGCGGTGCGGCTGTTTCAGACGGCCTTTGCGGCAACCGTTTGATACGGTTACAGCATACCGTCCGGCCGTACCTGCCGGTCAGATGCCCATGCCGTCTGAAAACTTGTCCTGATCGCGCGCACGTTTTTCCAGCATGGCGGGGGTAACGAGCACCACGCTGCCGCCGGAACTGATGCGGAAATATTTCGCGTCTTCGTCCGGATCGACACCGATCTGCATGCCGTCGGGAATCACGCAGGCGCGTTCGATGATGCAGTTGCGCACGGTACAGTTTTTGCCGATTTTCGCCTGCGGCAGGACAACGGAACGGTCGATGACCGAGCCTTCGTCCACGGTAACGCGCTCAAACAGCACCGACGAGCTGATTTCGGCATCGGTAATCAGGCAGCCGCCGCTGATCATCGAATTGTCGATGGTGCGGCTGTGCTGGTTTTTATAGAAAAACTTGCTCGGCATCGGCTGCGACGGCAGGCCGCGCACCGGCCACGAGCGGTCGAACAGGTTGAGCTGCGGGTATTCGGTGACCAAATCCATGTGCGCGCGCCAGTAGCTGTCGAGCGTGCCGACATCGCGCCAGTAGATGCTGCCCTCGGCGTTGCGCCCCATGCAGGAACGCTCAAACGGGTGGGCATACAGCACGCCTTCGCGCAAAGCGCGCGGAATCACGTCTTTGCCGAAATCGTGGTGGGTGTCGGGGCGGGCGACTTCGGCCTCGAGCGTTTGGTAGAGATAGTCGGCATCGAACACATAAATCCCCATCGATGCGAGCGACGAATCGGGTTTTTCTCGCATGGCGGGCGGGTCGGCCGGTTTTTCGACGAAGTCCTGCACTTTCAGGTTTTCGTTGACCGCCATCACACCGAACTCTTTGGCTTCGCTGCGTTTGACTTCAATGCAGCCCACCGTGCACTTCGCCCCGCGCGCGATGTGGTCGCGGATCATCTGCATATAGTCCATCTTGTAGATGTGGTCTCCCGCCAGAATCAGCACATATTTCGGCTTGTAGTGTTCTTTCATGATGCTGACGTTCTGCCAAACCGCATCGGCGGTGCCGCGGTACCACATTTCTTCGTCCACCTGCTGGCGCGCGGGCAACATATCGACGAACTGGCCACGGTCGCGCGGCATAAACGACCATGCGTGCTGCAGATGGCGCAGCAGCGAATGGGCTTCGTATTGGGTAATCACGCCGATTTTGAGCAGGTTGGAATTCAGGCAGTTGGACAGGGTGAAGTCGATGATGCGCCAGTTGCCGCCGAAATAGACGGCCGGTTTGGAGCGGCGGTCGGTCATTTCGTGCAGGCGCGAACCGCGCCCGCCCGCCAAAATCAGCACGAGCGTGTCGGCTGCAATGTCGGCGGCGCTGAATACGCGGTCGACCGCATAAGCGGGGTTGTCCTGGTGGATTTGATTCATGAGTTTCTCCTTTGCTTTTGGGTGGAACGGACGTGCCTAGATGAAATGCGCGTGCCGTCGGAATTTTTATTGTGTGTGTCGTTGTTTTTGGCTGCGTTCGGATAGGAAGTTTATGCTTACTTTCGTCATTCACGCTTGCGCGGGAATGACGGTATCGACTGCCCAACACATCCATACACAGCATATCATTCAAATACGGTATTTTCAGACGGCCTTGCAACGCCTGCCGCCGGTTTGTACGATTACGCCGCATTCGGCGGCTAACCGTACCTACCATGTTGTTCGGAGTTGTTTGCCCGTACAACCCTGTCCTGTTCAGACGGCCTAAATAGCGCCGTTTTGGCAGGTTTACGCTACGGATTCGTTCAGACGGCGTTTATCAGACGGCCTGATCTTTAAACACCCACAGCCCCATATGCTCCACCGTGCACAGGCCGTCTGAACAGGTGTAGCGGGGCGACGGGGCGCATGCTTCCTGCCATTTTCCTTCGGGCAGGGTAAAGGTTTGGCGGCTTTTTTTGGCATTGACCAGCAGCAGCCAGCCGCCCTCCATCAATACCTGCATGGCTTTGATGCCGTGGTTGTGCCAGCATTGCTCGCTCATGGGTAGGCCGTCGGTGTTGAGCCATGTTACGCTGCCGCCGTCCCACCATGCGTCCTGCTGCGACAGCAGGGCGATTTGCCTGCGCACGGTGGTCAGTTGGCGCACATATTCCTGAAGGGGATGGTTTTCAGACGGCCAGGTCAGCCATGCGGTTTCGTTGTCTTGGCAGTAGCCGTTGTTGTTGCCCTGCTGACTGTTGCCGAATTCGTCGCCGCCCAGCAGCATGGGCGTGCCGTTGGACAGCAGCAGCGAAGCCAGCAGCGCTTTGGCGGTGTATTCGCGCTCGGCAAGGATGTGCGCATCGTCGGTTGCGCCTTCCGCGCCGTGGTTGAAGCTGATGTTTTCGTTGTGGCCGTCGCGGTTGTTTTCGCCGTTGGCTTCGTTGTGTTTTTCGTTGTAGCTGACCAAATCGTTCAGCGTGAAACCGTCGTGGGCGGTGATGAAGTTCAGGCCGGCCGACGGGCTTCTGCCGCTGTGGCGGAAGATGTCGGACGAACCGGCCAGCCGTTCGGCGAATTTGCCCAGATTGCCGCTTTCCCACACCCAAAACGCGCGCATGTCGTCGCGGAACAGGCCGTTCCACTCGGCGAAAGGATGGGGGAAACCGCCGACGCGGTAACCGTCGGGGCCGAGATCCCACGCTTCGGCGATGAGTTTCACACGCGCGAGCACGGGATCTTGGTAGAGCATTTGGAAAAACCGTCCGTCGGCCCGGAAATCGGGTTCGCGCGCCAAAATGGTGCCCAAATCGAAACGGAAGCCGTCGATGTGGAATGCTTCCACCCAATAGCGCAGGCTGTCGGCCGCCCAGCGGGCAACGTCGCGGCGGGCCAGGTTGAGCGTGTTGCCGCAGCCCGACCAGTTTTCATAACCGCCCTGCCCGTCCATCCAATACCACGCGGGATTGTCGATGCCGCGCTGGCAGAGCATAGGGCCGTCTGAATCCTGTTCGGCGGTGTGGTTGTACACCACGTCCAAAATCACTTCGATGCCCGCTTTGTGCAAGGCTTTTACGGCGCGGCGCAGTTCGTCGGCGGCATTTTCCGCATCGGCGGCATAGGCAGGCTCGGCGGCGAAATGGGAATAAGTGTTGTAGCCCCAATAATTGCGCAAGCCCATGCGCTGCAAATGGTATTCGTCGAGATGCTGCTGCACGGGCAGCAGCTCCACGGCGGTTACGCCCAAAGATTTCAGGTAGGCAATCACGCGCTTGTCGGCCAAGGCAAGGTAAGTGCCCGCGTTTTTCAGGTCGGGAAACTGTTTGGTGAAGCCTTTCACATGGACTTCGTAAATCACGGTTTGCGCCCACGGCGTGTCGGGGGCTTTGTCGCCGCCCCAGTCGAACGCACCGTCGTCCGTCACCACGCTTTTCGGAGCGACGGCGGCATTGTCACGCATGTCTTCGGGCCGGTACCACGCCATTTCTTCGGCGGTTCCGTAAACGGGCTTGCCGTCGATCCGGCGCGAATACGGGTCGGCCAGCAGTTTCTGCGGATTGAACAACCGCCCGTCCGCGGGATTGCTTTCTCCGTGTACGCGGTAGCCATAACGCTGCCCTGCGCCGATACCCGCCACAAAACCGTGGAACACCGCACCCGTTTTCGCAGGCAGATCCAGCCGCGTTTCCAGGCCGTCTGAATCAAACAGGCAAAGCTCGACTTTTTCTGCACTGCCCGATGCCAGCGCGAAATTGACCCCGTTCGGGCAGACGGTCGCGCCGACGGGATAAGGTTTGCCGGGCTGGATTTTCGGTTTCGGAGAATGTTTTCTGCTTCGGGTCATGAGGATGCTTCGGGCTTTCTTTCCGGTTTGATTGTGTGTTGGTCGGACATGGTTTTTTCAGACGGCCTTAAACTGCCGATAGGCCGTCTGAAATGCTTTACTGCTTTTCCGACGCTGCTTCGGGCTTTCTTATCGGTTTGATATTGTGCGCGGCTTTGGTCGGATAAGGTTTTCAGATGGCCTTAAGCTGCGCAGGCCGTCTGAAACACTTTTACTGCTTTTCCGACGCTGCTTCGGGCTTTCTTATCGGTTTGATATTGTGCACGGCTTTGGTCGGATAAGGTTTTCAGACGGCCTTAAGCTGCGCAGGCCGTCTGAAACACTTTTACTGCTTTTCCGACGCTGTTTCAGGCTTTCTTATCGGTTTGATATTGTGCGCGGCTTTGGTTGGATAAGGTTTTCAGACGGCCGGCCTTAAGCTGCGGCAGGCCGTCTGAAACTCACTGCGTTGTTACTGCTTTTCCCGATACAGCCAAACCGTCGCCAACGGCGGAA
Organism: Neisseria sp.; assembly: GCF_041804105.1. Lineage (GTDB taxonomy): Bacteria > Pseudomonadota > Gammaproteobacteria > Burkholderiales > Neisseriaceae > Neisseria. The sequence continues at coordinate 29,958 of NZ_JBHCJY010000136.1, forward strand.
CGGTAACCGACAGCGACTGCGCTTTGCCGTGCGATTCGACGGCTTCGGTTTCGACCAGTTTGCCCGGGCTGACGCCGCCGCCTTTGTATTCCGTGTTATCCGAATTCAGGATTTCGCGGTATCCGCCCGCCTGATTCACACCGAAACGGTAGTTCTCGCGCACGACGGGGGTAAAGTTGCTGATGACGATGACGGAATTGCCGTCGCGGTCGCGGCGTTCGAAAACATAGACGGAGTTTTCGCCGTCGTCGGCCACCAGCCATTCGAAGCCTTCAGGCCACTGGTCGAGCTGGTACAGCGGAGCGTGGTCTTTATAGACGTGGTTCAGTTCGCGCACGTAATCCTGCATGCCTTTGTGCCAGCCGCCTTCTTCGTCGAGCAGGAACCAGTCCAGCCCTTCCTGATAGTTCCATTCGCGGCCTTGTGCGAATTCGTCGCCCATAAACAGGAGTTTTTTGCCGGGGAAGCCGTACATGAAACCGTAGTAGGCGCGCAGGTTGGCAAACTGCTGCCAGCAGTCGCCGGGCATTTTGCCCAACAGCGAACCTTTGCCGTGCACCACTTCGTCATGCGACAGGGGCAGGATGAAGTTTTCGCTGTACTGGTACATCATGCCGAAGGTCATTTTGTTGTGGTGGTATTTGCGGTTGATGGGGTCTTCTTTCATGTAGCTCAGGGTGTCGTTCATCCAGCCCATGTTCCATTTGTAATGGAAATTCAAGCCCTCGGCGCGGGTGACGTTGGCAAACGAGGTGGATTCTTCGGCAATCGCGGCGGCATCGGGTACTTCCTGTTGCAGCATGGTGTTGGTGTCACGCAGAAAGTTGATGGCTTCGAGGTTTTCGCGTCCGCCGTATCGGTTGGGAATCCATTCGCCTTCTTTGCGCGAATAGTCGCGGTACACCATCGAGGCGACGGCATCGACGCGCAGGCCGTCGAAACCGAAACGCTCAATCCAATACAGGGCGTTGCCTTGCAGGAAGTTTTTCACTTCGTTGCGGCCGAAGTTGTAAATGAGGGTGTTCCAGTCTTGATGGTAGCCTTCGCGCGGGTCGGCGTGTTCGTAAAGCGGCGTACCGTCGAAATGGTTGAGGCCGTGGTCGTCGGTCGGGAAATGGCCGACCACCCAGTCGAGAATCACGCAGATACCCGCATCGTGCGCGGCTTTAATCAATGCCTGTAATTCCTGCGGCGAACCGAAACGGCTGGTCGGCGCGTAGAGGCCGGTGGCCTGATAGCCCCACGAGCCGTCGAACGGGTATTCCGACACGGGTAGCAGCTCGATGTGGGTGAAGCCCATGTCTTTCACATAGCCCACCAATTCTTCGGCAAGCTGTTCGTAGGTCAGCCAGAAATTGTTTTCGGGATTGCGCTTCCACGAACCCAAATGCACTTCGTAAATGCTGACGGGGCTGTCGATGGCGTTGGCTTTGGCACGGAAAGCGGGGGCTTCGACTTTTTCGGGCAAACCGCGCACCACGGACGCGGTGGTCGGGCGCAGTTCCGCCGCAAACGCATACGGGTCGGACTTGGCGCGCACGTTGCCGTTGGCATCGCGGATTTCGAATTTATAGAGCGCGTTGAAAGGAACGGCGGGAATAAAGATTTCCCAAATGCCCGTGCTTTGGTGGCGGCGCATCGCATGGCGGCGGCCGTCCCAATGGTTGAACTCGCCAATCACGGAAACGCGCTGCGCGTTCGGCGCCCATACTGCGAAGTTCACGCCTTTTACGCCGTCGATTTCGACAGGGTGCGCTCCGAAAGTTTCATACGGCCTCAGATGGCGGCCTTCGGCCAGCAGCCATTGGTCGATTTCGCCCAAGTGCGACCAAAAGCGGTAAGGGTCTTCTTCCGTTACGGCATCCTCACCGGCCGAATATTGCACGCTCAGGGCGTAATTGGGCGCGTTGTCGGGCAGCATGGCCACGAAGAAACCGCGTTCGTCGATTTTCTGGCCTTCCGCAACCACCTTGCCGCTTTCCCGGTCAACCACGTCCACGCGCAGCGCATCAGGGCGCAGCACCCGTACCACTTCCCCGCCTTCGGGCAGGGTGTGGCGGCCGAGATAGGCGAACGGGTCGCCGTGGGTTGCCAAAAAGAAGCTGTCGACCGTATCGCGTTCTTGGCGGTCGAGTTCGTGATAGGCTTTGGGGGGATGGTTTTTTCTCATTCTGACCTCTTCAATCATAGACAGTTGTTCCGACATCAGCCGGTGTTGCGGAAAATCTTCCAGTAAAACAGGCAGTTTCACCGCCCAATTCGGATAACCCGCCGCCACACCGGGCACGTTCAGGTTGTCAGACATACCCAGCAGGTTTTCAATCTGCACGGCGTAAAGCCTGCTGTTGCACTCGGCGCCGAAACGGTGTACCGCTGCCAGCAGCGCACCGTCCATTTCAGACGGCATTTCCGCATCGTGCGGCAGGCAGTGCGTTTCTTTCAACACGCGGAACAAATCGGCTTTGTCGCGTCCGCGCTGTGTTAAGGCCGTCTGAAAAGCCCCGCCGTCGGCAAGCGAACCCAAACGGCGCATGGTTTCCAAATCGCGTCCCGTCCACCAGCCCGCCAGCGGCGCAACGTCGTGGGTGCTGGTGACGGTAACGGCCTGGGCCGGATAATGCTGCGGCAGCTCGAAACCGCCCGCGTGGCGGCTGAAGTACACCACTTTATACGAAAACACCTGATAACGGTTGAGCAGCTCGCGCGCCTCGTCGGGCACCGTGCCCAAGTCTTCGCCGATAACGATGCAGCGGTTGCGGCAGCTTTCCAACGCCAGCACGGCAAACAGGATTTCCTTGTCGTAATGCACATACGCACCGTTGTCGGCGGTTTGACTGCCCACCACCCACCACAGGCGGCACAGCGACATCACATGGTCGATGCGCAACACGCCGTACAGTTTCATGTTTTCGCGCAGCAGGCGGATAAAGGCGGCAAAACCCGTTTTACGCAGCATCACGGGGTTGAGCGGCGGCAGGTTCCAGTTTTGTCCCGACGGCCCCAGCGGGTCGGGCGGCGCACCCACCGACACATCCATGCAGTAATCCGCGCGGTTGAGCCAGGTCGCCGCCCCGCCCCTAGCCGCGCCCACCGCCAAATCGCCGTAAATGCCCGCCTGCACGCCGTGTTTTTCCGCCGCCTCGCGCACTTCGTCCCACTGGCAGGCGCACAGCCATTGCAGCCACATATAAAAACGCACCGCATCCTTATTGGCCTTGGCAAACGCCTTCACTTCCTTACTGTTCGGATTCCGATAGGCTTCAGGCCAAGCCGTCCAGCCCGCTTCCGCGCTCACGCCGAACACTTCGTTCAGCGCCTCGAAAAGCGCAAAACCCTCCAAAGCCGCGCCCTTCTCTTTCACAAACGCCTTAAACAGCCGCCGCTCGTCGCGCGCAGGTTTGCCCGTATCTTTGTCGAATGCGGCGAAGGCCGTCTGAAGCGCTTCGTACTTCAGCTTCCATACCGCCGCATAATCCACCGTTTCCGCCTTGCGCAGCGCAGTAATGCGGCGTTTCACCTTTTGCTGTTTCAGCCAGCTTCCCGCCTCTTCCGAATACCAGAACGCACCCAGCTTGCCTACGTCCAGATAAACCGGATTCAGCCACTCGCGCGATGACGGGCTGTACGGACTGGCAAACTCCGGATGGCGCGTAAACAGCGCATGCAGCGGATTGATGCCGACAAAGTCAATCCCCCGCTCCCCCGCAAACGCAGACAGCCGCGCCAAATCGGAAAAATCGCCGATGCCCCAGTTCTGCTTCGAACGCAGACTGTACAGATGCAGCGTCAGCCCGTTCATGCGCAGGCCGTCTGAAAGCGGCTGCGGACGGTAAACCGCATCAGGCGCCACCACAATCAAGCTTTTAAACGACCGGCCGCCTTCCGAAGCACACAACGTATAATAACCCTGCGCCAAACCGTCGGCCGCCGCATACACAAGGCCGTCTGAAAACACCGCCTCCACAGCATGTTCCACACCCTCCTCATCTTCCAACACCAAACCGCAACCCGCAGAAAAACCGTGCGGCAGCGCCACACGCAGCCCTTCCCCTGCACGCAACGCCGCCGCACCATCGAAACCGTCCTCCGTATCCGGCACCGCATCCAACGCAGCCGCCAAAGCAGCCGCAACTTCCGGTTTCGTTTCGTGATAATGCCCGTAAATATCGTGATAACCCGCATCGATACCGTACGCAGCATAAGTTTCCGCGTTAAATTCCTGATTCATGGTAAGCCTTGAAGTGAAGTCTGCTGTACATCTTAATACAGAAACAGCAGCAGTTTGAATGTAGTTCCGTACTCTCTGACCCAGCGCAAAAGAAACAGCGCAAACCCGTTTCAGACGGCCCTGCATCATCCACACCAACTGTCTCGTTTGAACGTATTTTCCGACGGGGGAACGATGGGTTTTGGAGTTATTATCCTATAAAACCTATGATAGTGTTGGAGATTCTCAGCACAGACACAGGTCGCCTGAAACCACCGATTACCTTTTACACATCCCTGTACCTTTAAAAAATAAAACACCTATTTTCCCATACCCTTTTAACATATCAGCTTCTCAATTATCGTAACTCTGAGCTCCCTCCTATACAAAAATAATGGTAACTTCCATTAATTGTTTATCAAAACAAAACCAATTAACATCGCTACAAAGCACCATACAAAAATAATTCAAATGAAATGGGAATTATAAAAAAACAATATGTCTAATCCTTTTCTACAACACAGAACAACAAAAATAAACGGTTATTTTTCAAGCCAAACGGATGTTTACTTGGCTTGGCTAATTTATTAAAATGTTTCTGCATTATATCGTAAGCCATTTATAATTTTGACAATCAAAAGAAGGAATTAAACTTATGACAAATAACATCAAGTCAAGCTTGGCTGCTTTAACACTTGTTACCGTAACCAGCGTCTATGCCTCCGATACCGGCACCCAACCCGTGCGCCCAGTGGAATTCACTGTCGGAACCGAGTTTTATAACGAGAACTATCGTGAATATTCAAGCGATGATAATTCATTTCGCGGCCTCAGCAACGGTGAGCGTCTGATGCAACAGAAAAGTAATCTTTGGTCGCTGACTGGTGGAGTCAAGTACCATTTTAACAATCGGCACTCTGCCAAATTCGAAGGTCGTTATTCACGAGGCAAATCAGATTACACGGGCAGGTTAATGGATCCCACTACCGGCACCATTGGCTCTTTTGGCGAATATAAATTTACCAATTCTCCGCGCCGAGTGTATGACTTACGGGCATCATACGAATATACCCATCCCATTAATGAACGTCTCAGTATTACGGCAGGAGCCGGCCTCGGACATCGCGTATTACGAGATTTGAATACCCGTGCTTCAGAGGCTACAGAAGGCCACCGCGATAGAAAACAACAAACTACATATGCACAAATCAGCACCGGCATGAATATTGCCCTGCCTGCACAATTCGAAATTACACCGCGTATTTCCTATAACCATATGCTGCGCGGCCGCCAATACTCTTATCCATCAGGCCAATCAGTAGAAATGAAACAATCTGGTGGACAAGGTATCGAAATCGAAGTACCTGTTTCGAAAAAACTTGCCAACCGGTCTAAAGTTAGTGTCACTCCATTCTATCGTGGCTGGAGAGTGAAGAGATCAGATGATGCAATTCATTATTCTTCTATTTATAATGCTTATTTGGCTTCATACGAACCCAAAAACTATACCCACGAAGCAGGTATGAAATTGCAATATTCGTTCTAACCCAACCAAACGCTTCAAGCATTTCAGACGGCCTTGCAGTACAATAAGGCCGTCTGAAACCTTTTCCGCATATTCAAATGCAACTGCTCAAATACCTCCAAGCCCAAGGAATCGGCAGCCGTAAGCAGTGCCAATGGCTGATTGACAACGGCTGCATCACCCTCAACGGTAAAATCTGCGACAATGCAAAAGATACGCTTACGCCATCTGAAATCCGCTCTCTAAAAATCGACGGAGAAGAACTTACCGTTATTCCCCTGCCCTATTTCTATATTTTGCTCAACAAGCCCGCCAATTACGAAACATCGCACAAACCGCGCGATTATCCGAGCGTGTTCAGTTTATTTCCCGCCCATATGCGCAATATCGAAATGCAGGCCGTCGGCAGACTCGATGCCGATACCACCGGTGTTTTGCTGATTACCAATGACGGCCAGTTTAACCACCGCGCCACTTCTCCTAAACACAAACTGCCCAAAATCTACCGCGTAACACTCAAGCATCCTGCCGACGAAACGCTTTGCCGCACATTGAAACAGGGTGTTTTACTGCATGACGACAATGAAACCGTATCCGCAACCGAAGCCGTTTTGGAAAGCCCAACCACACTTATCATGACCATTACCGAAGGCAAATACCACCAAGTCAAACGCATGGTTGCAGCCGCAGGCAACCGGGTCGAACGGCTCCACCGCGAAAAATTCGGAATCTGGGATACGCAAGATATGGCCTCCGGCGAGTGGAAATTCATCGAAGTGTAGCGTATTTCAGAAAATTTTTAAAAAGACGGTATATTTTTTATCATTTAAAATCAAAAGACTAATTTTACAATTTCCATCTTAACAAGATTTATCACTCAAATGCGTGAACTAATATATAATTCGCCTGTCTGAGTAACACTTGCTCCGAAAGGAGTGAGTAAGTGAGTAAGACGTTTTCCCCGTAATGTGTTTGGCCATCTATACTTTTCCCCTTAGTATAGATGGTTTTTTTTATCTCTGATTTTTAATTATATTGGCTCTAGACTAGCAGAATAGCTCTGTTAGACTAGAAAAATGAAATATAACACCAAGTTAAGTGACTACCAGCTCAAAAAATTATCAAGCATTTTTGTGTCGATATAGAAGCCTCAAAAACCGCTTTGCTGACAGGCTTCAATCGTAATACCATCAACCGCTGGTATGGCATTTTCAGGCACGAAATATACCGCTGCCAAAGCGAGCAAAAAGACCTGCTATACGGCAGCATAGAGGTTGATGAAAGCTATTTTGGTGCCAAACGGCAGCGCGGTTTCCATGGCAAGTTAAAGCGTGGCAGAGGAACACTTAAACAACCCGTGTTTGGTATTTTCGAAAGAGACGGCAGGGTTTATACCGAAATCGTTCCTGATTGCAAAAAGCAGACACTTCAAGCTGTTATATTGGGAAAGGTCTCTCCGGAGAGTGTTATTTATTCTGATAGCCGGCGCGGTTATAGCGGCTTGGTCGATGTCGGCTACTCTAAACATTTGCGCGTTAATCACGGACAAAATGAGTTTGCAGATGGTATCAGGCACATCAATGGTATTGAAAGCTTTTGGAGTTTTACCAAACGAAGGCTCACCAAATTCAACGGCGTAACCAAAAATTTTGATTTGCACCTGAAGGAATGCGAATGGCGATGGAACTGAAACTCTGATGAACTGAGTCACGAACTTTGGGGGCTTTTAAAGTAAATTTATATAAAGCTGCTAGTCTAGAGCCTAGATGATTACATACATTACTACAATCATGAACGGATTGGTTTAAACTTAAAAAAGCTGAGTCCTGTCGGCTACAGAACCCAGCTTGAAAAGGCTGTTTGAGAAAGATTCTTAACTTGTCTAAGTATTGGGGGGACAGTTCATATTTTTCAGACGGCCTGTTGCCCTACTATTGAGCCGAGCCGTTATTTTAACCTTTTTCTCAATCCTTCAAACCGCGACACCAACAGCCAGTCCAACAACAGCATGGTTAAAATGGCGATAATTGCCGTCGGAAACACCACTGCGACAAGCAGCAGCGGCACAGCCATTCCCCACCATACCTGCACACCCGTTTTGTGTGCAGGCGGTACCAACCCGACGGAATCCGCAGGTCGGCGCTTCCACCACATCACAAAACCCGCAATGCAGATAAAGATAACCGCCAAGCAGAACGCCACATTGGCCGCCACACTCCACCAACCCATCGTTCCCATATGCAGCGCTATGCTGACGGCCATGAATTTGCCAAACCAGTTGTAATTACCGTAACGGATGTCGGCCAGCACTTTGCCGCTGTAACGGTCGATATGCACCGTACGGTCGATGGTCGGGCTGGGATGGTCATAACTCATCGAATCCTGACTCAGCGTCCACACACCAGTTTCGCCTTTCGGAAAATTAAGCTGGTAGCGGCCTTCGAACCCCGTTTCCCGCGCATAGCGGTCAAGCGTTTCCAAAGTCAGCGGCTCTCCTGCTTTGATGCCGTCTGAACCTTTGACCAAACCGGAAACCGGCATCGGCGTCAGTTCCAGCACCCACGGCACTTCCTTTGTCTTGCCGTCGTTTAAAAGCTGCCCGTGGGTAACCACATCAGACCGCGGTATCGGTTCGACGCCCCACTTTCCCGCCGGAAACCGGCTCCACGCCTGCACGGCTTTTCCGCCCCAAATGCCCGCCCATGCAATGCCCGACACACAAAATAGCAGCAGCAACACCGATACCCATATTCCGAGCGCACCGTGTATGTTCCGCCACCATGAACGTCCTTTGCCGAACAGCGGCAACAGCATCCTACGCAGGCTTTTATGTTTTGCCCACCACAGATACAGGCCGGTCAACACCATCAGAATCGTCAGCGAAGCGGCTGTTTCCAACAGATAATCGCCCACTTTCCCCATCATCAGATCACTGTGCAGTTCGTCCATCAAATGATAAATATTGCCGTGGCGCGGGAAAATTTTCAGCACTTTTGCAGTGTAGGGATTTACCAATACCATCATCGCCTTACCTTCCGCGTCAACACGGAACACCGCCACCTTGTCGGCCGCGCGCGGCGCGATATACTGCACTACTGAAGCACGGTCGGGGTGAACCGCCCTGCGTGCCGCTTCCGCCTGCACCGACAACGGCCTGACCGCCGCTTGCGGCCGCACCTGCATCCGCTCCCCTTCCCTGCCTTCGATGTTAGCCGACAAAACCATCATCAGCCCCGTTGCCGCAAGAAACATTAAAAAAGGCACCACAAACAAACCCGCATAAAAATGCCAACGCCACACCGCAAAATAACGACTGCCTGCGGTTGCTTTCTGTTTTTCGGTATTCGGATTCATGATATTCCCTGTGTTGCCGTTTATCGTTTTTTCAGACGGCCTGCCTACTGCCGCACATGCAAGATAATCCGTTTAAACAGCAAATCCAAGCATTTTCGTGCTTTTTATACTTCATAACTACCACCTTATGACTACAATATGCCGACAGGCCGTCTGAAAGCATTATTTTCAGACAGCCTGTTGACCGCTCAAGCACATCCCCATTCGCATATCCCGCCGACGGCCCGCCCCTCTCGCCGCCCCACCCTAACCACCATGCCCCCGATGTCCGTTTTCAGTTATAATCGCAGGCACTTTCCGACACTTGTGCGGATGGCTGTCCGCCCGTTTATTTCCAAGGATTTTTTATGTCCCTCACACTCGACGACGTGGAAAAAATCGCCCGTCTCTCACGCCTGCATCTGGATGAAGCCGAAAAAACGCAAACCCTGCAGGAACTGAACAACATCTTCGCCTTGGTCGAGAAAATGCGCGCCGTCGATACCGACGGCATCGAACCGATGGCGCACCCGCACGAAGCCTCCCTGCGCCTGCGCGAAGACAAAGTTACCGAAACCGACCGCGCCGCCGAATATCAGGCCGTCGCCCCCGACGTGCGCAACCGCCTGTATATCGTGCCGCAAGTCATTGAAGAATAAGGACATCTGCAAACATCCGATGAAAACTCACCAACGTTCTGAAGCTGCCGATTAAAACATTGATGCCGTCTGAAAATGTTTTTCAGACGGCCTGCGAGAAAATGCCATGAAAACCGTTACCACCATTACCGCATTGGCCGCACTGCTGGCTTCAATGAGTGCAGGCGCTGCCGTTACCGCCAAAGAAAAAACCTCCAACCCTTTGGCCGCCGGCCTGATCAAACTCCCGTATAAAGAAAAAGCGGAAGCCACAGCCGAAGGCATGGACAGATTCGGCAAAGGTTATTTCTACGCCGACAGCATCCAGCCCGATGCCAAACGCCCCGGCTTTTTTCTCGTCGTCAACGGCTTCGACTACCACCAGCCCTACGAAGGTGTCAATGCCACCCGTGAGCTGGCCACCGTACATTGCGGCAAACTGCGTTACAACGACATTCTCGCCACCGCCCATTTCGCTGCCGACGGCTCCCCCCTGTTGCTCAACGACAATCCCCTGCCCATCGAATACGGCAAATGGAGCGATGCCGAACGCGAAGAACGCGCCGCCATGCAGCGCACAGACCCTGTGGTTCAGGCGGTTTGCGACCGGATGGACAAACTGAGGACCAGCAGATAAAGGCCGTCTGAAAACCCTCCGAACCCATTTGCCTCCATGCCCAAGCAGCCGGTCTGAAATGCAACCATCTCTCGAGCCGGCTTGCCGAAAACCGAATGAAACGCCGTCTGAAAACCTGTTCAGACGGCCTGACAAGAAAGACTGACATGCCCGCCTACACCCTCAAACAAACAGCCGAACTGCTGCAAACCAAGCAAATCTCCGCCGTCGAACTCGCGCAGGAATACCTCGCTGCCATCGACGCCCGAAACCCTGCCCTCAACGGTTACATCACCTTGGACAAAGACCTGACCCTGGCCGAAGCCCGCACCGCCGACGAGCGCATCGCGCAGGGCAAAGGCGGCCTGCTTACCGGTGTCCCCGTCGCCTACAAAGACATTTTCTGCCAAACCGGCTGGCGCACCGCCTGTTCCAGCAAAATGCTCGACAACTTCGTCGCGCCCTACACCGCCACCGTCGTGCAAAACCTGCTCGACGCAGGCATGGTCACCCTCGGCCGCACCAATATGGACGAATTCGCTATGGGTTCCACCAACGAAACCTCGTTCTACGGCGCAACCAAAAACCCGTGGAACCTTGAACGCGTACCCGGCGGCTCGTCGGGCGGTTCCGCAGCTGTCGTCGCCGCACGCCTTGCCCCCGCCGCGCTCGGTTCCGACACCGGCGGCTCCATCCGCCAGCCCGCCTCGCATTGCGGCATCACCGGCATCAAACCCACCTACGGCATTGTGTCCCGCTTCGGCATGGTCGCCTACGCTTCCAGCTTCGACCAAGCCGGCCCGATGGCGCAAACCGCCGAAGACTGTGCGATTTTGTTGAACGCCATGGCCGGTTTCGACGAACGCGACTCCACCAGCCTCGAGCGCGAAAAAGAAGACTACACGCGCGACCTGAACGCCCCGCTCAAAGGTCTCAAAATCGGCCTGCCCAAAGAATACTTCACCGCCAGCAACAGCGCCGACGTTCAGACGGCCTTGGAAAACGCCAAATCCCTGTTGCAGGCACAAGGTGCCGAACTGGTGGAAGTTTCCCTGCCACAAACCGAACTGTCCATCCCCGCCTACTACGTTCTCGCCTCAGCCGAAGCCAGCACCAACCTCTCCCGCTACGACGGCGTGCGCTACGGCCACCGCGCGGAAAAATTCGGCGACTTGGACGAAATGTATGCCAACACCCGCGCCGAAGGCTTCGGCAGCGAAGTCAAACGCCGCATCATGATCGGCACCTATGTACTCAGCCACGGATATTACGACGCTTATTACCTGAAAGCCCAAAAACTGCGCCGCCTCGTCGCCAACGATTTTCAGACGACCTTCGCCCGATGCGACCTGATACTCGCCCCCACCGCCCCCACCGCCGCACCGAAACTCGGCGAGCTGAACCACGACCCCGTGCAGGCCTACCTGTCCGACATCTACACCATCGCCGTCAACCTCGCCGGCCTCCCCGCCCTGACCCTGCCCGCAGGCTTCAGTTCAGACGGCCTGCCCATCGGCGTGCAGCTCATCGGCAACTATTTCAGCGAAGCCAGGATTTTGGGCGCGGCGCATCAGATGCAGCAGAATAGTGATTGGCATACCCAATCGCCGGCGTGATTGCGGCAAGACTGCCTGAAAACTTAAAAGGCCGTCTGAAAAATTTCAGGCAGCCTGAAAAATCCCACACTAAAACCATTAGGGAAAAACATGAAAACCCTATTTGCCGCACTATGCCTGCTCATTACCCCGTTTACCTATGCCAAAAGTGCCGACTGGTCGGGCGTTTTCAAATCATGGGAACAAGGCTGCCGATTAGAAAGCCCGCCGTTTAGCGAATTGGAAAGCAGCCTGCAAGAGTTCATAGACCAAAAAACCGCACCGCAAGCCGATGTCCGCCCGAGCATCAAACTGCCTGCCGCCTATCGCGTACAAGCCGCAAGCCGGCCTACTTTTCACCGCGTTACCATTGGCAAGAGCGAGCATAACGACACCGCCTACACCATAGACCAAGTACGGCTCGCACTCAAAGGCACATACTACGGCTTGCCCGTTGTCCATTACAGCCACACATTCCATATAGAAACCGCAGGCATAGTCCATTACCGTTTGCTGCTTGATACCCCGACAGCCCAAGCGCGGCGCGTGCTGGCAGGCAAATACAAAAAACGCCGTTTTGCCAATCCTGTATTAGAAGGCGAAACCGAAATCCTGCAAGCCGAATTATTGCCCGCAAACAGCAACGGCAAACAGCAAACCGTTTTGGAATGTGTAATGACTTATGGCTGATGTTTCAGGCAGTCTGAATGAATTTTTATTCATCAATCGACCCAATCATTTATTTTTAGTTAAAAAAGAAAGCCCCCTCCTATGACCTGGGAAACCGTAATCGGACTGGAAATCCACGTCCAACTGAACACCAAATCCAAAATTTTCAGCGGTGCGTCCACCGCTTTCGGTGCCGAGCCGAACGCACATGCCAGCGTGGTGGAGTGTGCCTTGCCGGGCGTGTTGCCTGTGATGAACCGCGAAGTGGTTGAAAAAGCGGTGAAACTCGGTTTGGCGATGAATGCCAAAATCAATCAGAAAAACGTGTTCGACCGCAAAAACTATTTTTACCCCGACCTGCCGAAAGGCTATCAAATCAGCCAGTTGGCTCTGCCGATTGTGGAACACGGCAAGCTGGAAATCGTGGTGGGCGACGAGGTGAAAACCATCAACGTTACCCGCGCGCACATGGAAGAGGATGCGGGCAAATCGGTGCACGAGGGATTGGACGGCGCGACGGGCATCGATCTGAACCGCGCGGGTACGCCGCTGTTGGAAGTGGTGTCCGAGCCGGAATTGCGTTCCGCCGCCGAAGCCGTGGCCTATGCCAAAGCCCTGCACGGGCTGGTAACTTGGCTGGACATTTGCGACGGCAATATGGCCGAGGGTTCGTTCCGCATCGATGCGAACGTGTCGGTGCGCCCCAAAGGCCAGTCTGAATTCGGCACGCGCCGCGAGATTAAGAACCTGAATTCGTTCCGCTTTTTGGAGCAGGCGGTTAACTACGAAGTGGAAAGCCAGATTGAAATTCTGGAAGACGGCGGCAAGGTGCAGCAGGCGACCATGCTGTTTGACCCCGACAAGGGCGAAACCCGCGTGATGCGCCTGAAGGAAGACGCGCACGACTACCGCTACTTCCCCGACCCCGACCTGCTGCCCGTGATTATTTCAGACGGCCAGTTGCAGAAAGCCAAAGACGAAATGCCCGAACTGCCGTCTGAAATGGCGCAGCGTTTCGTGGCCGACTACGGCGTGAGCGACTACGACGCGCGCCTGCTGACCGCCAGCCGCGGTCAGGCCGCTTTCTTTGAAGACGCTGCCAAAGCCAGCGGACAAGGCAAACTGGTGGCGAACTGGATGAACGGCGAACTGGCCGCCACGCTGAACAAAGAAGGCTTAGGCCTGTCTGAAAGCCCGATTACCGCACCGCGCCTGGCCGAACTGGTGGGCAAAATTTCAGACGGCACCCTAAGCAGCAAGCTGGCGAAAAAAGCCTTCGAAGCCATGTGGGCCGAACCCGAAGCGGGCATCGCTGAGATTATCGAGAAACACGGTCTGGTGCAGATTACCGATACCGGTGCGATTGAAGCGATGGTGGACGAAGTGTTGGCCAACAACGCCAAAGCCGTAGAGCAGTTTAAAGCCGGCAACGAAAAAGCCCTGAACGCGATTGTCGGCCAGGTGATGAAAGCCAGCAAAGGCAAGGCCAATCCGGGGCAGGTGCAGGAGTTGGTAAAGGCGAAGTTAACCGGTTAACCACTGTTGGCAAGCCGTCTAAAACAGTTTCAGACGGCCTCCAACCAAATCCCTATGTTAAATATTTAGATAATTGAAAGGTAACTTATGAAAAAAATACTTTCCGTCGCACTGCTGATTGCTGCGATGCCCGCCATGGCCGAAGATTTCGCCGGTAAACCCTTTACCCCGCAAGCCGTACAGGCCGTATTGAGTTGCAAATCATCATCGCTGGATTTCCTATACTGGGGGACAAATTTCACAGGCCCCAATGAAAAAGCCGAAAAAAACAAAGGGCGCTTTGTCAACGAACTCAACTCCCTTACTTACCGCTACCGTCTACCGTTCAACGTGCGCCTTACCAACCCCTTGGACAAAACGGAAGTAGAAGGACGGTATGTTGTATTCCGCACCAGCAAAGAAATCTACTTGGAAATCGATTGGTCGAAATATCCCAAACTACACAAACTTTACCAACAGAAACAAATAGAAGCCGTCCAAGGATTAACCCGCATGTTGGAAAGAAAAAACGTAGCCACAAAAGACCTGCAAACTTTAGGTTATGACATTCCTGCCAAAGAACAACATATAGACGATCCCAGCAAAACAATCAAAGTAAATAAATATTTCGGCTTTTCTGCCATGTCTAAAGGAGATTTCACAACGGAAATTTTAGACAAAGGCTATATCGGTTGCCGCTATCCGCAGTAATCCACACCTGAATCAGGCCGTCTGAAAAACCGTTTTTCAGACGGCCTTTTCACATAACGCCAAGGGAATCCATGAAAAAACACATCACAAACAAACCGCAAACCGGCACCATCGTCCGCTGGTTCGATGCCAAAGGCTACGGCTTTATCCGCAGCGGTACGCACGCTGAAGACGTTTACTTCCACATCAGCGACTACCACGTGCAGGGCAAAAGGCCGTCTGAAGGCGAAACGGTGGTATTTGTATCGCAGCACGGACAAAAAGGCAGACTGATGGCCGTGCAGGTGCAAAACCCGCAAGCCGCGCGTATCGCGACAAAGCAGCACCGCAATACAGGAAAAGGTTCAGACGGCATCCGCAGCAGCCTTTTGGCTGTCGGCCTGTGGGTTGTACTGCTGCCGGCGGCGGTTTGGGTTGATATGCTGCCTTTCGACGTTTTCATTTGGTACGGCATCGCCAGCACCCTTGCATTCTTCCTTTATTGGCACGACAAAACCGCTGCGCGCAACGGCCGTTGGCGCACGCCCGAAAACACGCTGCATCTGGCCGCGCTTGCCGGCGGCTGGCCGGGCGCGCTGCTCGCTCAGGATTATCTGCGCCACAAATCGCAGAAACAGCCGTTCCGCACGGTATTTTCCATCACGGTTGCGCTGAACATCGTACTGCTGGTCTATCTTTCGCAACACGGTTTTTACGGTTGGCTTTAAATCGATACACACCACGCTGCAGGCCGTCTAAAAACATATTCAGACGGCCTGTCCGTTTGTTGCCGGACAGGGTTGGATATGACACAACCACCAGCCTGTTTTACACATTTTAACCAAATCACAGTCAGAAAAACCGGCCCTACCCGAATCACGTCCGTCAAGCCGAAAGATTCCAGCGAAATCAAACGACAATGGGATTTTACATTTTCAGACGGCCTGATTTCCGACTCCCGCCGTTTTTCTACCCGAAACGGATGCGGAAACCGCACCGATGCACACGAAACGGGAAACCCGTTTCTACGGTGCGGTTTTGCGGCGGTTTTTGCAGAACGACGGGCGTACCTTTTTGCGGAACGGACGGTTGTTTTTCGGCAAAACAAACGCGTTTCAGACGGCTTGTCAAGACTGGCTGGTCTCGAAAAAATACAGTATATTGTGTCCCAACCAGCCGGATACTACCGTATCTTGTATTTTAGGGGTCTGTACGCAGACTCTGAAAAATTATATCTAGGAAAATAAAGAGATGAATGCACCGACCGACCTGAAAGTCACCAAACGCGACGGGCGTTTGGAAGAAATCAACCTCGATAAAATCCACCGCGTCATCACTTGGGCGGCGGAAGGCTTGGACAACGTTTCCGTGTCGCAGGTCGAGCTCAAATCGCACATCCAGTTTTACAACGGCATCCGCACCGACGACATCCACGAAACCATCATCAAGGCCGCGGCCGACCTGATTTCTCAGGAAACGCCCGACTACCAATACCTGGCCGCACGTTTGGCGATTTTCCACCTGCGCAAAATCGCCTACGGCCGCTTCGAACCGCCGCACCTGTACGAGCATGTATCAAAACTCGTCGAAGCAGGCAAATACGACAAGCATCTGCTGGCCGATTACAGCCGTGAAGAATTCGACGAACTGAACGCCTACATCGACCACGAGCGCGACATGCGCTTTTCCTACGGCGCGGTCAAACAGCTCGAAGGCAAATATCTGGTGCAGAACCGCGTAACCCGCCAAATTTACGAAACGCCGCAGTTCCTCTACGTTTTGGTGGCGATGTGCCTGTTTGCCAAATACCCGAAGGAAGGCCGTCTGAATTATGTGAAACGCTTCTACGATGCGGTTTCCACCTTCAAAATCTCCCTGCCCACGCCGATTATGTCGGGCGTGCGCACGCCCACGCGCCAGTTTTCGAGCTGCGTGCTGATTGAGTGCGACGACAGCCTGGACAGTATCAACGCCACCACCAGCGCGATTGTGAAATACGTTTCCCAACGCGCCGGCATCGGCATCAACGCCGGCCGCATCCGCGGTTTGGGCAGCGAAATCCGCGGCGGCGAAGCGCAGCACACCGGCTGTATTCCGTTCTTCAAAATGTTCCAGGCCGCCGTTAAATCCTGTTCGCAAGGCGGCGTGCGCGGCGGTGCGGCCACTTTGTTCTACCCCTTGTGGCACATCGAAGTGGAAAGCCTGCTGGTGCTGAAAAACAACCGCGGCGTGGAAGACAACCGCGTGCGCCACCTCGATTACGGCGTGCAGATTAACCGCCTGCTCTACGCCCGCCTGATTAAAGGCGGCGACATCGCCTTGTTTTCGCCGCACGAAGTGCCCGGCCTGTATGACGCCTTCTTCGCCGACCAAGACGAATTCGAGCGCCTCTATACCCAATACGAGCAAGACCTCGCCGTCCGCAAGCGCGTGGTGCCCGCCACCGAGCTGTTTTCGCTGCTGATGCAGGAGCGCGCCGGCACCGGCCGCATCTACATCCAAAACGTCGACCACTGCAACACCCACAGCCCGTTCGACCCGAAAGTGGCGCCGGTGCGCCAGTCCAACCTGTGTTTGGAAATCGCGCTGCCGACCAAGCCGTTAAACGACATCAACGACGAAAACGGCGAAATTGCCCTGTGCACCTTGTCGGCCTTCAACCTCGGCGCGCTGGAAAGTTTGGACGAACTCGAAGGCTTGGCCGATTTGGCCGTGCGCGCGCTCGATGCCTTGCTCGATTACCAAGACTATCCCGTTAAAGCCGCACGTCACGCCACCATGAACCGCCGCACCCTCGGTATCGGCGTGATCAACTATGCCTATTATTTGGCCAAAAACGGCGTGAAATACAGCGACGATTCCGCCATCGGCTTAACCCACCGCACTTTTGAAGCGATTCAATATTACCTGCTCAAAGCCTCGGTGCAGCTCGCCCAAGAATTCGGCGCCTGCCCGGCGTTTAACGAAACCACCTATGCACAAGGCAAACTGCCCGTCGACACCTATAAAAAGGATTTGGACACCATCTGCCAAGAGCCGCTGCATCTTGATTGGGAGGGTTTGCGTGCCGACATCGTCAAACACGGTCTGCGCAATTCCACCCTAACCGCACTGATGCCGTCTGAAACCAGCTCGCAAATCGCCAACGCCACTAACGGCATCGAACCGCCGCGCGGACTGGTTTCGGTAAAAGCCTCGAAAGACGGCATTTTGAAACAGGTAGTGCCCGAATTCGAGCGCCTGAAAAACCAATACGAACTGTTGTGGCAGATGCCTTCCAACGACGGCTACCTGAAACTCGTGGGCGTGATGCAGAAGTTTGTCGATCAGGCTATTTCCGCCAACACTAGCTACGACCCGCAGCGCTTCGAAGGCGGCCGCGTGCCGATGAAGCAGCTGCTGAAAGACCTGCTCACCGCCTACAAATTCGGCCTGAAAACCCTGTATTACCACAACACCCGCGACGGTGCCGACGACACCCAAACCGATATCCAAGACGACGGCTGCGCGGGCGGAGCGTGTAAGATTTAAGAGGAGCGTAGGCTGAGTTTTAACCCAGCATTTAACGCGTACTTGAAATTTTCAGACGGCCTGATTAGGGAAAGGCCGTCTGAAAACCCAAAGCAGAACACCAAGAATGGGGACTTTAATCATGCTTTCCATAAGCACAATATATTAATCCGTTGAATGTCAGGCGAAAGTTTCAAACCATGACCGAGAACTCCGCAAACACTTCCCCAAATACCCCTGCACCACTCCGCAAAAAAATCAGCATTTTTGCCTACATCATCGGTGGCTTGTCGCTTATCTTTTCGTGGTTTCCCTTTGTTGGCTGGCCGTTCGCCATCATTGCGGTTATTTGGGGTGCGTTTGAATGGAAAAACGGCGGCAAACCCGTTTTGGCTTTAGGGATTATCGGCATTGTGTTGACCGTCTCCATATATGGCTCTTTGTTTCATATCGCCTCTAAACAAGACGGTATTTTTGCCGATTCAAGAAATCAACTCACAAATCAACTCACACAGATTCTGTTAAACGACTTACCGCCACTGATTGAGTTTTATAAATTACAACACGGCACTTATCCCGAATCTCTAAAAGTATTACAGGAGTCTTGGACCCAACAGCAGAATCACAGTCCGCTCTCAATAAAAGATGCCGCCCATGTACGCGAGTTTTATTATGAACGGGTCGGACAGAATCATTATTATCTGCGCGAACTGGGAGCCGACGGACAGCCATTTACCGCTGACGACATCGTTCCCACAGTAGCCAATACACCCAACAGCAAAATAGGCTTACTGCTTCAGAAACAATAAAAAACAATCAACGCATCAATAAATCCGATCTCGGAGTGCGACCATATTGATAACAATGTTTCAGACGGCATCCCAATTACATTGATGCCGTCTGAAAATCCGAATATCAAACAAATCAACCGTTTTATCTTAGAGAAAAAAACCATGTCCTGCGAACACCTAGTCATGTCCTACAGCACGTTCAGCAAAGAAAAAAACAACGCCCTGCAAGAGCCGATGTTTTTCGGCCAACCGGTAAACGTGGCGCGTTACGACCAACAGAAATACGAGATTTTCGAAAAGCTGATTGAAAAACAGTTGTCGTTTTTTTGGCGGCCGGAAGAAATCGACGTGTCGCGCGACCGCATCGATTACCAAAACCTGCCCGAGCATGAAAAGCACATTTTCATCAGCAACCTGAAATACCAAACCCTGCTCGATTCCATTCAGGGACGCAGCCCGAACGTGGCACTGCTGCCCTTGGTGTCGATTCCCGAGCTGGAAACGTGGATTGAAACGTGGAGCTTCAGCGAAACCATCCACTCGCGCAGCTATACCCACATCATCCGCAACATCGTAAACGACCCCTCGGTTGTGTTCGACGACATCGTGCAAAACGAATACATCATCGCCCGCGCCGAAGACATCGCCTGTTACTACGACGATTTAATCGAATACACCCAGTATTACAACCTGCTGGGCGAAGGCGAGCACCGTGTAAACGGCAAAACCGTGGTGGTGAACAAGCGCGAGTTGAAGAAAAAACTGTATCTCTGCCTGATGTGCGTGAACGTGCTCGAAGCCATCCGCTTCTACGTTTCCTTCGCCTGCTCGTTTGCCTTTGCCGAACGCGAACTGATGGAAGGCAACGCCAAAATCATCAAACTCATCGCCCGCGACGAAGCGCTTCACCTGACCAGTACCCAGCACATGCTCAACCTGATGCGCAGCGGTGCGGACGACCCCGAAATGGCCGAAATCGCCGCCGAATTGGAACAGGAATGCTTCGAGCTGTTCAAAAAAGCCGCGATGCAGGAAAAAGAATGGGCCGAATATCTGTTTAAAGACGGCTCGATGATCGGTTTGAACAAAGAGATTTTGAGCCAATACGTCGAATACATCACCAATCTGCGCATGGCCGCCGTGGGCCTGCAACCGGCCTTTGCCAACGCTTCGCAAAACCCGATTCCGTGGATTAACGCATGGCTCTCGTCCGACAATGTTCAGGTCGCCCCGCAGGAAGTGGAAATTTCGTCCTACCTGATCGGCCAGATTGACGCGGAAGTGAGTGCCGACGATTTGGGCGATTTCGAGCTTTAAAAAACCTGCCGGCCGCTTTCGTTCCACCGCACAACCGCCCATAGGCCGTCTGAAAATATGAGCGGGTGTCGCGCGGAAACATTGTGGTATAATCGAAAATCTTATTTTCATCTTTTCATCCGCATTCGGCGCATTCAGCGGCGTTTGTATTATTTTTTCAAAAATTCCGTTTTTACACACAGAATTTTTGCACCCGACAAACCATTTTTAAGGGCTTACGATGAGCGTAACTGTTGAAACTTTAGAAAATCTGGAACGCAAAGTAGAGTTGTCTCTGGCTTGGAGCGAAATCAATGCCGAAACCGACAAACGTTTGAAACAAACCCAGCGCCGCGTGAAAATCGACGGCTTCCGTCCCGGCAAAGCGCCGCTGAAAATGGTGGCGCAGATGTACGGTGCGAGCGCGCAAAACGACGTTATCAACGAAATGCTGCCGCAGGCATTCTACGAAATCGCCGTGGAGCAAAACCTGCGCGTAGCCGGTTTCCCCCGTTTCGAAGCTGCCGAAGGCGGCGACGAGAACACGCTGAAAGTGGCGGCGGTTTTCGAAGTGTTCCCCGAAGTGGCCATCGGCGATTTGTCCGCACAGGAAGTGGAAAAAGTAACCGCCGAAGTGGGCGACGCGGAAGTGGAAAAAACCATCGACATCCTGCGCAAACAGCGTACCCGTTTCAACCATGTCGAGCGTGAAGCCCAAGACACCGACCGCGTGATTGTCGATTTCGAAGGCAAAATCGACGGCGTACCGTTTGACGGCGGTTCTTCCCAAAACTACGCATTCGTATTGGGTGCGGGTCAGATGCTGCCCGAATTCGAAGCCGGCGTACGCGGCCTGAAAGAAGGCGAAAGCAAAGACGTGGAAGTGAATTTCCCCGCCGATTACCACGGTAAAGACGTGGCCGGCAAAACCGCCGTGTTTACCATCAAGCTGCACAACGTTTCCGAAGCGGTATTGCCCGAAGTGGATGCCGATTTTGCCAAAGCGCTGGGCATTGCCGACGGCGACGTAGCGAAAATGCGCGAAGAAGTGCGCAAAAACGTAGCCCGCGAAGTGGCCCGCCGCACTCAGGAGCAAACCAAAGCTTCCGTTATGGACGCTTTGATCAAAGCGGTCGAAGTGCAGCTGCCCAAGGTTCTGGTCAACGAAGAATCCGCCCGTTTGGCCGATGAAATGAAGCAGAACTTCATCAACCAAGGCATGGCTGACGCCGCCAACCTGCAACTGCCCGCCGATATGTTCAAAGAACAGGCCGAACGCCGCGTGGCTCTGGGCTTGATTCTGTCGAAACTGGTTGAAGAAAACAAACTCGAGCCGACCCAGGAACAAATCAAAGCCGTGGTTGCCGATTTTGCCGAAAGCTACGAAGACCCGCAGGAAGTCATCGACTGGTATTTCGCCGACGACCAACGCCTGCAAGGCCCCACCAATCTGGCCGTTGAAAACAACGTGGTCGAATTCGTGTTGGGCAAAGCCAAAGTCAGCGAAAAAGCCCTGTCTTTCGACGAAATCATGGCCGCCCAAGCCTAACCGGGCAACAGCACACAGGCCGTCTGAAAAGCACCGAAGCCCGCTTTGGTGCTTTTCGCCGTCATCCGGACAAAACATTTTCAGACGGCCTGCCCACACCAAGGAAACCGAAATGACCCCAGACATCCAAAACTATTTAGTCCCCACCGTTATCGAGCAGAGCGGCCGCGGCGAGCGCGCCTTCGACATCTACTCGCGCCTGCTCAAAGAGCGCATCATCTTTCTCGTCGGCCCCGTTGACGACCAGTCCGCCAATCTTGTCGTGGCGCAACTGCTGTTTCTCGAAAGCGAAAACCCCGACAAAGACATCTTTTTCTACATCAACAGCCCCGGCGGTTCCGTCAGCGCGGGCATGTCGATTTACGACACCATGAACTTCATCAAGCCCGACGTTTCCACGCTCTGTCTCGGCCAAGCCGCCAGCATGGGGGCATTCCTGCTGTCCGCAGGTACCAAAGGCAAACGTTTCGCCCTGCCCAACAGCCGCATCATGATTCACCAGCCGCTCATCAGCGGCGGCTTGGGCGGCCAGGCATCCGACATCGAAATCCACGCCCGCGAGCTGCTGAAACTGAAAGAAAAACTCAACCGCCTGCTGGCCGAACACAGCGGCCGCAACATCGCCGACATCGAGCGCGACACCGACCGCGACAATTTCATGTCGGCAGAAGAAGCGCAGGCATACGGTTTAATCGACCAAGTCATCGCCAGCCGCGATGCGGTAAAACTGTAACACGCGGCTGATGCCGCCGACTGCACACAGGCCGTCTGAAAAGTTTCAGACGGCCTGTGGTGTAATCTTATCGACCAGCGGTTTCGGTCTTGACGGATAAAAGCGCAAAGCGCAAGCAGATTCAGACGGCCTGTGTCTGCCAGCCGTACGGTTACGCGCCTTTAAGGACGCTAACCGTACCTGCGATATTTCGTCCCTACGGAAAATGACCCAAATCTGCGGGAACGGCTGGACGGTATCCCGCCACCATACGCAACGTTCCGCTATCCGCAACATCTGCCGGTTTGCCGCAAGCACAACCGCAACGGACACCGCTGTCCGAACAACAGGCCGTCTGAAAATTTTTCAGACGGCCTTCTTGATGCATCAACCCAATATTTCCGTATGGATTGTAAAAGAGGCAGACCGTTTCAGACGGCATCCGTTCCTACCCGACGTCCGCACCAATCATTGCCCCGCAAACGGACACAGCAAACACCGGCAAGCATAACCGCATGCCGCCCCAAACAGCACCCACCCTTGTATGTTGAAACCAATGTACCATAGCAATCAAACAGGTTATCTGCCTCTGTACGCACCCTGGGATTTTTTAACATCCGTGTTTTAGCCAAACGAGCAGATAACCACCCATCACCACAACCGAACAGTTGCACGACAACACCACCGAATGCAAGGAAGGTTCATGATGAGTATTCAAAACTATGGCGGCATCGATATGGAAGTGCGCAATGCGCTGTATATGGCCGCCCTGACCGCCAGCCGTTTTGAGCCGAAAATCAAAGCATTTTACGAACGGCTTATCGGCAAAGGAAAACCGTTTAAAGTAGCCATCAATGCGTGTATGCACAAACTGCTGAGAATACTGAACGCACGGGTACGCGACTGTCTGTGTTCAGACGGCCTGCAATGCGCTTGATTAACCGTGTTTGATGTTGCTGACTGACGAGTCGGTAACACAGTTGCTACAAACACGCCGCCAGTCTGTCCAACTCTTCGTCTTCCATATCCGCCGTTACCGAAAACCGTATGCGCGCACTGCCTTCGGGAACGGTGGGCGGGCGGATGGGCAGGCAGTAGAAACCCTGCTGCCGCAGGGCAAGGGCTTTTTCGACGGCAAGGCGGTTTTCGCCGAGTATGTAGGGAATGATGCAATGCGCGCCTGCCACTTCAGCACCGCTTTTTTCCGCCACCGCCTGCCGCAATTTCCGACTCAAACGGGCGAGCCGTTCGCGCTGCGCCTGAAATTCGGGCAGTTTTTCAAACAGAAACAGACTCCATGCCACATTCAGCGGCGGCAGGGCGGTGGAAAATATCAGCGGACGGGCGGTGTTGACGAGATAGTCTTTCATTGCCCGACTGCATACGGCATATGCCCCGACGGATGCCAGCGCCTTGCCGAACGTGCCGACCAAAATATCGATGTCGCCGATACAGCCGCCCTCTTCCGCCAACCCCAATCCGGTTGCGCCGTATGCGCCGACGGCGTGGGCTTCGTCGACGTACAGCATCACGTTCTCGAAACGGCGTTTGAGCGCAACCAGGCGCGGCAAATCCGCCGCATCGCCGTCCATGCTGAACAGGCTCTCGGTAACAACAATAACACTTTGATATTGTTCGAATTTACTTGCCAACAGGGTTTCAAGTTGTGCGTAATCGTTGTGGCGGTAACGCAGATAAGCCGCCCCCGACAGGCGGATACCGTCGATGATGCTGGCGTGCACCAGTTTGTCGGCCAATATCAGCGTATCTTTGCCGGCCAGCGCGGGCAGGATGCCGCTGTTGGCGTGCCAGCCGCTGTTGAACAGCAGCGCGGCTTCGCGCCGAAACCGTGCCGCGAGCAGGTTTTCCAGCTCGGTATAAACAGGGAAACCGCCCGTCAGCAGGCGCGAAGAAGACGATGCCAACGGCAGCGGACAACCGGCAAACCGCTGCCGGAACGCGTCGGCCAACTCGGCATCGTTTGCCAAACCGAGATAATCGTTGGACGAACAGTTCAGCATCCTGAGGCCGTCTGAAATGATGTAACGGCCGTCGTGTTCAATCTGCGGCAGAGAACGCAGACGGCCTTGTTCACGCAATGCGTCGAGATGTCGGGTAAATTTGTCGGTCATGTCGTTCAGGTTTCAAGATATGGCGGAAATGGCCACCCTGCCCGCTAATCGTTTGGGCCGAATTTGGCCGGAATGTCTTTTTTCTCCAGCTCGGCCGTCTCGTTTGACGGCTAGGTAATACGGGGTTTGGCGGCTGTGCGCCACTGACAGCGACCGCGCCGCACAAACATTTTCTTTCATCATCCAATGCCTGCTTCTCGGCAGGTGCAATGCCCGCCTTTGGTTTACCCTGCCCACCCGTATTCTTCGGCCAACGCCGCCAACAGCCCGCCTGTCAGCACGGTCAATTCTTCGGGCGTGATGATGAACGGCGGCATCAGGTACACCAGCTTGCCGAAGGGTCTCAGCCAAATACCTTTGTCCACAAACCGCCGCTGCAAAGACACCATATCGACGGGCGTGTTCATTTCCACCACGCCGATTGCGCCGAGTACGCGCACATCGGCCACGCCGTCCAAGTGCCGGGCGGGGGCGAGTTCGCGGTGCAACTGCGCTTCAATCCGCGCCACGTTGTCCCGCCAGCCGCTTTCCAGCAGCAGGCATACCGATTCATACGCCACCGCACAAGCCAGCGGGTTGGCCATAAACGTGGGGCCGTGCATAAAGCATTTGGCTTCGCCCGAGCAGACGGTTCGGGCGATTCGGCCGGTGGTCAGCGTGGCCGAAAGCGTCATGTAGCCGCCCGTCAGCGCCTTGCCCAAACACAGAATATCGGGCACTACCCCAGCGTGTTCCAGCGCAAACAGTTTACCCGTGCGCCCGAAGCCCGTGGCGATTTCGTCGAATATCAGCAGCACGCCGTATTCGTCGCACAAAGCTCGGGCTTTCTGCAGGTAAACGGGCGAATAGAAATACATCCCGCCCGCGCCCTGCACCACGGGTTCCAAAACCAGCGCGGCGATTTCCCCGCCGTGCCGTTCCAGTAAATCCTTCAGCGGTGCCACGGCTTCGTCGCGCCATGTTTCGCCGAACTTTACCGCAGGCTGCGGCAGAAAATACTGCACGGGCAGGCTACTGCGGAACAGGCCGTGCATGCCCGTTACCGGATCGCACACCGACATCGCGTGCCAAGTGTCGCCGTGATAACCCGAGCGTACCGCCGCAAACCGCGCCCGCCGCCCTTCCCCGCGCGCCTGATGGTATTGCAGGGCCATCTTCATCGCCACTTCCACCGCCACCGAACCGCTATCGGCAAAAAACACCTTGTCCAATTCAGACGGCACGATTTCCAACAGCTTCTGCGCCAGCCTGACCGCAGGCTCGTGGGTGAACCCGCCGAACATGATGTGGCTCATTTTGGCGAGCTGCCGCTCCGCCGCCGCGTTCAGGCGCGGATGGTTGTAGCCGTGCAGCGCCGCCCACCACGACGACATCCCGTCCACCAGCCGCCGCCCGTCGGCCAGCGTAATCATGACACCGTCGGCCCGCTCCACAGGGTACACGGGCTGCGGTTCCGACACCGAAGCATAGGGGTGCCAAAGGTGTTCGCGGTCGAACTGCACGAGCTGTTCGCAAGTCATCGGGGCGGGGCTGCGGGACATTTCAGACGGCCTTGTTCCAATTTATTCGGGAAACGGTATTGTACACAGGTTTTCAAACAGAATTCGGCATCGGATACACCGTTCAGATACACCAAAGGCCGTCTGAAAACTTTTTCAGACGGCCTTTAAAAGCCAACGGCGCATCAATGCACTTTTTTCAAACCCTTGGCCTTCAGCGTCGCAATCACACCGTCAACGCCTTTCTGCTTAATCAGCTCGCCGAACTGGCTGCGGTACACCGTTACCAAGCTCGTACCGTCCACACGGATGTTGTACACCTTGTAAACCGAACCGCTCTGGTAAAGCTGGTAGGCCACCTCATAACGCTTGCCGCTCGCCGTGCGCAGCTCGGTGAACACATCCACCTTGCCGCTGCCGGGCGTAACGGTTTTCGGCAACACGCTCACCTTCGCATCCTGCGCCCCCATCAGCGCCGAGCGCGAATACATGGCAATCATCATGTCCTTAAACGCCTCGATAAACTCGGTTTTCTGCTGCGGGGAAAACTGTTTCCACGGCGCACCGACGGCCATCGCGGAAATACGCTGGTAGTCGAGATAGCGGTCGGCATAGCTTTCGATTTTACGGATTTTCTGCTGCTCGCCCAAAGACTTGTCGCGGGCAATCTGCAACACGGTATCGATGTTCTGCTGCATCTGCGCCTGCGCAGGATGGGAAGCCGCAGGCGCGGCGGCGGCATACGGCACGGCAATCGCAGGCACCAGCCACATTGCGGTTAAAACGGATTTCATGGAATGTCCTTTAAAATAAACAAATGGGAAAACCCGCATATTTTAAACGCATTCCCGTCCGCATTTTTTAACGGAATGTAAAAGGCCGTCTGAAAAACCGTTTTGCCAAGCTTTCAGACGGCCTGTAAAATTCCCCCGTCTGCACAAACCCATAGAGAACCGAACCATGCTCAACTATCCCGAAGACATCTACACCGAAGCCGAACCCGACAGCGACACCCTCGCCAATCTCGGCCCGCTCGCGCCGCTCGCCGGCATCTGGCGCGGCGAAAAAGGCATGGACACCAACCCCACCGCCGAAGGCACCGGCCGTGACCCCTACATCGAACACATCGAGCTGCACCCCATCGACGCGCAAACCAACGGCCCGCAACTTTTCTACGGCCTGCGCTACCACACCCGCATCGTCCAGCCCGACGAAGTGGAAACCTTCCACGACCAAGTCGGCTACTGGCTGTGGGAACCGGCCACCGGCAACATCATCTACACCCTCGCCATCCCGCGCGGCCAAACCGCCATGGCCACGGGCAATGCCGCGCCCGACGCCAAAACGTTTACCCTGCAGGCCCGCCGCGGTTCGACCACCAACGGCATCTCGTCCAACCCCTTTTTGGAACAGTCGTTTACCACAGAAAGCTACACCATCACCGTTACCGTAAACGACGACGGCACTTGGTCTTACGAACAGGATACCGTGCTGATTATCCCCGACCGCAGCCAGCCGTTCCACCACACCGACCGCAACACGCTCACGAAAATCGGCGAAGCCGTCCCGAACCCGACCGCGCGCGCGGAAGCGGAAGGCTGAGTGCAGGCTCGGCGGCGGCCGTATTGAACCATGCTTAATTGCCATGATAAAAAAGCGGTACCGTTCGCGACCGTCGCAGCCCGATCAATCAATATTGCCGTTGAAACACAACCTTAACACCGAAACACCGTCAAGGCCGTCTGAAAAAGTGTTCAGACGGCCTGATTGATTTCGGCTGTTCGGATATTGCGTTGACGGCATACAGAGTAAGACGGATTTTTTCCGGCTTCATCATCCCCGCACAGGCAGGAATCCGCACCCCGCCGCACAAACCGGCCCACCACCCCGTTTCAGCAGCCGCCTGCTCAAACCAGCAATCCGTTACCAAACGGTTCCGCCGCAAAATCCCTGTCCGCCGCACGGTTATTCCCGACAAATCCACTCAACTTTCCCCCGCCAAATCTGTTAAAATACGCGCCGATAAAAAATAAAACCATAAGGCACACAATCCCATGGCACTCCTGCAAATCGCCGAACCCGGCCTTTCCGCCGCACCGCACCGACACCGCTTGGCGGTGGGCATCGATTTGGGCACCACCAACAGCCTGGTTGCCACCGTCAGAAGCGGCAGCGCCGCCTGCATTGCCGACGGGCAAGGGCGGGTAACGCTGCCCTCCGTGGTACGCTACCTTTCAGACGGCACCGAAATCGGCCACGACGCGCTCAAAGCCCAAAAAACCGACCCGCTCAACACCGTTTCCTCGGCCAAACGCTTAATCGGCCGCACGCTGGCCGACCTGCAGCAGGAAAACCACTTCCTGCCCTACCGCTTCGGCAGCAACGAAAAAATCATCGAGCTGGCCACCCGCCAAGGCATGAAAACGCCGATCGAAGTGTCCGCCGAAATCCTGAAAACGCTCAAAACCCGTGCCGAAGAAAGCCTCGGTGGAGAGCTGGTCGGCGCGGTGATTACCGTACCCGCCTATTTCGACGAAGCGCAGCGGCAGGCCACCAAAGACGCGGCGCGGCTGGCCGGCCTGAACGTCTTGCGCCTGCTCAACGAACCCACCGCCGCCGCCATCGCCTACGGTTTGGACAACGCATCCGAAGGCACGTTTGTGGTCTACGACTTGGGCGGCGGCACGTTCGACGTATCCGTTTTACAGCTCACGCGCGGGCTGTTCGAAGTCAAAGCCACCAACGGCAACAGCGCGCTCGGCGGCGACGATTTCGACCACCGCCTGTTCTGCCACCTGCTCGAAACCAACGGCCTGTCCCAACTCAACGAACAGGACAGCCAGCTTTTATTGAGCCTGACCCGCACCGCCAAAGAAACGCTCACGTCCGACACCCGCGCCGCCGTGCAGGCCACGCTTTCAGACGGCCTCAACATCGACACCGTCATCACCCGCAGCGAATTCCACGACCTGACCCGCCATCTGGTACAAAAAACCATCGAACCGGTCAAACAGGCCCTGAAAGACGCAGGCGTAACCAAAGCCGACATCGACGGCGTGATTATGGTGGGCGGCTCGACGCGGATGCTGCACGTCCAGCAGGCCGTGGCCACGTTTTTCGGCCAAACGCCGCTCAACAACCTCAACCCCGACGAAGTGGTCGCACTCGGCGCGGCGGTGCAGGCCAACGTGCTGGCAGGCAACAAAAACGACGACGAATGGCTGCTGCTCGACGTTACCCCCCTCTCCCTCGGGCTGGAAACCTACGGCGGCCTCGCCGAAAAAATCATCCCGCGCAATTCCACCCTGCCCACCGCCCGCGCACAGGATTTCACCACCTTCAAAGACGGCCAAACCGCCATGACCGTCCACGTCGTACAGGGCGAACGCGAACTGGTGGCCGACTGCCGCAGCCTCGCCAAATTCACCCTGCGCGGCATCCCGCCGATGGCCGCCGGCGCAGCCCGCATCCGCGTAACCTTCCAAGTCGATGCAGACGGCCTCCTGTCCGTTTCCGCCCGTGAACAAACCACCGGCGTCAGCGCGCAAATCGAAGTCAAACCGTCTTACGGCCTCGACGACGAAACCATCACGCAAATGCTCAAAGACAGCATGAGCAACGCCTCCGACGACATGGCCGCCCGAGCCAAAGCCGAAGCCGCCGTCGAAGCCGAAGGGCTG
The DNA here is from genome assembly GCF_041804105.1 of Neisseria sp. GTDB lineage: Bacteria > Pseudomonadota > Gammaproteobacteria > Burkholderiales > Neisseriaceae > Neisseria. The sequence continues at coordinate 59,915 of NZ_JBHCJY010000136.1, forward strand.
ATTGCCGCCGTCAACGCCGCCCTAGCCCTCGATGCCGACCTGCTCGACGAAAACGAACTGAACGGCATTCAGACGGCCATCGCCCGACTGGAAAACAGCATGGACAACGGTTCCGCCGAAGACATCCGCACAGCCGTTGCCGCCCTTGGTCATGCCACCGACGAATTCGCCGGCCGACGCATGAACCGCAACATCCAGCGCGCACTGACCGGCAAAAGCGTCGCGGAAATCTGATGCTCAGACGGCCTGAAAACAGCAGGCCGTCTGAAAAAACACCACACAAACCCGAAACCGAAAAGAAAGAACACACATGCCCAAAATCACCGTACTCCCCCACGCCGATTTCTGCCCCGAAGGACTGGTCATCGACAACGCCCCCGAAGGCGAAACCGTCTTGGACGTGCTGCTCGGCCACGACATCGACGTCGACCACGCCTGCGAAAAATCCTGTGCCTGCACCACCTGCCACGTCATCATCCGCCAAGGTTTCGACAGCTTGGAAGAGCCGACCGAAATCGAAGAAGACCTGCTCGACCAAGCCTGGAGCCTGGAAGCCGAAAGCCGCCTGAGCTGCCAAGCCGTGGTCGCCGGAGAAGATTTGGTGGTGGAAATCCCGAAATACACAATTAACCACGCACGGGAGCATTAAGCCCGAACCGCCCAAGGCCGTCTGAAAACCGCAACTTCCGCACACGGCCGACTGCCCCATTCCCGCCGTTTTACTCCCAAAGGAACACCGTCATGAAATGGACCGACACCCAGCGCATCGCCGAAGAGCTTTACGATGCCCATCCCGACACCGATCCGAAAACCGTGCGCTTTACCCATCTGCGCGACCTGATTATGGCGCTGCCCGATTTCGACGACGATCCCGCCCGCTGCGGCGAGCGTATTCTCGAAGCCGTGCAGCAGGCTTGGATAAACGAAGCCGAATAATGCCAACAGGCCGTCTGAAAATTTCAGACGGCCTGTTTTTATGGCCGAACTGTTCCGGCGGCTTTTTCCTACCGTCCGCCGCAGTTCATCAGAACCATCCTCCTGCACGGTCATAACGGCCATCGAAAAAACTTCCGCCGCCTCACTTGTCAAACGGTTCCGCTCCGTATCCCGCATCCGATACCTGCCTGTGCAGGAAAGCATTTGTCCGACAAACTTGTCCCCTACTCCTCTTGAAGAGCGTATCAACCGGTTGGCTGTTATTTTCATCCCAAACAGCGGCAAGCTGACCTGAATCAAACCATTTTGTAATAAAACTACCTAAAATCCCTACATCAGAATTTTTCAATTTATCCATCCCAATCAAGGAGAAACGCAAATGAATGCACCTTCCGACAAAGCAGCAGCGGCCCAAGCCGAAGTCAACGGTTTGGTAGAGCGCGCATCGGCCGCGCTGGAGCAATTCCGACAGCTCAATCAGGAACAGGTCGACTACATCGTCGCCAAGGCTTCTGTGGCCGCACTCGGCAAACACGGCGAGCTGGCAATGCACGCGGTGGAAGAAACAGGGCGCGGCGTGTTTGAAGACAAGGCCACGAAAAACCTGTTTGCCTGTGAAAACGTGGTACGCCGTCTGCGCGATCAGAAAACCGTGGGTGTGATCAGCGAAGATCCGGTAACGGGCATTACCGAAATCGCCGATCCTGTGGGCGTGGTGTGCGGCATCGTGCCGACCACCAATCCGACTTCCACCACCATTTTCAAAGCTCTCATCGCGCTGAAAACACGCAATCCGATTGTGTTTTCGTTCCATCCCTCGGCGCAGCAGTGTTCGGTCCATGCAGCGCAAATCGTGCTGGATGCGGCGGTGGCGGCGGGTGCGCCGAAAAACTGCATCCAATGGATTGCCACACCGTCGATGGAAGCGACTTCCGCGCTGATGAAGCACAAAGGCGTGGCCACGATTCTGGCCACAGGCGGCAACGCGATGGTGGAAGCGGCCTATTCCTGCGGCAAACCCGCATTGGGCGTAGGTGCGGGCAATGTGCCGGCGTATGTAGAAAAAACCGCCAACGTGAAACAGGCGGCCAACGACATCGTTTTGTCGAAAGCGTTCGACAACGGCATGATTTGCGCCAGCGAGCAGGCGGCGATTATCGATAAAGAGATTTACGACGACGTGGTCAACGAGATGAAGGGCTACGGCGTGTATTTCGTCAGCAAAAAAGAAAAAGCACTGCTGGAAGAGTTCGCCTTCGGTGTGAAAGCCAACAGCAAAAGTTGCAGCCTGGCCAGGCTCAATGCGGCGATTGTCGGCCGTTCTGCCGAATGGATTGCGGAGCAGGCCGGTTTCAAAGTGCCCGAACACACCGTTATCCTTGCCGCCGAATGCACCGGTGTCGGTGCGGCCGAACCGCTGACACGCGAAAAACTGTCGCCGATACTGGCGGTGCTGAAAGCGGACTCCACCGAACACGGCCTGCAGCTTTCCGAACAGATGGTGGAATTCGACGGGCTCGGCCATTCCGCTGCAATCCATACGAAAAACAATGAATTGGCTCAAGAATTCGGCAGCCGTGTGAAAGCCATCCGCGTCATCCATAATGCGCCGTCCACTTTCGGCGGCATCGGCGACGTGTACAACGCTTTCCTGCCTTCGCTCACTTTGGGCTGCGGCTCATACGGCAAAAACTCCGTCGGCGGCAACGTCAGCGCAGTCAACCTGTTGAACATCAAAAAAATCGGCCGCAGGAGCAACAACATGCAGTGGATTAAAGTACCTTCAAAAATCTATTTCGAGCGCAACGCCATCCGGTATCTGCAGGACATGAAAGAGTGCAGCAAGGCCGTCATCGTTACCGACCGCTCCATGGTGGAGTTGGGCTTCGTCGACAAAATCACCGAGCAGCTCCACCTGCGGCAGAACAAAGTGACCCACCAGCTGTTCGTCGACGTCGAATCCGACCCCAGCATCGAAACCGTGAAAAAAGGTGCGGATTTGATGCGCAGCTTCCAGCCCGACACCATCATCGCGCTGGGCGGCGGTTCGGCGATGGACGCGGCCAAAGCCATGTGGCTGTTTTACGAACACCCCGAAGTGGATTTCAACGATTTGATCCAGAAATTCATGGACATCCGCAAACGCGCCTTCCGCTTCCCCGAACTGGGCAAAAAAGCCAAATTCATCGGCATCCCCACCACTTCGGGCACAGGTTCGGAAGTTACCCCGTTCGCGCTGATTTCGGACGGCGACAAAAAATATCCGATTACCGACTATTCGCTCACGCCCACCATCGCCATCGTCGACCCTGAATTCGCCATGACCGTGCCGTCTGAAGTGGCCGCCAACACCGGCATGGACGTTTTGACCCGCGCGATTGAAGCCTATGTGTCCGTGCTCGCCAACGACTTTACAGACGGCCTCGCCCTGCAAGCCGTCAAACTCGTGTTCGGCAATCTGGAACGCTCGTGCAAAAACGGCGACCCCGAAGCCCGCGAACACATGCACAACGCCTCCACCATCTCCGGCATGGCCTCGGCCAACGTGTTCTTCGGCATCAACCATGCCGCCGCTTCCGCCGTCGGCGGCCGCTTCCGCATTCCCAGCGGCTGCGTCAACGCCGTATTCCTGCCGCACGTTATCCGCTACAACGGCACGCGCCCGCAGAAACTGTCGGTATGGCCGAAATACAGCCACTATCAGGCCGACGTGCGCTATCAGGAAATCGCCCGCACACTCGGCCTGCCCTGCGCCACGCCCGCCGAAGGCGTGGAATCGCTGGCCAAAGCCTGCGAAGAACTGGCACGGAAAACCGGTATCAAAATGTCGCTGAAAGAACAAGGCATCGCCGAAAAAGACTTTGCCGCCGCACGCCGCGAGCTGGCATTGGCCGTCTGCACGGGTTCGCCCGCCAACCCGCGCCTGCCGATGGTGGCGGATATGGAAGACATCCTGAACAAAGCCTACCACGGCTGAACGGCGGGTTTGCCGCAGCGGATGCCGTCTGAAAAACGGCGGCAGCCCGATGCCGCAAGGCAAAGGCCGTCTGAAAGCAAGGGCGGCCTGTTCCGCACAAAGGCCGTCTGAAAAACATTTTCAGACGGCCTTTGCCGTTTTGCAGGATTTCGGCGCATCAAACCCCGAATCATTGTTAAAATAGCCCTTATTTTTGAAAGCGACGCCATGCCCCGTTTCCTGCCCGAACCCGCCCTGCCCTTCTCCGGCGCAGACAAAACCGCCCTGCTCATTATGAACCTCGGCACGCCCGACGCGCCGACGGCGGCAGCGGTTCGCCCCTACCTGCGGGATTTCCTGTCCGACCAAAGGGTAGTGGAACTGCCGAAACTGCTGTGGCAGCCCGTTTTGCACGGCGCGGTGCTGACGCTGCGGCCGAGAAAAAGCGCGCACGGCTACGCCAAAATCTGGATGGACGGCGGTTCGCCGCTGGCCGTTTACACCAAACAGATTGCAGACGGCCTGGCCGAACGCCTGCCCGGCATCGCCGTGCGCCACGCCATGTCCTACGGCAATCCCTCGGTACCCGATGTTTTGGCCGAGCTCAAAGCCGAAGGCATCACGCAGCTTTTGGTATTGCCGCTGTATCCGCAGTATGCCGCATCGAGCAGCGGCGCGGCTCTGGACAAAGTGTTCGACGTGCTGCTGCGCCAGCGCAACCAGATGGCCGTCCGCACCGTACCGCGCTTTTTCGGCGACGCAGGCTATATCGAAGCCATGAAGCGGCACATCGAAGCCCATTGGGCGGCCAACGGACGCGGTCAAAAACTGATGCTCAGCTTCCACGGCATCCCGCTCAAAAACCACGAAGACGGCGACCCCTACCCCGACGAATGCCGCACCACCGTCCGCCTGCTTGCCGCCGCATTGGGCTTGGGCGAACAGGATTACATCGTGTCGTTCCAAAGCCAGTTCGGCAAAGCCGAATGGGTGCAGCCCTCCACCCAAGCCCTGCTCGACACGCTGCCGCAGCAGGGCGTAACCGAACTCGACGTTTTCTGTCCCGGCTTCGCCGCCGACTGTCTGGAAACACTGGAAGAAATCGCGCTGGCCGGACGGGAACAGTTCCACGCCGCAGGCGGCAAAGCCTACCGCTACATCCCCTGCCTGAATGCCGCCCCCGTATGGATGGACGCGCTCGCCGCGCTGGCCAAACGGCATTTGCAGGGCTGGATATAAAAAACACGGCAAAGGCCGTCTGAACAATACATCAACACATCCGCCGCCCCGACATCCGAAATCTGCCTTACCCGTTTTTCAGACGGCCCGACGCCGTCTGAAAACCAACCGTTAAAAAGGGAAACCACATGGACTTAGGTTTGGAAATCAGCAAGCTGATTCTCGCTCTGATGGTGCTGATCAACCCCTTCGGCGCCCTATCCATCTATCTCGACCTCACCCAGAACCACAGCACACGCGAACGGCGCAAAGTCGCGCGCACTTCGTCGCTGACCGTGTTCATCGTCATCACCCTGTTCGCCTTGGCGGGCGGCACGATTCTGAAAATCCTGAACATCAGCGTCGGCTCGTTCCAAGTCGGCGGCGGCATTCTCGTGCTGCTGATTGCCATTTCGATGATGAACGACAACGGCAACCCCGCCAAACCCAATATCGGCACCGACGAAGGCAGCGACATCGTCATCGCCCCCAAACAGAGCGCGGCCGCCATCGCCGTCGTGCCGCTGGCCATCCCGATGATGATAGGCCCGGGCGGCATTTCCACCGTCATCATTTACGCCTCCGCCGCAAAAACCTACCGCGACATCATTTCCATCATCGCCGCCGGCCTGATTGTGAGCGCCATCTGCTACACCACCCTGATGGTCGCCGCCCGCATGAGCAGCTGGCTCGGCGAAACGGGGCTGACCATCCTCAACCGCATCATGGGCATGCTGCTGGCCGCGGTGTCGGTGGAAATCATCGTAGCGGGGCTGAAAGCCATCTTCCCGCAACTCGCCGTCTGAACCGACATCATTTTTTATACAATGCCTGAAACGCCGGGCCGTCTGTCAAGCAAACCGGATGCCCGCACAAAAATCACAGCACAGCCTCCGCCAACGCATCACGAACACCGCCCTAAGAAAGAAAACGCCATGACACTCCCCACCGTTACCGTCGGCCTGCTCTCCGCCAGCGATCGCGCCAGCAGCGGCGTCTATGCCGACGAAGGCATTCCCGCCCTGAAAAACTGGCTCTCCGCCGCCGTCAAAAACCCCGTCCGCTACGTCGAAGCACTGGTTCCCGACGAACAGCCCGCCATCGAAGCCGCCCTGCGGAAGATGGCCGACGAAGACGGCTGCGACCTGGTGTTTACCACCGGCGGCACAGGCCCCGCCCCGCGCGACGTTACCCCCGAAGCCACGCTTGCCGTGGCCGACAGGGAAATGCCCGGCTTCGGCGAACAGATGCGCCAAATCAGCCTGTATTATGTGCCGACCGCCATCCTGTCGCGCCAAACCGCCGTCATCCGCGGCCGCTGCCTGATTGTCAACCTGCCCGGCCGCCCGAAAGCCATCGCCGAAACCCTCGGCGGCGTGCGCGGTTCGGACGGCCAAACCGCCGTACACGGCCTGTTCGCCGCCATCCCCTACTGCATCGATTTAATCGGCGGCGCATTTATCGAAACCGACGAAACCGTCTGCCAAGCCTTCCGCCCCAAACAGAAAACCGCCGGTAATTGACCGCAACCTTGTCCACCATTCCGACCTGTTCCCCCTTATTCCCGATACCGCTTCCGCCCGTAACGCCGTGAAACAAATGCCCCTGCTCAAACCGATAAAGGCGTTCCGCAGCCCTTTTTATAGCAAATAAACTTATTTATCGATACACACCTGAAACAGCCAATCCACATCCGTAATTCGCAGCCGATTCCTAACACCTTTAATCCAAGCCCACTTTTTCTCTATCTGATTCAGATCGGGGCTATAAGGTGGAAGCC
>NZ_JBHCJY010000137.1:0-10170 GCF_041804105.1 Neisseria sp.
GCAAGACAAAGAAAAATCGGCAATTGACTGGGATGATGTGGTTTTTGAAGTGGATTTGCTCAAATCGCAGGAAATCAATCTGGATTACATTTTGTAACTGCTGTTTGAATACCACAAAAAAATCAAAAATCAAGCGGCGTTGACCGAAGAAATCCGCCGCCTGATCCGAAGCAGCGCCAACAACCGTGCTAAAGAAAGCCTGATTGTGGACTTTATCGAACAAACGGATTTGGATACGATCCCAGATAAAGCCGAAATCATCGAAGCGTTCTACCGCTTTGCCCAAGGCGTACAAAAGCGCGAAGCCGCCGAACTGATTGCCGCCGAAAACCTGAAAGAAGAAGCCGCCAAACGCTATCTCGAAACCTCGCTCAAACGCGGATTTGCCAGCGAAAACGGTACGGAACTGAACGAACTGCTGCCCAAAATCAGCCCTCTAAATCCGAAATATCTGGTTTTGAAACAAAGCGTTTTTGAGAAGATTTCGGCGTTTGTGGAGAAGTTTAAAGAAGTGGGTGGGCAACTGTAAGACATGTTCGGGCAGATTTTTCAGACAGGCCTTTTCTATGGCTGCAACCCGTTCCAAACCAGCAAAGGCCGCCCATGCTGACACTCAACGACCTACACCGACAAAACCTCATCCTGCTCGAAGCCGTTTCCGGCAGCCGTGCCTACGGTTTGGCCACGCCCGAATCGGATACCGACATCAAAGGCGTGTTTTACCTGCCGCGCAGTCTGTATTACGGCTTGGGCTACATTCCGCAAATTTCCAACGAAACCAACGACATCGTTTATTACGAACTCGGCCGTTTCGTCGAACTGCTGCTGCAAAGCAATCCGAATACGCTGGAGCTGCTGGCCTCTCCTACCGACTGCGTGCGGCACCGTTCGCCGCTGATGGACGCATTCAAACCGGCATGGTTTGTTTCGCAGGCCTGCCGGCAGAGTTTTGCCGGTTATGCCTTGGGACAGATTAAAAAGGCGCGCGGGCTGAACAAGAAAATCGTCAATCCGATGCCGTCTGAAAAGAAAACCGTGCTCGATTTCTGCCATATCGTGCAGGGTGCGGGTACGGTTGCGCTGCAGACTTGGCTGGATGCAAACGGCCTGACGCAGCGGCACGCGGGTTTGGTCAACGTGCCGCATGCGCGCAACCTGTTCGCGCTGTTTTATGATGCGGACGGCTCGCGCGGCTATCACGGGATTATGCAGAAAAACAGCGCGAACAATCTTGCGCTGAGCAGTATTCCTGCGGGCGAAAAGCCGTTGGCGTATCTGTCGTTCAACCAAGACGGTTACAGCAGCTACTGCCGCGAATATGCGTCGTACCAAACCTGGCAGGCCGAGCGCAACGAAACGCGCTACCGAAACACGGCGGCACACGGGCAGGGTTACGATGCGAAAAACATGATGCACACATTCCGCCTGCTCGAAACCGCCCGCGACATCGCGCAATACGGCGAAATCCGCGTGCGGCGCGATAACCGCGACGAACTGCTCGCCATCAAGAACGGGGCGTTCGGCTATGATGCTTTGCTGGCGCGGGCGGAAGCGCTGATGGCGGAAATCGAAGCCCTGTTCGACCAAAATCCGTGCGGTTTGCCGGAACAGCCCGACCGTATGCAGGCGGAAACCGCGCTGGTATCGGTTCGCGGGCAGCTGTATGGCGTTTGAAGTGTTTTTCAGACGGCCTGTTATAATCAGGCCGTCTGAAATGTTGGACTGTGTTTTGATTGAATGATGCGGTATCGCTTCATCTTCGTCATTTCTGAGCAGGCGGGAATCCGTCTTTGAAGTGTAAGAAACCTGCTTGATTCATGTCATTGTGGACATTAATCATGGATGCCCGTCTGCGCGGGCATGACGGCGCTTTGTCATCAATGATTGTGCCGGCACAGCCCAACTTCCCAACCGCCCCCCTGTAAAATAAAGGCCGAAGCCATGCCAGACCTGTTTACCCGCCAACCCGACGCCCCGCTCGCCGAGCGGCTGCGCCCGCACAGTCTCGACGACGTTATCGGCCAGCGGCACTTAATCGGCGAAGGCAAACCGCTGCGGGTGGCGGTGGAAGGCGGCAAACCGCACTCCATGCTGCTGTGGGGGCCGCCCGGGGTGGGCAAAACCACGCTGGCGCGGATTTTGGCGCAGAGTTTCAACGCGCAGTTTCTGCCTGTATCGGCGGTGTTTTCCGGCGTGAAAGACATCCGCGAGGCCATCGACAAAGCCGAAATCGCCTTGCAGCAGGGGCGCGCCACCATCCTGTTTGTCGATGAAGTGCACCGTTTCAACAAAGCCCAGCAGGACGCGTTTCTGCCGCATGTGGAAAGCGGTCTGCTCACCTTTATCGGCGCGACCACCGAAAACCCCTCCTTCGAAGTCAATCCCGCACTGCTGAGCCGCGCGCAGGTGTATGTTTTGCAGTCGCTGTCTCCCGACGATTTGAAGCAGTTGGCCGCCAAAGTGCTGGCTTTGCCCGAATATCAGGGCTTTTCGATAACGGATGACGCATTGGAACTGCTCATCGGTACGGCCGACGGCGACGCACGCAGGCTGTTGAATTTATTGGAACAATTATTGCGCACCGCCGATACGCGCCGTCTGAAAGAACTGGATGCGGCATTTTTGGCCGACAGTTTGGGCGCGCAAATCCGCCGCTTCGACAAAGGCGGCGAAAGTTTCTACAACCAAATCTCCGCCCTGCACAAATCCGTGCGCGGCTCGCATCCCAACGCCGCGCTGTATTGGTTCTGCCGTATGCTCGACGGCGGCGCCGACCCGCGCTATCTCGCCCGCCGCATCGTGCGCATGGCGTGGGAAGACATCGGCCTGGCCGACCCGCGCGCGTTCGCCATCGCCAACGAAGCCGCGCAAACCTACGAACGGCTCGGATCGCCCGAAGGCGAACTGGCGCTGGCGCAGGCCGTGCTTTATCTCGCCGCCGCCGCCAAGTCCAACGCGGGCTACAACGCGTATAACGAAATGCGCCGCTTCGTGAAGGAAAACGCCAGCGACGAAGTGCCCGTACACCTGCGAAACGCTCCGACCAAGCTGATGAAGGAACTGGGCTACGGCCGCGAATACCGCTACGCCCACGACGAACCGCACGCCTACGCCGCCGGCGAAACCTATATGCCCGACGGCATGGACGAACCCGATTTCTACCGACCCGTTCCGCGCGGGCTGGAAATCAAAATCGGCGAGAAGCTGGCTTGGTTGAAAGAATTGGATAACGAAGCCTTATCCGAGGGAAAATAAAACAGCCGTATCCGGTTGTTTTGCTGATAACCGACTGGCTTCATAGCCGCCGTCATTCCCGATTATCGTCATTTCCGCGCAGGCGGGAATCCAAACTTGAATGATTAGAGCCCGATTTTTGTACGGAAACCGAAGCCTGCCATTCCGGAGTTCCGCCTACACGGGAATAACGAAAAATAAATACTGACAAAATATCCAGAACCTTTTATTTTCAGACGGCCTGAACCATTCGAAACCGAAACCACATTACTGATTTGATTCTTAAAGGCAATATATGCAACCCGATATGCAGCCGACAATCGACCGTATCCAATCGCTCTACCGCGAATGGCTTGATTTGCAGGCCAAACTTGAGGCCGCACAAAAAGACTGGCAGCGCAGCCGCGACATCATGCATGAGTTGGAACAATTTTATTTCGAAGGCGAATATCAGGATTTTTACGCACGGATTGAAAACGGCGAAACCGTTGATTTAAAAACGCAAGGCGAATACAGCGTGATGAGCGAAGACGCGTTATGGAATGCTTTTCACGATTTCACGGATCTTGCATGGGAAAGGTTGCGCACCGGTATTGCCGTGCTTGATCCAAAAAAGGCGTAAACCGGAATCTTAAAAAACCAAAGGCCGTCTGAAATGATATTTTCAGACGGCCTTTGCCGTTTTGTTTTGCATTGCCGCAAGCGGAGATGAAATGTCGTGAGACAGTCCGTTCCTGCTGTCATTCCCGAAACGGCAAAACAGCCTGCTCATCGTCATTCCCGCACAGGCGTGAAACGGTAAGAAACCGATGTTTTGCGCAGAAACCGAAGCCGGTAACGCTGGATTCCCGCCTGCGCGGGAATGACGGTAGCGGGTGCGGGTTGAAGGTGTGTGAATTTCGTATTTGGAGGCCGCTAAATACGGCAAGGCCGTCTGAAAAAACGTTGTTCGAGCCCGTACCCTTGGATGGCTGAAAGCAGTCAGGCCGTCTGAAAACCTTTAACCAATCCCGTGTTCTTGTTCCGGTGCCATGATTAAAAGCAACAACAGGCCGTCTGAAAAACGTTTTCAGACGGCCTGTTGTTGCGGACGAAAATATCAATCGTCGGATTGTTCTTCTTTTTCCCGTTCTTCTTTTTTGTCTTTTTTGTCGCCGTCGGGAATGGCGGCTTTGACCACCGCGCCGGTGGTTTTTACGGCGACTTTTCCTGCGGTCATGACGGTGGTGGCGGCCAAATCGACGGCGGCGCCGACCACGCAGCCGCTCAGTCCGAAGCAGAGCAGGGCGGGGAGGATGAGGGTTCGGGGTGTTTTCGGCAGTTTCATGATGGTTCGTGCAGGGAAACGGTGGTCATTACGCCGTATTATAGCCTGATTTGTACGGATGCCGTCTGAAAACGGGCGGTATCAAGCGGTTTTTAAATATCGAAAAGCAGTCCGTTCCCGCAGTCATTCTCGAAACGGTAAAACAGCCTGCTCCATTGTCATTCCCGCGCAGGCGGGAATCCAGGCTGGAAACGGCAGGAAATCGATGTTTGGTTCAGAAACAGAAGCCTGTAACACTGGATTCCCGCCTGCGCGGGAATGACGGTAGCGGTTGGTTGAAGGTAAGCCCTGTTATTTAGAGCCATCATTAAACACAGCGAGGCCGTCTAAAAAACTTTGTTCAAGACGGCCTTTACCTTGCCTTGCAAAAAGGCCGTCGGTTTTGCGTTATCATGCAAGTGGTTGATAACAGGGAGAAATATGATGGATGGCAAAGTCAGTCCCGCCGATTTCAGCGGTTTGTCGGAAACATTGCTGATTCCGCTGTGGGCCAAAGCGGTGGAATACCGGCGTGCGGATGCGTTGTTGCGGGATGAAGAAGCGGCGCGGATGCTGGATTTAATCGATTACGATTTCAGCCGTTTTGAATCGGCCAAGATGTCGCAAATCGGCTGCTGCGGGCGGGCGGCGGTAATTGACGGCGAGGTGCGCCGTTTTCTCGCCATACACCATGATGCGGTGGTGGTGCAGCTCGGGGCGGGGTTGGACGCGCGCTTCGAGCGTGTGGGCAGGCCGCCGGTGGCGGCTTGGTATGATTTGGATTTGCCCGAGGTGATGGCGGTGCGCCGCCGTTTGCTGCCGGAATCGGGCAACCGCTATCTTGAGGGTTCGCTGTTCGACGAGGAATGGGCGCGGGAAGCGGCGGCACACGGAAAGCCTGTGCTGGTGGTGGTTGAGGGCGTATTGATGTATTTCGGCGAACCGCAGGTGCGCGCGTTTTTCGAAATGCTGTGGCGTGTGCTGCCGCAGGCGGTGTTGGTGGCCGACCTGATGAGCGGCTTCGGCGTGAAAAAGGCGGCGAAACACGATGCGCTCAGGAATTTGGACGAGGCATCGCGCCCTGAATTCAAGTGGGGCGTGCCCGATCCGGAAGATGCCGCCAAGCTGCTGCCGGGGTTGGAGACGGCGGCGGTGCACAACCTGTATGCTGCGTGCGGACACCGTTATCCGCTGTGGCTGAGGCTGCTGTACAAAACCGCTTGGGGGCGGCGCAATCTGGACATGAAAATCGTGCGGCTGGAGAAACAGGCCGTCTGAACGGCTTGTTTGGGAAAAGCGGTGGAGATATTGCGTTGATGCTTTGTTTGTCCGTCATTCCGGCGCAGGCGGGAAGCTGACCGGTACTGGCTTAGAGTACAGGATGCCGGATTTCAAGTATGGATTCCTGTGCGGGCGGCGGCAGTTGGCGAAATCCGTTTGATCTGCTGTCAACGCATTATCCGGACAGCCTTTGGAAAAGAGAAACCGTTCGGCTACTGGAAAAAAGTTCAGACGGCCATATATGGCCGTCTGAAACCATTCAAAAGAAAAGGAAACATATGACCGCTCTGCTGATTACACTCGGACTGATTGCCCTGCTCGTCGGCCTGTTGGGTACGATTTATCCCGCCATCCCCGGGTTGGGACTGATGTTTGCGGGCGCGTGGCTGCTGGCTTGGGCGGGGGATTATCAGATTTTCGGCACGGCAACGCTGGTGTCGCTCGGCATCGTCGCCGCCGTCGGCATGGCCACGGACTATGTGGCGGGACTGCTCGGCGCGAAGTTTACGGGAGCAAGCAAACAGGCACTTTGGGGCGCTTTTATCGGCGGCATCGTCGGCGTGTTCTTCTCGCTGCCCGGTTTGCTTTTGGGGCCGATGGTCGGCGCGGGCGCGGGTGAATTTTTGGCACGCAAAGACATTTGGTCGGCCGGCAAGGTCGGCATCGGCACGTTTATCGGCTTCATCATCGGCGTGGTGGCGAAGCTGGGGTGTGCGCTGGCCATCCTGTTTACATTGCTCGGCGTGTGGCTGGGTCATGTATTTTGGGGTGCATAGGCTGTACCGGATACCTGCCGTAAGGAACAAGGCCGTCTGAAAAACTTTTTCAGACGGCCTTTTTTACCGTTTTTATTCATCGGCTGGTGAATGTTTGCCGCGGATTCCCGCCTGCACGGGAATGGCGGCTGTTTACGGTACGCACCCGTCAATACGATGCAGACACAGCCGCGAACAAAGGCCGTCTGAAAAAATCTTTTCAGACGGCCTTGTATTTCAATCATCCGTTTATACGCCGTAATCGGGTTGGAGCAGGGCGCAGGGCTGGCGTTCGTGGCGGCTGCGGCGGCTTCTTCCTGCGATTTTGGTGCAGACCGCGCCTGCGTCGGTACCTTTGGCGGCGGTGTTTTTGTCGCGTTTGGGCGTTTCGCGGGCATTGCGGGGCTCGCGTTCGCGGCGTTCCCTGCGTGTACTGCCTGCGGGTGCTGGTGCGGCGGATACACCGCCGTCCATCCAGCGCGGTTCGAAGCCTTCGATGCGTTCGACGGTGATGTTGTTGCCGGTAAGCGCTTTGATGGCTTCGAACATTTTCTGCTCGTTTTCGTCCATCAGCGAAATCGCTACGCCGTCGGCACCTGCGCGGCCGGTGCGGCCGATGCGGTGCACATAGTCTTCGGGCTGGGTGGGCAGTTCGTAATTGATGACGAAGGGCAGGCCGGAAATGTCGAGGCCGCGGGCGGCCACGTCGGTGGCCACCAAAACGCGCAGGCTGCCTTCTTTGAAGGCGTTGAGGGTTTCGAGGCGGGTCTGCTGCGATTTGTCGCCGTGAATCGCTTGGGCGGACAGGCCGCGCCGCTGAAGGTCGCGGTTGACTTGGTCGGCGCTCTGCTTGGTTTTGCAGAATACAATCACTTGGTTCATCTGCAAATCGACAATCAAACGTTCCAGCAGGTTGCGTTTGCGCACGGTGTCGACGGCGATAACGTGCTGTTCAACGTTGGCGCTGGTGGTGTTTTGCGGGGCAACTTCCACCTGTTCGGGGCTGTTCATGAAATCCTGCGCGAGCTTGCGGATGGGCGGCGCGAAGGTGGCCGAAAACAGCAGGGTTTGGCGTTGTTTGGGCAGCATCTGCATGATGGCGCGGATGTCGTCGATGAAGCCCATGTCGAGCATGCGGTCGGCTTCGTCGAGCACCACGATTTCGACTTTGTTGAAATGGATGTTTTTCTGTTTGACATGGTCGAGCAGGCGGCCGACGGTGGCGACCACGATTTCGCAGCCTGCGCGCAGGTCGGCGGGTTGCTTGTCCATATTCACGCCGCCGAAGAGCACGGTGTGGCGCAACGGCAGGTTTTTGATGTAGCCCTGCACGTTTTGGTCGATTTGGTCGGCCAGCTCGCGGGTGGGGGTCAGCACGAGCATGCGCACGGGGTGCATGGCGGGCGAGGTGCTGGGGGTGGCGTAGCGTTTCAAACGCTCCAAACTCGGCAGCATGAAGGCGGCGGTTTTGCCCGTGCCGGTTTGGGCAGCGGCCAAAAGGTCGTGGCCGGCCAAGGCTTTGGGAATGGCGGCGGCCTGAATGGGGGTGGGGTTTTCGTAGCCCTGTTCGGTGAGGGCGGCGACGATTTCGGTACTCAAACCGAGTGATGAGAACGGGTTCATGGGGATGCTTTCCGAAGCAGGCGGCCGCAAAAGGCCGTCTGAAAAATTCATGAAAAACGCGCGGTTGCCGTGTGTCGGATTATTGTTTTCAGACGGCATCGGATGCGCTCGGGGGAGTCGGTATTATGCCATAAAAAGCAGGCTTAAGGCGGGAGACGGATTGTGCTGCGGCCTGCCGGATGTGCGGAAGGACGGGGTGGTTTCGTGGTCGCCGGGGGAAGGGGAGTATTTGTGCGGAATTCTGCAGGCAATTGAAAGAAAACCGTTTTTTTTGAAAGCGGCAGGTTGTTCCGTCTGTGCGGAAATGGCGGTATCGCAAATCTGGAAGACTGCTGTGAACGGTTTTTCGTCAGAACAAAAGGCCGTCTGAAAAATATTCAGACGGCCTTTTGTTCTGACGGGAACTCAACCGTAGCGGCGTTGGAATTCCTTCATGAAGTCAATCAATGCCTCTACGCCTTGCAACGGCATCGCGTTATAGATGCTGGCGCGCATGCCGCCCATCGATTTGTAGCCGCGCAGCAGTTGCAGGCCGCGGGTGGTGGATTCTTGGGCGAACAGTTCGTCCAAATACGCATCGCCGGTGGTAAAAATCACGTTCATCTTCGAGCGAGCGCCGGGGTGGACGTGGTTTTGGTAGAAACCGCCGCTGCCGTCGATGGCACTGTAGAGCGTTTTGGCCTTGAGCGTGTTGATGGTTTCCATCTGCTCCACACCGCCGTGGGATTGCAGCCAGCGGAACACCAAGCCTGCGATGTAAATCGGGTAGGTGGCGGGGGTGTTGTACATGCCCTGTTTTTCGACGTGGGATTTGTAGTTCCATACGTCGGGCACACGGTCGGAGCAGCGCTCGAGCAGGTCTTCGCGGATAATCACGATGGTCGCGCCGGAAGGGCCGATGTTTTTCTGTGCGCCCGCGTAGATCACGCCGAAATCGGAAACATTGATTTTGCGCGACAGAATTTCAGACGACATGTCGCAAATCAGCGGCGGCATGCCGCTTTCCAGCTTCGGTACTTCGCGGTATTGCAGGCCGTGTACGGTTTCGTTGATCACGAAATGCACGAAGGCCGAATCTTTGTCGATGTCCCAAGACGATACCGGCGGCAGGTTTTGGTAGTGGAATTCCCTGCCGTCTGCGGCCAAATGGATGGTGCAGTCGGACAGTTTGCCCATCTGAGAATGGGCGATTTGCGACCAGTTGCCCGTTACCACCGAATCCACGCGTTTGAAGCCTTCGGCAAAATTCATCACGACCTGGTTGAACTGCGCGCTTGCTCCGCCCTGTAAAAACAATACTTTATAGTTGTCGGGAATTTCCATCAGTTGGCGCAGATCCTGTTCGGCGTGGTACAGGATGCTGGCGAACACGTCGGAACGGTGGCTCATGGTCATCACGGAAAAGCCTGTGCCGTTGTAGTCGAACATTTCGCTCTGTGCGGTACGCAAAACGGATTCGGGCAAAACGGCAGGGCCTGCGGAGAAGTTGTAAATCGGGGTAAGCGGCATGGTAAACCTTGTTTTTTATGGTTTTTTCAGACGGCCTGTCTATGCCGTCTGAAACGGTTAAGAAATAAACGAATGTGCGGATTCTAGTCTCCGGCAGAATGTTCTGCAAGCGCAAAAAAGATGGAATTTGTTTTTTGAAACAGGGAAAATTTTTAAAATACGCGGATTATTTTTATAAAATCAGGGTTATTTTATAAATATAAATAAATTTATAGTGAAATCCACTTAAATTTCTGCAAGCGTTTTTATCTGAAAGAACGGTATTTTAGGAAAGGAATTTGGTTGTGGCGGGATGCCGCTCTCACTCAGTAGGGAATCCGGTTTTATAGCAAATAAACATATTATTCGATACAATTCCACCATGGCCTATTCACAAGACTTCAAACAACTCGTGCTCAAAAAACTCCGTCAAGGATGGACGATTCGTAGAGCCGCAAAAGAATTCGGCATCGCCATCTCCAC
>NZ_JBHCJY010000138.1:0-18645 GCF_041804105.1 Neisseria sp.
AAGGGCTATCTGCTCGACTTAATCAGCGAAGCGCAGGAAGCCGTGCCGGTGTTTGCCAGCGAAAACTATATTTCAAACGGCCACGACAGCGATTTCGCCGTCGGCGAAGGCGCGGCTTTCGCGCTCACTTGGCTGGAAGACGGCGTGTGCAACAGCGAGAGCTACGTCAACCTGATCCCTACCCCGCTGGGTGGCACCCACGAAGCCGGGCTGAAACAGGCCGTATTCGGAGCGGTGAACAACTTTATCAACCACCACAACCTGTTGCCGCGCGGCGTGAAAGTGCAAAGCGACGACGTATTCGGCCGCGTGGCCTTCGTATTGTCCGCCCGCGTGCTCGACCCGCAGTTCCAAGGCCAAACCAAAGACAAACTCACCAACCGCGACGCGCTCAAACTGGTGGCCGCGGTGTCGGGCGACCCGCTCGAATTGTGGCTCAACCAAAACGTAGAAGCCGGCAAAAAAATCGCCGAACTCGCCATCCGGCAGGCACAGGCGCGGATGCGCTCGGTGAAGAAAATCGAAAAGAAAAAAGGCAGCGGCGTGGCGGTGCTACCCGGCAAACTCACCGACTGCGAAAGCGAAGACATCCGCGAAAACGAGCTGTTTCTGGTGGAAGGCGATTCGGCCGGCGGCTCCGCCAAACTCGCGCGCGACAAAGCCACCCAAGCCATCCTGCCCCTGCGCGGCAAAGTGCTCAACAGCTTTGAAGTCCACCCCGACCAACTGTTTGGCAACGCCGAAATCCACGATATTTCCGTCGCCATCGGCGTCGACCCCCACGGCGCGGGCGACAACCCTGATTTGAGCGGCCTGCGCTACGTCAAAATCGCCATTTTGTCGGACGCCGACGTGGACGGCTCGCACATCCAAGTACTGCTGCTTACCCTGTTTTTCCACCACTTCCCCAAGCTGGTTTCAGACGGCCATATTTATGTCGCCCAACCGCCGCTCTTCCGCGTGGACGTGAACGCGCAGGGCAAGAGCAAACCCGCACGCAAACTCTACGCCCTCGACCAAGGCGAGCTTGACAGCATTCTGGAGCGGCTGCAAAGCGAAGGCGTGAAAGAAACGGCCTATTCCATCAGCCGTTTCAAAGGCTTGGGCGAAATGAACCCCGACCAGCTCAAAGACACCACCATGCACCCCGACACCCGCCGCCTGCTGCAAGTACAGATTCCCGACGGCGCGCTCGAAGAAACCCACGGCATTTTCGTGAAACTGATGGGCAAAGGCGAAGCCGCCAGCCGCCGGGCGTGGATGGAAGCCGAGGGGGATACGGCGGAAGTGGATATTTGATTCCAACTTGAAAATTGAAATGAAAGGCCGTCTGAAAATTTGATAGGGTTTTCAGACGGCCTTGATTCGTCTGAAAAACAGGTACGGGTAAAAGGCCGTCTAAAAACCGTACCCGTCATTCCCGTGCAGGCGGGAATCCAGAATGTTGAACCGCTGCGTTACCGAAAAAATATCGGTTTCCCATGCGTCAAACCGTCCGACGGGCGGCTTTACCGACAGTATGAACCGCAATTTATCCGGCCGCTGTTTCATCAAAACTGTTCTTTATTTAGAAAAGGTATCGAAAAGGCCGCCTGAAAATAATTTCAGACGGCCTTTATTCACCGGTATCCGCCGTTGCGTACGGTTACGCCCGCCAACGGGCTAACCGTACCTACGAGCTGTTTTACCGACCGCATGAACCGCAACTTATCCGACCGCTACTTTGCGGCAATCTCCATCATCAATCATGCTTACAAACCGCCCGTAAAGGCCGTCTGAAACATAAAAGCAACAAACCGTGCCCGTTGCAGTGTTATTTTCATGCAAAACGAATATAACTTGCTATATAATCCGCTCATCCGAGATTAACGGTATAAAAATTAGATAAACGGCATTATCATAAACACAGTATAATAACCCGCAACATAAACAAACGTCAGGCCGTCTGAAACATCCGGACGGCAGAACAACAGAAGAAGGAACAGATTATGTACCGCGCAAAAATTACGGTGGTCGGCAGCATCAACATGGATATGGTTACCCAATGCCGGCGTTTTCCCGACATCGGCGAAACGCTGATGGGCACGGATTTCCAACGTTACAGCGGCGGCAAAGGCGCGAATCAGGCGGTGGCGGCGGCGCGTTTGGGAGCCGACGTTACCATGGTCGGCGCGGTGGGCGACGACGGTTTCGGCTACGAGCTGCTGACCGTGCTCAACCGCGAAGGCGTCAATACCGACTATGTCAAAACCCTGCCCGACCTGCCCAGCGGCATGGCCAACATTACCGTGGCCGACGGCGAAAACCAGATTATCGTGGTGCCGGGTGCCAATTCCGGCCTGACACCCGCCGATGTCGAAGCCGCCGAATCCCGCATCGCCGAAGCCGACGTGGTGCTCGCCCAGCTCGAAATCCCGATGGACTGCGTGATAACCGCCGCAAAACTGGCTGCGAAACACGGCAAACCGTTCGTACTCAACCCCGCGCCCGCGCAACGCCTGCCCGAAGAGCTGCTGGAACTGGTTACGCTGCTCACGCCCAACACCACCGAGCTGGCCTGCAGCCTCGGCCTGCCTGCGGGGATGTCGGCAGAAGAAATGATACGCCGCAGCCGCTGCCCCGTGCTGATGACCATCGGTTCGGACGGCGCGCTCTACAACGACGAAAACGGCCAAATCCACCACCAACCCGCATTCCGCGCCATCCCCGTCGATTCCACCGGTGCGGGCGACACCTTCAACGGCGCATTTGCCGTATATTGGAAAGACGGTATGGCCTCCGCCGTGAAAAAAGCCTGCGCCGCCGCCGCGCTGTCGATTGCCAAAGCCGGTGCGCAAAGCGGGATGCCGTTTGAAGAAGAACTGGAAGCGTTTTTGGCGCAACAGGCCGTCTGAAAACGGGTTTTCCATTCCGCTCAAGGCCGTCTGAACGGTTTCAGACGGCCTTGAGCGGGTACATTTACGTTGTCAAACCCGCCCTACTCGACAGGATACTCCGCAACCGCGACACGTCTGTTCAGGCAAAAACCTCGGGACAGGACGGCTCCGCATCCGTTGGCGCAACGCCTGTTGGCCTCCGTACACAAATCGTTCATCCGGAAACGCCAAAGTATTGTCCAAGCCCGCATCAAGCCGAACCGACACTTAAAACCTAAACACCGGATTCCTGTCCACACAACATCACGACGCAAGGAAAAACGGTTTCCCCCGCTTCATAAAGATACGCCCGCACACCGTTTTCCCGCCGGCGGCAAAGCGCGTATAATGGCGTTTTCTTTTTCCTGCCAATCCCTTACAAGGACAAACCATGAGCATTCAAGAACAGATTAAAGAAGTCGTAACCACCCACCGCGTGGTGCTGTTTATGAAAGGCACCAAGCAGTTCCCCCAATGCGGCTTCTCTTCCCGCGCCGTGCAGATTCTCAATGCCGCAGGCTGCGAAGACTACGTTACCGTCAACGTATTGGAAAACGACGAAGTCCGCCAAGGCATCAAAGAATACAGCGACTGGCCGACCATCCCCCAGCTTTATGTCAACGGCGAATTCGTCGGCGGCTCCGACATCCTGATGGAAATGTACGAAGCCGGCGAACTGCAGGAACTGCTCAAAGCCTGATGCGGGCTTGAATCCGTTAGCCGTACACAACAAAAGGCCGTCTGAAACCATGTTCAGACGGCCTTATCCGTTACGGCGGCAAAACGCCGGTTTATTCCGCTGCGCTCTCCACGGTTTCCGCAACGGCGGAGGCTTCGCCCGCCGTTTCCGCATCCTGTTCCAGCTTCTCGGTTTCCGCCGCTTTTGCCTCTTCCGCAGCGGCTTTGCGTTCGGCCTGTTTTTCCAACGCCTCTTTCACCATCGGATGCTGGGCCGCAACAGCCTGCTCTTCGGCGCTGACATCGCCTTTGAAGCGGTTGTTCAAATCAAAACGCTTGCCGCCGCGGGCGAGCGCTTTCAGATAGCGCGGACGGCGGCAGTGGTTGGCCAGCACGCGGGCGATAAGCGCAGGGTCGAACTGGGGCAGCGCAGCCACAAGGTCTTGGTCGATGCCGACGGCCAAGGGCTTGAATTTTTTGAAAACATCGTATTTGTTGTAGATATGGTCGGCAATCATATCGGTCTGTTTTTTCTTGCTCATGGTCTGGACGGCCGACTTCAACGCAGCGCCCAATGCGGTTTCTTGTGTCATGCTGGTTATCCTGTGTAACAAATCCGCGCAGGCTCCGGCGCGGACAACTGATTGGCATTGTATTATAAAGTTTTTGTTTTGGTAAGGGTTTTTAGGTTTTTGCTCTATCGGCACGGAATCGCTGCACCGCAGGCGGCAGCTATTCCTGCGGATGGCATCGGATGGCCGTGACGGTTTCTTCTTTGTCCACGGTAACGATAGCAGACGGCCAGTTACCCGCCTTATGCCACCATTCGTAGCGTCCGTCGGGGCGTTTGACGCCTTCGCCCCAAACAAACCATGCTTTGTCCAAATGGTCGCCGACATTCAGGCCGGGATGCGGACAGTCCTGCCCTGCCGATAGACCGCACGTTCCGTTTTGGCGGCAGTCGGGGCGGATACAGTATTCTTTGGTATGGTGCCACTTTCCGCCTGTCGGCGCGCAAACCGCCAGCGAAGCAAGCGTGCGGGCAGTCGGGGATACGGTAAAAACCAACACGGCGGTTGCGGTGATAATTGCTGCGAGTAAAATAAATTTTGCTTTTTGAGTCATATGTTTCCGTAATATTGTGGCAGCCGCTCATGGCGGCGGGGCAAGCGGTGTTACTGTTCGGCAAGTCTGTTTGGGGATTCCGTTGCTCGCGGATTGATCCCACACTCCCGCCGCTACCGCGCAGGCGGGAATGCGGAATGTCGAAATGGCGGCATCGCTTAAAAATATTGGTTTGTTTCTCGCGTCAAAGCTCCGGATTCCCGCCTGAGCGGGAATGGCGGAAAACTGCCTCATCCCGACACAGTCTTTGGCAAAGGCCGTCTGAAATGTTTTTCAGACGGCCTGTATGTTCAAAAACAGGATTGGCAGGTTTTCCAACCGCACTTTTTCAAACAGCCTTTGCTGCATCATGCCATCGTTAAGGCCGTCTGAAATGTTTTTCAGACGGCCTGTATGTTCAAAAACAGGATTGGCAGGTTTTCCAACCGCACTTTTTCAAACAGCCTTTGCTGCATCGTGCCATCGTTAAGGCCGTCTGAACCGTTAGCAAAATGCGAACGCATCCGCTGCACGCGGCGTTTTCAGACGGCCTGACGCGGGCGTTACCGCCTTTCAATATCGGGGGTACTGACGCGCACATCGGCATTCTGCGCACGGTGGCGTAATGCGTGGTCGATCAACACCAGCGCGAGCATGGCTTCGGCAATCGGGGCGGCGCGCAGGCCGACGCAGGGGTCGTGGCGGCCGTGGGTGGCGATTTCCACGGGGTTGCCGTCGATGTCGATGGACCGGCGCGGCGTGGCGATGGAGCTGGTGGGTTTGATGGCGAAGTTGGCGGTAACGGTCTGCCCCGTGGAAATGCCGCCGAGTATGCCGCCGGCGTGGTTGGATTTGAAGCCCTGCGGCGTGAGTTCGTCGCCGTGGCAGCTGCCGCGCTGCGCCACCACGCCGAAGCCGTCGCCGATTTCCACGCCTTTGACGGCGTTGATGCTCATCAGGGCATAGGCGATGTCGGCATCGAGCCGGTCGAACACCGGTTCGCCCAGACCCACAGGCACGTTGCGCGCTTCGATGTGCAGCTTGGCACCCACCGAATCGAGCGATTTGCGCACGCTGTCCATATAGGCTTCGAGTTCGGCGATTTGGCTTTGGTTGGCGGCGAAAAACGGGTTTTGACCGATAAAATCTTCGTTTTCAAAGGCAATTTCGACTTCGCCCACCTGCGTTACCCAGCAGACGATTTCGGTGCCGAACTGCTGTTTCAGCCATTTTTTGGCGACTGCGCCTGCGGCCACGCGGGCGGCGGTTTCACGGGCAGAACTGCGGCCGCCGCCGCGGTAGTCGCGCGTGCCGTATTTGTGCCAATAGGTGTAGTCGGCGTGGCCGGGGCGGAATTGGCGGGCGATGTTGCCGTAGTCTTTGCTGCGCTGGTCGGTGTTGCGGATGAGCAGGGCGATGGGGGTGCCGGTGGTTTTGCCTTCGAACACGCCCGATAAGATTTCCACTTCGTCGGCTTCGCGCCGTTGGGTAACGTGGCGGCTGGTGCCGGGTTTGCGGCGGTCGAGATCGGTTTGGATGTCTTGTTCGGTTAGAGCCAGCCCGGGCGGGCAGCCGTCGATGATGCAGCCCAATGCGGGGCCGTGGCTTTCGCCGAAGGTGGTTACGGTGAAGAGTTGTCCGAATGTATTGCCTGCCATGGTGCGCTCGCTGTGGATGGTGGGATTTGACAGGGCGGATTTTAACACAGGCCGTCTGAAACCCCGCCCGATATTACCGCAAGCGTATGCGCTTATACCCAAAGGTTTTTGCTTTCAGACGGCCTGCTTGACTATAATGCGGTTTTCGACAACTTCCCAAGCAAAGGAACAATATGGCACGCCTGACCGTACACACCGTGGAAACCGCTCCCGAAGCCGCCAAAGCGCGCGTGGAAACCGCTTTGAAAAACAACGGCTTCCTGCCCAACCTGATCGGCGTTTTGGCCAACTCCCCCGCCGCGCTGGCAATGTATCAGGATGTGGGCGCGCTCAATGCCACCACCAGCCTGACCGCGGGCGAGCGTGAAGTGGTGCAGATTACCGCCGCCGTGCTGAACCAGTGCGGTTTCTGCAAAGCCGGCCACACCGCTTTGAGCACCAAGAAAAACCTGCTCGAACCCCAAGCCATCGAAGCGCTGCGCAATACCGCCGCACTGGACGATGCCAAACTCAACCGTCTGGCGCTGTTTACCCAAGCCGTGATGGCAAACAAAGGCAATGTATCCGACGACGAGCTGAAAGCCTTCTTCGATGCGGGCTACAACGAACAGCAGGCATTGGAAGTGGTGCTCGGCGTTGCGCTGGCCACCCTGTGCAACTACGCCAACAATCTGGCGCGCAGCGACATCAATCCCGAATTGCAGCCGTTTGCGTAAACCGCCGTTTCACTTCTTGCCCGAGTAAAGGCCGTCTGAAAACTGTTCAGACGGCCTTTGTTTTGGCAACCGGATGCGGATCAGCGGCGGGCCGGTCATCCACGCATTTGCATCATCTGCGGGAAATGCAGACCTGCGCCAGCCGGATGCCGAACCTGTTTCACGCCGCACCACCTTTCAGTTTCGTGAATGATGTTCTTCCACGATGCTTTTCAGCCTTTGGTTGGCAACGTGGGTATAGATCTGAGTGGTGCTGATGTCGGCATGACCGAGCAGGCTTTGGACGACGCGCAGGTCGGCGCCGTGGTTGACGAGATGGGTGGCGAACGCATGGCGCAAACCGTGCGGGCTGAGATTGCGGATACCGGCGGCTTCGGCGTAGTTTTTCACAATCATCCAGGCAAGCTGGCGGGTAATGCCCGTGCACTTCTGGCTGACGAATATTTCATCGAGCGTTTTGTTTTTTAAGAGCTGCGGGCGGGCTTCGGCAAGATAGCGGCCTATCCAGTAGGCGGCTTCGGCACCCAGCGGCACGATGCGCTGCTTGTTGCCCTTGCCGACGGTGTTGATGATGCCTTTGGCCAAATCGGCTTCGTTGAGACGCAGTTTCACGGCCTCGGTTACGCGCAGGCCGGTGGCGTAGATCAGCTCGAGCAGCGCCTTGTCGCGCAGGCCGTGCGGGGTGTCGGTATCGGGAGCGGACAACAAACTGTCGATTTGGTTTTCGGTAATCAGCACAGGCAGAGACTTGGCTTGCGAAGGGCTTTTCAGGTGTCGGGTGGGATTGTCGCTACGGCTGCCGTTTTCTTCGAGCCAGCCGTAGAAACGCTTGCAGGCCGACAGCGTGCGGGCCTGGGTGCTTTGGCTGTCGTCGGGATGGTAAACGGCTTCGGCCAACGCTGCGCCGTCGGTGTCGTGCCAACCGTAACCTGCAACATTCAGACGGCCTGCGGTTTTTTCAAGGTCGCGGCGGTAGGCTTCGAGCGTGTTGCGGCTGAGACGGGCGGTCAGCCAAAGATGGTCGAGAAAGGCGGCAATCGGGTCGGACATGGCGCAGTATGCAGTGGCAGATGGAAACAGCTGATTTTATAGCGAAACAAAATCGGAAAGCTACTGCGCCGAAAGTTTATCCGCACGATACCGGTAGCGAAACAAAAGGCCGTCTGAAAACCGTGTGTTCTTCAGACGGCCTGTGACGGGCACTTTAACGGCAAGCCGCATCCGCCCGAAACCGCACAAAGGCCGTCTGAACATTTTTCAGACGGCCTCAAGCGGTCTTTATGGGATACCGTGTTTGTACAGCGTGTTAACTAATGTTGGTTGACAGCATTCACAGCCGTCAACGCATCATCCCAACCCGGCCGTCCGGTCAACGAATCCGACCGACTTGCGCTGTCCGAACGGCAAACACGCTTCCTACCGCTTCACGCCGCTCAGGCATGCCCAGCCTTCTTCGATGCGTGCCGGAGCCAAGTCGAACCATTCCCCGTATATTCCGCCGAGTTCTTCCGCCTGGTCGTCGAGCAGGCCCGACAATACGATGCGGCCGCCTTGTTTGGTGCGGGCGGCGAGCATTTCCCCCAGCAGGCGCAAGGGGTTGGCAAGGATGTTGGCCACCACCACGTCGAACTGTCCTTCCGGCAGTTCGTCGGGCAGGTAAAACGCAGCATCGGCTTGGTTTTGTTCGGCATTGTCGCGGCTGGCGCGGACGGCCTGTTCGTCGATGTCCACGCCGACGGCGCTGCCTGCACCGAGTTTCAAGGCGGCAATCGCAAGAATGCCGGAACCGCAACCGTAATCAAGCACGCTTTCGCCGCCTTTGAGTTCGGTGTCGAGCCATTGCAGGCACAGACGC
Source organism: Neisseria sp. (assembly GCF_041804105.1). Classification (GTDB taxonomy): domain Bacteria; phylum Pseudomonadota; class Gammaproteobacteria; order Burkholderiales; family Neisseriaceae; genus Neisseria. The sequence continues at coordinate 8,927 of NZ_JBHCJY010000138.1, forward strand.
GTGGTCGGGTGGCTGCCGGTACCGAAAGCAAGGCCGGGGTCGAGTTGCAGATTCACTGCATCCGCATCGGGAGCCTCGTGCCACGACGGGGTAATCCACAGGCGGTCGGAAATCCGAATCGGGTCGAACTGCGCCTGCGTCAGCCGCACCCAATCCTGTTCGGGCAGGATTTCGACCGTATATTCGGGCGTATCGATGCCGCAGTCGGCACAGGCGGCGGCCACCGTCGGCGCGGTGTCGTCGTGTGCGCCGAACAGCGCGATGACTTTGCTCTGCTGCCAAACCTGTTCAGACGGCATACCGGGTTCGCCGAAAATCGGCTGCTCGCCCTCCGTACCCGCGTAGGCATCTTCAATGGCGGCGGACAAAGCACCGTGTTCCATCAATGCGTCGGCCAGACGTTCGGCGGTATGGTCGTTTACGGCGATGGTGATTTGCTGGTAAGACATGGTTTGGCTTTCGGAATTCGGTAAAGGTTTATTTTAACGCAAAACAGGCCGTCTGAACGGGCTCGGGCGGTGTGTCTGCCGTTTTCAGACGGCCTCACGGCACAGGCAGGGTATCGTCGTCGGAAGTCGGCCACAGGCTCGATAAAACCGTACTTAAAGTGAAAAATCTTGCCCGACAACAACCCTGCCTGCGGCTGATACCGAAGCCGTTCCAAGACGCATCAATGGCGCGGCGGCGGGAAGTTGCCGTCGAAACCGGACATCGGCTCGTCTTCTGCGGCAACGGTATAGCTCTCGTCTGCCCACTGTCCCAAATCGATGAGCTTGCAGCGTTTGCTGCAAAACGGACGGTAAATGCTTTCGGCACGCCATTCGACGGCGGTACCACAGTTCGGGCATTTGACGGTAACGGGTTTGTTCATGCGCTTTCCTATAACAAACGGCTGTGTTCGGATAATGCGTTGACGGTACCGATACCGTCATTCCCGCACAAGCGGAAATCCTTTGCCGATATTCATAAACTCATGTTTTCAAAATTTACCCGCACCCACATCAGGTCGTCTGAAAAGGGCAGGCATCGGTTTTGGCTGCGCTGAAAACGGCTTGGTAATAGCGGTTCAGACGGACGGCCTTTTCCGCCAATTCATTTACCGTACCATCGTTGCACAACACATCGTCGGCAGCAAGCAGGCGGTCGCGGCGGGATGCCTGGGCGGCCATGATGCGGCGGACTTCTTCTTCGGCCAAACCGCTGCGCTGCCGCACGCGCAGAATCTGCACGTCTTCCGGCACATCCACCACCAATACGCGGGCAGCCAAGGCTCGGAAAGCGGGTTTTTCCACCAACAGCGGAATATCGATGATGCCGTACACCGCATTTGTCTGCCGATGTTGTTGATCGGCAATGCCTTCCAATATCAGCGGAAACATCAAGGCTTCCAAGACTGCTTTCGATTCAGGCCGTCTGAAAACTTCTTCGCGCAATGCGGCACGGTTCAGACGGCCTATTCCGTCAAACACGACACGGCCGAAACATTGCCGTATGGCCGGCAATGCCCGCCCGTTTTCAGCCGTCAGCGCGCGGCTGACCGCATCGGCATCGATGCAGGGCACACCGAATCCGGCGAATATTTCCGCCGTTCGGGTTTTGCCGCTGCCGATTCCGCCCGTCAGCCCTATCCATATGGTCATTGCTTGCCTTACTCCGTATTTTTTGCGGGATGAAAACGTATTTTGCCGTCTCAACGGAAACCGTTTACTTGGCTGTCCGTTTCGGCTGTCGGCACGAAAATCCGTCTTTCCTGTAAAACGGCTATTCCTGTAAAACCCAAACGCAGGCTTCCGCCTGCACGGGATGGCAGCAACCGGAAAACCGCCGCACCGTTTTTCAAAGTTTATCCGCCCTATTCGGATAAACGGTTTCAAGCCGATGGTTGTGCCGTCGGCAGAAAGTTTTCAGACGGCCTTACCGCGCGGATAAGGCCGTCTGAAAAGATAACCGTGCGACAGGCTGTCTGCAAGGTATTTTTAAATCACAGCATCAAACGGAGACTCAGAATCCGGATGAAGCCAACCACCAGTTGATCCCTGCCGCCACGTGGTCGCGCGCCAGAAAAATAATCAGACCCGACACGGCCAAACTGGGACCGAAAGCAAACTGCTGCCCTTTGGCGATGCGCATAACCAGCGCACCGAGCAATCCGACCAATGCCGACATAAACACCAATACCGGCAACACCGCCACACCAAGCCATGCGCCCAATGCGGCCAACAACTTGAAATCGCCGCCGCCCATACCTTGGCGGCCGGTAATCAGCTTAAACGTATAATTCAACAGCCACAGGCTCATATAGCCGCACACTGCCCCCCAAACTGCGGAAGCAAGGGGCACATAAGCACCGTTGATGTTGTACAGCAAACCGAGCCATACCAAAGGCAGCGTCATCGAATCGGGCAGGTATTGGGTATCGGCGTCGATAAAGGTAAGCGCCACTAAAAACGCGGTAAAGACCAAGCCGCCGAAAGCAATCCAGCTCCAACCGTATTTCCATGCCACCAAACCGAACAGAATGCCGGTAAGCAGTTCGATGAGGGGGTAACGCTTGCTGATGGGCGTTTTGCAGGTGGCGCATCTGCCGCCGAGCATCAGGTAACTGATCACAGGGATATTTTGCCACGCCTTAACCGGCGCATGGCACTTCGGGCAGCGGGAATCCGGCTTGACCAGATTGAACGGCTGCTGTTCTTCTTCTGTCAGCGGCTGGTTCAGGTGTTCTTTTGCAAACAGCGTCCAACCGCGCTCCATCATTACCGGCACGCGGTAAATCACCACATTCAGAAAACTGCCGATTAAGAGTCCCAGCACCACCGCCAACGGAACGGCAAACGGCGCGAGTGCTTGGGACAAATCCGATAAGAAGCCTGCCATATCAGCCGCCGACCACATTACCGAGGTTGAACAGCGGCAGATACATGGCCACCAGAATCACACCGATAATCGAACCGAGTACCACCATGATGATAGGCTCCATCAGGGAAGACAGTTGTGCAACGGCATTATCGACTTCGTCTTCATAAAATTCCGCAGCCTTGTCCAGCATCTCGTCAAGCGAACCGGCTTCTTCGCCGATAGAGGCCATCTGAAGAACCATGTTCGGGAACATATCGGTTGCCTGCATACTGGAAGACAACGACAAGCCTTGGGTTACTTTGGAACGGATGTCCTGTGTGGCTTCTTCATACAGAATATTGCCCGCCGCACCGGCAACGGAATCGAGTGCCTCCACCAACGGCACACCGGCGGCAAACAAAGTGGCCGTGGTACGAGACCAGCGGGCAATGGTGGCCTTCTGCACAATCGGGCCGAAAATCGGCAACTTCAGCAAAAAGGCATCAACGCGTTTTTGTAGCGCAGGGGATTTTTTATACCATTGGAACACACCGAAACACGCCAGCGCAGCACCGATAACGATCACCCATACGTATTTCACGATGAAATCGGACATGTTCATCACGATTTGCGTCAGGCCGGGCAGCTCCGCACCCATGCTTTCGTACACCTGGCCGAATGAAGGCAGCACCCATACCATCATTACGAATACCAATACAATGGCCACCACCACAATCGCAATCGGATAAGTCAATGCGCTTTTTACCTTTTTCTTGATGGCTTGGGTTTTTTCTTTATAAACAGCCAGTTTGTCCAGCAATGACTCCAAGACACCGCCCGCTTCGCCTGCCGCTACCAGATTGCAGTAGAAACGGTCGAAATATTTCGGATGGGCGGAAAAAGCCTTACCCATCGAACTGCCCTGCTCCACTTCGGCACGCACCTGCATCAGCATTTGCGTCATCGACGGATTGGAATGGCCGCGCGCCACGATTTCAAACGCCTGCATCAACGGCAAACCGGCTTTCATCATCGTAGCCAACTGGCGGGTAAAGACGGTAATGTCTTCCTGAGTGATGCGTTTTTTGCGAACGGCTTTCGCTTTACTAATGCGCAATGGTTTGATGCCGCGACGCTGAAGTTTTTTACGTGCTTCTTCCTCGTCTTTCGCAACCACCTCGCCACGAACAAGCTGTTCGGTTTCGATGTTTTTGCCTTCAAACGTAAAACGTTTACCCTTGTCTTTTTGGGCTTTCGCACCCATAGGCTTGGTCTGAGCCATGTTTACCCCTTAAAAATTATTTTAGTCGTCGGTTGTATCAGAGTCTGCCGGCCTCCTCTTCGGCAAAGCGGAGACCGGCAAACCTTAATCGTTGGTATTGGCAAGCACTTCTTCCAAAGAAGTCAGCCCCTGCATCACTTTCAACAGGCCGGCACGGCGCAAATCGACCATGCCTTCCTGATAAGCCATTTTCTGAATATCGACTTCCGTGCCGTTATTCATAATCACGCGCTGCATTTCGTCGGTAATCGGCATGACTTCATACACACCGGCACGTCCTTTAAAACCCTTACCGCGGCAGGTATCGCAACCGACCGGACGGTACATCGTCCAATCCTTGGCCAAATCTTCGTCGGTAAAACCGGCTTTTTTCAGCGCCGGCACGGGCGGACGCTCCACGGGTGTTTTACAGTTCGGACACAGACGGCGCAACAGACGCTGCGCCATAATCAGACTGACCGAACTCGCGATATTGAACGGCGCCACCCCCATATTCAGCATACGCGACAGCGTTGCCGGCGCATTATTGGTATGGAGCGTCGAAAACACCATATGGCCGGTTTGCGAGGCTTTGATGGCAATATCCGCTGTTTCCAAGTCACGAATCTCGCCCACCATGATGATGTCCGGATCTTGGCGCAGGAAAGATTTCAATGCAGCCGCAAAGGTCAATCCCTGTTTGTCGTTTACGTTTACCTGATTAATGCCGGGCAGGTTAATTTCCGCAGGGTCTTCGGCCGTGGAAATATTAACCCCCTCGGTATTGAGAATGTTCAGACAGGTATAAAGCGACACCGTTTTACCCGAACCGGTCGGCCCCGTAACCAGCACCATCCCGTAAGGGCGGTGAATCGCTTCCAACAGCAGTTCTTTTTGAAACGGCTCGAAGCCCAACTGGTCGATGTTCAAAGATGCCGCATCGGAGTTCAGAATACGCATTACCACTTTTTCGCCGAACAGCGTCGGCAGCGTGCTCACACGGAAATCGGTAGGCCGGCCGTGCTTATGAAAAGCGATTTGGATACGGCCGTCCTGCGGAATACGTTTTTCGGAAATATCCAAACGTGCCATTACTTTGATGCGCGATGCCAACTGTCCACGCACGGCAACCGGAGGCTGCACGACTTCACGTAATTGGCCGTCCACGCGGAAACGCACCCGCGCCGTCTGTTCGTAAAATTCGAAATGGATATCTGATGCACCCGCATTCAGCGCATCTGAAAGCGTTTTATGAATAAACCGCGGAATCGGACCATCTTCCGCTTCTTCATTATCGATAAACAACGCTTGAGCAGGCGCAGCGGCCTCATGCTCCTTACTCATTTCTTTCAAAATGGTTGTGGAACGCTGTCCTAAAAATTCAAGAAATGAACTGAGCTGATCATCCTGCACCACCACCAAATCAACGGAAATACCCGACGCAAACGCGATTTTTTGGAAATTCTGGATTTGGGTAGGATCAGATACCGCCAGGAAAACCTTACGGCCGCGGCGGAAAATGGGAATGCAGCGGTTCTGAACCATCTGCTCTTCGGTCAACACATCGGTCAGTACATTGCTGCGCGGAAAATGGCGCAAATCCAGCAAAGGATAGCTGAACACGCGCGCCACCAACTCTCCTAAAGATTTAGGAGAAATAATGCCGCCTTCAAACAGCATCGGCATCACGGCCTTGCCGGCCTTCAATTCATTGTGGTACTGCTCGGCCTGACTGTTGTTGATAATCTGGCTCTGTACCAAAACCCTTAATAATCCAACACTCATGGATTCAACCTGTCCGTTTCTAAATAATGTGCAGCACTTTCAAACAAGGCTAAAAGTGCGCCGGTATTTTATTATTTGACCCATAAAAGCCGCTTGGACAGGTTAGGCTATAAAACAGGCGTTTTCCCCAAAAGGAAACGCCGACAACCCGCCGGTTCGGCTGACGACGACTATCGAGTAAAGCAGTTGAACGGTTTCACTGTTACGGCTGGTATTATAAAACAAGTCCGACGCACCACCAATCGGCATACGTTTTTTCCCGACCAAGGTGTCTGCCGGACAAGCCCTTACGCCCCTCAGAACCAAATCAACACCTTATTTTTCAACAATTTTCATGATTTTCACATTTTACAACACTGTCTTAACAGTAGTATTTTAAATCCACTATCATAAAAGTCATTGATTACTTGTGGCTGTGTTTAGAGATTACGTTGATGCTTGATTTTTCGTCACTCCCGCACAGGAGGAAATCTGACTTCGATATTCATAAGTGCTTGTTTAAACCAGCGGTTAAGCATAAATTTTTGCCTGCGCCGGCATGACGGAAATTTAGAGCAGCCCGTCTTACCTATGCAGGCCATTAACATCACATCCATGCACAACCTTACTTTTCAGACGGCCTAAAAACAAATTGATACGGTTTCAGGGTAGTTTCAATGGTTTTGTTTTACCGCCACCATTTCCATATCTCTAATCATTTGTCCGCACTAAACACACCCAAAGAAATAGTACCGAACATTAACAATAGACAAAAAAATAACCGCATAATGCGGTTTGGTGGCCAGAGGCAGGATCGAACTGCCGACACACGGATTTTCAATCCGTTGCTCTACCGACTGAGCTATCTGGCCGTCTCGTTTTCGAGAAGTGTGCATTAAACCAAAATCACACGGCCAAAGCAAGCATTATTTGCTGTTCGGATTTTATTTGCTCATTAACACAATGTTTTTTAAACAACTTAAAAACCGTTTCCCTGACTATGGCATTACAGGTATGATATGCTGAAACCGTTTTCAGACGGCCTTACCGAATCCGAATGCCGTTTACCGACATTGCCCCACTGTAAATATCTGCTAAACTACCTGCTTTCCCTCAACCGAACTGCAAAAGGAATCCGCATGAACCTGACCAAATGGCTGGCAACCGCCGTAGCCTGTTCCGCCTTTGCCCTTTCCGCCTGCGGCGGTCAAGGCAGCCAAACCGGCGAAGCCAAACCCGATCCCAATAAAGTCTACCGCATCGTTACCAATGCCGAATTTGCTCCGTTTGAATCACGCACGCCCGACGGAAAAATCGAAGGTTTCGATGTCGATTTGATGACCGCCATGTCCAAAGCCGGCAATTTCAAAATCGAATTCAAACATCAGCCGTGGGACAGTCTCTTTCCTGCGCTGCAAAACGGCGATGCCGATTTGGTAATGTCTGGCGTAACCATTACCGACGAGCGGAAACAAACCATGGATTTTACCGATCCGTATTTTGAAATCACGCAAATCGTGCTCGTTCCCAAAGGCAAAGACGTCAAGTCTGCCGAAGACTTGAAGAAACTGAATAAAGTCGGTGTTGTAACCGGTTATACCGGCGACTTTACCGTATCGAAAATGCTCGGCAGCAGCAGTCCGAAAATCGCCCGTTTCGAAACCGTACCGTTGGTTATCAAAGAATTGGAAAACGGTGGCTTGGATGTGGTGGTCAGCGACAGCGCCGTGATTCTGAACTATGTAAAAAACAATTCCAGCAAAGGATTTACCACCATTGCCTTACCCGACTTCACCAAAGAAAGTTACGGTATCGCCACACGCAAAGGCGATGCGGCTACTCAGAAGATGCTGAACGACGCGCTGAAAAAAGTACGCGAGAGCGGGGAGTACGACAAAATTCATTCGAAATACTTTGCCGAAGCCGGCGGTCAGAAAAAATAAGGATTCTGTTCTTATCCAAACTTCCCAAGTTGGATAACAAAAAGCCCGATATTTCCGTATCGGGCTTTTTCATACATTTCCAAAACAGCAAACCGTTTTTCAGACGGCATATTGGTCGTCTGAAAAACACTTCGGCATCCCAGAGTGTATTTATATTTTTTCTTCTGCAATCAAACCGAAAAATATATGGTCTTAAATTGCCGGTTTCCATTCCATGTACCAACCATATTCATTTCACTATACAGTAGGTCGTCTGAAAACAGTTTTCAGACGGCCTGTTACGATTTTTTGGAGTAAAAAATCTCTCGATAAATTTTAGATATAAAAACGGATTCTTCCGAGATAAGGAAAAAGATTTTGCACACTACAAACCCAACAAAAAAGCACCGCATACCGCAGTACTTTTTTGCAAATGTGTTTTCAGACGGCCTTATTGCCCTGCCTTCAAACCTTGCCATAAACGGACGGCAATTTTACTGGAGTTGGGCGATTTCGGCAGGATAACGAAGCTCTTATCCTTCACTTCCTTACTCGGGAAAATGCTGGCATCGTCACTGTATTTTTTATCCATCAGCTTACGGGCAGGCAGACTTGCAGGAGCATAAGTCACGAAATTACCGTTTTTCGCGGCAACTTCGGGAGTCAGCGTGTAATTGATGTACTTATGAGCATTGGCGGCATTTTTCGCGTCTTTCGGAATCATAAACGAATCAATCCATATACCCACGCCTGTTTTCGGTGTCAGCACTGCCAACTCAACTCCGTTTTTCGCATCTTTTGCACGGTTTTTGGCGATGTTCAAATCACCACCGTAGCCGATGGCAACACACAGGTTTCCGGCAGCCATATCGTCAATATAACCCGAAGAGCTGAAACGTTTCACATCTTTCCGCACTTTTTTCATCATTTCTACTGCAGCTTTGATGTCTTCCGGATTTTCACTGTTGGGATTTTTGCCAATGTAGTTCAAAGCCAGCGGAATTTGTTCGGTAGCGCTGTCAAAAAAGCTGATACCGCAATTTTTCAACTTAGACGTATATTCGGGGTTGAATACCAAATCCCATTCGTTTTCAGGCAGCTTTTCGCTGCCCAATGCTTTGGCGACCAATTTTTTATTGATGGCCAGCGTGTTAATCCCCCAGAAATAAGGAACGGCATATTTATTACCCGGATCCACCTGAGCCATCAGAGATAATAGTTCAGGGTCAATCTCTTTATAATTCGGAATCTGATTTTTATCGATTTCCTGATAAGCACCTGCCTTGATTTGCCGGCCAACGTTGGCAATTGACGGTGCGACAAGATCATAGCCCGATTTGCCGGTAAGCACTTTGGCTTCCAAAGTTTCATTACTGTCGTAGTAATCGTAACGCACTTTGACATTATTGGCTTTTTCAAACTCTTGCACTGTTGCCGGATCAACATAGTCTGACCAATTATAGATATTCAGCGCATTTGTTGCGGGTTGTTGTGCGGCAGAATCTGCCGCCGCCGCACCGGGCTGTGATGATTTTTCACCACCGCCGCAGGCCGCTAAGAAAAGACCTGTCAGCGCAGTAACCAACAGCGATTTTTTCATGGTTTCGTCCTTACTTTGAGAAATGTCAGTGAAAGAAGATTGCAGCGGTGGTTGTGGCCACATACAAAGTGGATGCCGCATGTTGCGACAGGCGCAATTAAACGGCAAAAACCCTGTTAACGCAATACCTTACAACGTAAAAACAAACATTCTTTAACACTATTGGCACCAGGTGTCTCATCATAAACGGAAAAATTTTCAGACGGTCTTGATATTCCCCCCAATTTCCCGGAAGGATTCCCGCATGATAGAAGTAGGCATCATCATGGGCAGCGACAGCGACTGGCCCGTCATGCAGCACGCCGCCGATTTTCTCACACGGTTCGGCATCGCA
>NZ_JBHCJY010000139.1:0-16648 GCF_041804105.1 Neisseria sp.
AGGAAGTGTATTTGTTCAATCCGTTTGCCGAAGACGGCAAAACCCACCGCTGGAATCCGTTTACTTATGTGTCTTCCGACAAAAACCAGCGGGTTTCCGATTTGATGGCGATTGCGGCTATGCTTTATCCCGACGGCGACAACAGGGACAAGTTTTGGGTATCGCAGGCGAGAAATGCGTTTTTGGCTTTTGCGCTTTACTGCTTTGAAAAACACGAACAGTACAAAGCAAAATATCCCAAACAAGCGACCGTCAAACCTGCCTGTACGCTGGGCGAAATCTACCGCTTGTCTTCAGGGAACGGCCAAGAATTAAAAGACTATTTCCAAGGATTGTCACAGGCTGATTTTCTCAGCGACCCCGCCAAAACCGCCTTTGCCGGTCTGATTTCCCAAGAAAAAGAAACTTTCGGCTCCATCATGGGTACTTTCAAAGAACCGCTCAACCCTTGGATAAACCCCGTTATTGATGCCGCCACCTCTGCCGACGATTTCCTATTGACCGACGTGCGCAAAAAGAAAATGACCATCTACATCGGCATCCTGCCGAACAAACTGGCCGAATCCCGCGTTATCGTCAATCTGTTCTTCTCGCAACTCATCAACCAAAATACCAAGCAGCTGCCGCAAGACAATAAAGAATTGCAGCACCAATGCCTGCTGCTGATGGACGAATTCACCAGCATCGGACGTGTCGATATCATCGCCCATGCCGTCAGCTATATGGCGGGTTACAACATCCGGCTGTTCCCCATCATCCAATCCATCGCCCAATTGGATGCCGTTTACGGCAGAGAATACGCCCGCACCATCGTTACCAACCACGCCCTGCAAATCATCTACACACCGAGAGAACAGCAGGATGCCAACGAATATTCCGAAATGCTCGGCTATACCACCGTACGCCGCCAAAACGTCAGCAGAGGACGTGAGCGCAGCGTATCAATCAGCGAAGAACGCCGTGCGCTGATGCTGCCGCAGGAACTGAAGGCCATGAGTCAGGACAGCGAAATCATTATCTACGAAGGTATGGCGCATCCTGCCAAAGTATCGAAGATTCGGTATTATCAGGACAGAACATTTACATCTAGGGTGCGACAGCCTGCAGCCGTGAAACCATTGGAAGTATGAAAACAGAAAAGGCCGTCTGAAACTTTCAGACGGCCTTTGTTTTCACAACAGATTTTTTAAAACTTAAACCCTCAAAACCCTTTACGCATCAATGTTCTGCGCGACAAGTGCGTTGTTTTCGATGAACGCGCGGCGGGGTTCGACTTCGTCGCCCATCAGGGTGACGAACACTTCGTCGGCGGCGATGGCGTCTTCGATGCGCACTTTCAGCAGGCGGCGGACGTTCGGATCCATGGTGGTTTCCCAAAGCTGTTCGGGGTTCATCTCGCCCAAGCCTTTGTAACGCTGGATGCTCATGCCTTTTTGGGCGGCGGTCATCAGGGTGTCGAGGGCTTCTTCAAAGCCGGAAACGGCCTGTTCGTTGTCGCCTTTGACGAGCGTCAGCGTTTTGCCGGACAGTTCGCGCAGGCGTTCGGCGGTTTGGCTGATGGTCTGGTAGGCTTTGCTGTTCAGGAATTTGGCTTCGAGGTAGCTTACCATTACGTTGCCGTGCAGCTTGCGGGTGATTTTGATGAAGTGGTGGCCTTCGCTGCCTTCGACGCGCTCGAGGGCGACTTCTTTTTCGTCGAGCAGGGCATTCAGACGGCCTATGGCTTCGTCGGTGCTGTCTGCGGTTTCGAGGCTTACGGGTTCGGTGTGCAGCAGGGCGTTGAGCACCAGATTGTCGATGACGCGGCTTTCCTGTTCGATGGCGGCTTTGGCGAGCAGGAACTGCTTGGCGGCCTGCTCCAGTTCTTCGCCTTCGATGGTGCGGCCGTCTGAAACCAGTTTGGCTTTGTCCAATGCGAGGCCGAGCAGCCATTGGTCTTTTTCAAACTCGTCTTTCAGATAGCGTTCCTGCTTGCCGTGTTTGGCTTTGTAGAGCGGCGGCTGGGCGATGTAGATGTAGCCGCGCTCGACCAGTTCGGGCATTTGGCGGTAGAAGAAGGTGAGCAGCAGCGTGCGGATGTGCGCGCCGTCCACGTCGGCATCGGTCATGATGATGATGCGGTGGTAGCGCAGTTTTTCGGGGTTGAATTCTTCTTTGCCGATGCCTGCGCCCAGCGCGGTAATCAGCGTGGCGACTTCCTGGCTGGCAAGCATTTTCTCGAAACGGGCTTTTTCCACGTTCAGGATTTTGCCTTTGAGCGGCAGAATGGCTTGGAATTTGCGGTCACGCCCCTGTTTGGCCGAACCGCCCGCCGAGTCGCCCTCGACGAGGTAAAGCTCTGACAGAGCAGGGTCTTTTTCCTGACAGTCGGCCAGCTTGCCGGGCAAGCCCAAGCCGTCCATTACGCCTTTTCTGCGCGTGATTTCACGGGCTTTGCGCGCGGCTTCGCGGGCGCGGGCGGCATCGACGATTTTGCCGCAAATGGTTTTGGCTTCGTTGGGGTTTTCTTCGAGAAATTCGGTCAAGGCTTGGTTGATGACTTCATTCACCACGGGACCGATTTCGCTGGAAACCAGCTTATCTTTGGTTTGCGACGAGAATTTCGGGTCGGGCAGTTTCACCGACAACACGCAGGTCAAGCCTTCGCGCATATCGTCGCCCGCCGTTTCGATTTTGGCTTTTTTGGCGATTTCGTTGGCTTCGATGTAGTTGTTTATCGTGCGCGTCATCACTTGGCGCAGCGCGGTCAGGTGTGTGCCGCCGTCGCGCTGCGGGATGTTGTTGGTGAAACACTGCACGCTTTCCTGATAGCTGTCGTTCCACTGCATCGCCACTTCCACACCCATGCCGTCTTTTTCGCCCGACGCGTAGAAGATTTTTTCGTGCAGCGGCGTTTTTTTGCGGTTCATGTACTGCACGAAACCGGCCACGCCACCTGAAAGCGCGAAACTTTCGTGTTTGCCGTCGCGCTCGTCGGTCAACTCAATATCTACACCGTTGTTTAAGAAAGACAATTCGCGGATGCGTTTCGCCAGAATATCAAAGCTGTATTCGATGTTGCCGAACGTGGTTTCGCTGGCGCGAAAGCGCACGGTCGTGCCTTTTTTGTCGGACGCGCCCACTTCTTTCAGCGGCTCTTCCGCCGCGCCGTGGACGAATTTGACGAAATGCTCTTTACCGTCGCGGTGGATGGTCAGCGTTACCCAGTCGGACAGCGCGTTTACCACCGACACGCCCACACCGTGCAGGCCGCCTGAAATTTTGTAGCTGTTGTTGTCGAACTTACCGCCCGCGTGCAGCACGGTCATGATGACTTCCGCCGCCGAACGGCCTTCTTTCGGGTGGATGCCGGTGGGCATGCCGCGACCGTTGTCGGCCACGCTCACGGAATTGTCGGCGTGAATGACCACGTTGATTTTGTCGCAATGGCCGGCCAGGGCTTCGTCGATGGCGTTGTCGAGCACTTCGAATACCATATGATGCAGGCCGCTGCCGTCCTGCGTGTCGCCGATATACATACCCGGGCGTTTGCGCACCGCCTCCAAGCCTTCGAGGACTTGGATGCTGTCTGCGCCGTATTCTTCTTTCTGTTGCGTCATAAGTTCTTTTCTTGCTGATTGGTATGGGGAAGGCCGTCTGAAAACGGGGTTTCCGCCGCAGGCGGAATGCTGCGGGAAACGGCTTCCGACAAAAGGTAAATTATACCCCATCCGGCATATTAAATCAGCGTTTTTACCCAATAAAACAAGGCCGTCTGAAAGTGTTTCAGACGGCCTTTGACGGATGTAGAAATACATTGGGCATATCCATTGTTTTTCCGAACAAACGAGTGGCTGCCAACCTGCTGCCGTTTCGTTTTTACTCCGATTTTTTTGGCCGAGCAAAGGATTTTCGTCAAAATTTCAGCCCGTTACCATTTTAAAACCCAGTTATCGTAATAATAATTTAATTTACAATTTCAAATACAACCCGGATTTTAACAAACATTTCATCCGGCTTTCGGTCTCACTGAATACCGGATTCAAATCCGGAATTTAATTTTTGACAATGTAAAATTTAGGAGATATTCATGAAATCAATTGACCCAAAAGAACTTGAGCAAGTCAGTGGCGGCTCATTATTCTGGCCTCCGTTTATGCCGAGATGGCCATGGCTTGTTCCTGAACCCAAACCACAATTTCCGCTGCCACGGGAGGATCTGATTCCTATCCCCTCTCCGATTCCACACCCTGTGCTTTATTAAGCCGTCTCAATAATGCCGATGCAGTTTCTGTCGCAACAAAACCAAGGCCGTCTGAAAGGTTTTTCAGACGGCCTTTTCTATTGTGCGGAAGGAACAAACACCGCCAAAACATCAGCCCGTATTCCGCAACCCTTGCGCCACGCCGTTAATCGTCAGGTGGACGAGTTGCAGCAGGTGGGGATTGTCGGGGTCTTTGCGCAGGCGTTTGAGCAGGGCGACCTGCAGGCCGCCGAGCGCGTTGAGATACGGGATGCGCAGGGCAAGCGAACGGGCGAGGCTGCGGTTGTCGCTCAAGAGTTCGCCGGTTTGCAGGATGTCGAGCAGGGCGCGGCGGCTTTTGAGGTATTCGTCTTTAATCATGCCGAATATTTCTGCGGCTTTGTCGGGCGATTCGCTCAGGGCAGCGTAGTCTTCGGCGAGGTTCAGGTCGGTTTTGGCCATCACCTGCTCCATGTTGGACAGCATGGCTTGGAAGAACGGGTTGCTGCGGGCGTGTTCCTGAAGGGTTTTCAGACGGCCTTCCGAGCCTGAACACCAGCTTTCGACGGCTGTGCCGAAGCCGTACCATGCGGGCAGCATCAGGCGGTTTTGCGTCCACGAGAATACCCAAGGAATCGCACGCAAGTCCTGAATCCGCGCCAATGTTTTGCGGCTGGCGGGACGGCTGCCGAGATTGAGCGTGGCGATTTCCTGAATCGGGCTGGTTTGCAGGAAATAATCGATGAAGTCGGGGTGGGTAATCAGGGCGCGGTAGTGTTGGAACGCGCTTTCCGACAGTGCCTGCATCATGTCGCGGTCGGGATCTTTGCGGTCGGGCAGCAGGCTGGCTTCGAGCGTGGCGGCGACAAGGGTTTCCAAGTTGCGGTGGGCGTTGCCCGGGTCGGCGTATTTGGCGGTAATCACTTCGCCCTGTTCGGTAATACGGATTTGTCCGGCCACGCTGCCTGCGGGTTGGGCAAGGATGGCCTGGTACGACGGGCCGCCGCCGCGGCCGACGCTGCCACCCCTGCCGTGGAACAGGCGCATGCGGACATTGTGTTTTTCAAACAGCTCCACCAGTCCGAGTTCGGCCTGATACAGCCCCCACGAGCTGCTGACGTAGCCGCCGTCTTTGTTGCTGTCGGAATAGCCGAGCATGATTTCCTGAATGTTGCCGCGGCTTTCGATGAAGGCGCGGTACCACGGCAGGCTGAACATGATGTCCATCACAGGGCAGGCGTTTTCGAGCGCTTCGATGGTTTCGAACAGCGGAACGATGTTCAGACGGCTTTTCGGCTTGCCGTTTTCGATGGTCAGCAGGCCGCATTCTTTGAGCAGCAGCGCGAGCGCAAGCAGGTCGCTGGGGCGTTCGCAGTTGGAAATGATGCTTTGGTTGACGGCGGTTTCGCCGAATTCGTTTTTAATCTTGCGCGCTTCGGCAAAAATGGCCAGCTCGCGTTCGGTATGCTCGCTGTAGGTAACAAAGGGGCTGTAAAGCGGGCGCGGATGTTGCAGCTCGCGCAGCAAAACGGCCTGCCTGTCCTGCTCGGACAAGGCGGCGTAGTCTTCCAGCCCCGCGCTGGCAAACAGTTCGGCCACCACTTCGGCGTGTTTGTCGGCATGCTGGCGCAAATCGAGCGGCATCATGTAGAAACCGCACACCGATGCCGTGCGGATCAGGTCGGCCAAACGGCCTTCGGCCAGCAGCGCGCTGCCGTTGCCGCGCAGCGAATCCTGCACGGTTTTCAAATCGGCAATGAAATCCTGAGCCGTTTCATACGGTTCGAGCAGGCCGAAATAGCAGCCCATGCCCATACCCAGTTGGCGGGCTTTGCCGATGGTGCGCGCCATGATGTAGGCGATGGCGCGGCGGTAGGGTTCTTCTTCGCGGGCGATGTCGGTGTCGGGAGATTTGTCGGACAAGGCCTGCAACTCGGGGCTGACGCTCACGCGGCGGACGGAAAGCGGCAGTTCCTGATACAGCGCGTCGAGTTCCGCACGGTAGTGGCGGAACACCGCATTGCCGCCGCGGCGGAAGGCGAAACGCAGCGTTTCGGCGGTAACAAACGGATTGCCGTCGCGGTCTCCGCCTATCCAGCCGCCGATTTGCAGCAGCTCGGGCACGCGGATGTCGGGATAGGCCGTCTGAAATTCCTGCTCCATGCTGCGGTAGAGTTTCGGCAGTGCCTGAAAAAAACTCATCGGGAAAATCGATACGCCGTTGTTGATTTCGCCTTCCACCGTGATTTTGAAATGGCGCGTTTCGCTGGTCTGCCACAAAGCCAGCAGCAGGGCATCGATTTCCCGCCGCAGTTCCGACAGCGCTTCGGCGTTGGTGGCACGCTCGCGCAGGGGCAGCAGCGCGCGGATGCGGCGGTTGAAGTTCAACACCGCCTGCCGCTGCACTTCGGTCGGATGCGCGGTCAATACGGCCGCCACCAGCGTTTCGTCGAGCTGCTTCTGCAAAGCCGTGCCGCTCACTCCGCCCGCTTTGAGTTTGCGCACCGTTTCCGCCAAACTGCCTTCGGCACCCGAATCGCCCGAATCTTCGTAAAACTGTCTGCGCCGTTCGTGGTGAACGTCTTCCGCGATATTCAGAATCTGCGCAAACAGGCCGCAGGCCAGCGTCAAATCGTGCGTTTCCGCCTCGTCCAAACGCGGCAGCAAATCGGCCACCAGCGCGCCGCTGTCGTCCGACGACGACAACGCCTTCACCGCATCCACCACCGCAGGCGATGCTTCGTTGTGCAGAAGGTTGAACAAAGACTGTTTCAGAAACTCGGCGTCCGCAGCCAGCGGCGCGTCTTTCGGATTATTTAGAATGTGAAGCTGCATGGTTTCGCTCCCGGTTGGGTGGATATTCAAAAGGCCGGAAGCCATTGTATAGCAAGCGGTTTGAACAGGCTATACGGGCAGGCGGATGTAGCCTGCTGTAACCCATGCGGCACAGGCCGTCTGAAAAACGGCAGACACGAATCCGGCCTGTTTTTTCAGACGGCCTGCGCAGTGCGGACCGTCCGGATACCGCCCATTGCGGATTTCCGCCACACATCGGAACGAAAACGGAAGGTTTATCGCCGCCGTGATAGTCGCCATGCCCAAAATATCTTAAAATGTAAGCCGTCCACATATAACAACGGCAATTCCCGCCGATACATTGTCAGGAAAATCATCATGATAGAAAACCTTACCCACCTGAACGAAAACAACGAAGCCCATATGGTCGACATCGGCGGCAAAAAAACCACCGAGCGCACCGCCCGCGCAAGCGGCGTCATCAACATGAGCCTTCAGGCCGTCCGCCTGCTGGCCGACAACGCCGCCCAAAAAGGCGACGTACTCGGCGTTGCCCGCATCGCCGCCATCCAAGGCTGCAAGCAGACCGGCTTCCTGATTCCCCTCTGCCACCCGCTGTCTCTGAGCCATGTGCGCGTCGATTTCGACATCGACATGGAACTCGCCCGCGTCAAAGCCACCGTTACCGCCAGCACTCAGGCGCAAACCGGCGTGGAAATGGAGGCGCTGATGGGCGTCAACATCGCGCTCCTGACCATCTACGACATGCTCAAAGCGGTCGACAAACGCATGACCATCACCCAAGTGCATCTCGAAGAAAAAAGCGGCGGCAAAAGCGGCAACTTCCTGTTTGACGACGCTTACGAGAACATCGAGTTCTGACAGCATTGACAATACACCTGAAAAACCGCCTGCCGGACACCTTGTCCGCAGGCAGTTTTTGGTTTGGCCGTGTTTCAACCGATACGTTAAACCTAAAAATACCCGCCGCCTCCATGCAAACCCCAATCCATGCAGCTCTTCGCAACCGCCCGAATCACAGGCAAACATTTCTTCGCCTCCATTTCCCGCCTGCGCAAACATAACCGCCCGCATAGCCTGCCATCTACAATAACCGGTTTTCAGACGGCCTGACACAAAATCTCCGCACCCCTTATCGTCGGTTTCATCAAGCCGTGGCAGATATTGCATTGACGGCATACAGGTAAAAAAACCTCTCCGAGTTCCGTCATTCCCGTGTAGGCAGGAACCCATGTTTGGAATCCGGTATTTTTATGTTGAACAATCACTTGCGAATGTCGAATATGGATTCCCACACGCGCAGGAATGACAGAAAATGAAACATCAACTCAATATCCAAACACAGCCTTTCGCTATACAATCCCCGCATTGCAACCACTATTCCAAACCGCCGTGAACGACCGCCAACTCCTGCGTTACAGCCGCCACATCCTGCTTGACGAAATCGGCATCCAAGGCCAAGAACGGCTGCTGTCGGCCACCGTCTTGGCCGTCGGCTGCGGCGGGCTGGCTTCCGCCGCCCTGCCCTATTTAGCCGCATCTGGCATCGGCCGCCTGATTATTGCCGACGGCGATGCCGTTGACGAAACCAACCTGCAACGCCAAATCCTGTTTACCGAAGCCGACATCGGCAGAAACAAAGCCGAAGCGGCGGCAGGCCGTCTGAAACAGCTCAACAGCGGCGTGCACATCACGGCTTTGGGCAAACACCTGACCGAAGCGGATTTGCACACCCTGGCCGTACAGGCCGATGCCGTTGCCGACTGCTGCGACAACTTCGCCACCCGACAAGCCGTCAACCGTGCCTGCGTCGCCGCCAAAACGCCGCTGGTCTCGGGCGCGGCGGCACGTTTCGAAGGACAGCTCGCCGTGTACCGCCCCGACCTGCCAGACAGCCCATGCTACGCCTGCCTGTTCGACGGCGGGGACGCCGACGACGGCTCCTGCGCCCTGTTCGGCGTATTTTCCCCGCTGGTCGGCATCATCGGCACCGCCCAAGCCGCCGCAACCGTCAATCTCCTGACCGGCGCAGGCACGGCACGGCACGGCGTGCTGCACACCTACAACGCGCTTTCGGGCGAATGGCAGCAGTTTGCGTTTCATAAAAATCCGCAATGCCGCGTATGCGGTAAGGCCGTCTGAACAATGTTCCGGCTGTGTTGGAATAATGCACCGAGAACACCCATACCGTCATTCCCGCGCAGGCGGGAATCCAGATGCTGAAACTCCGGTTTCCTTTGAAAAACACCGGTACCCATCGTTTGGGATCGGATTCCCGCCTGCGCGGGAATGACGAAAGTTGGAGAAATCCGCCCTACCTGTGCTGCCCACGCAATCCCCAAACGCCATCCATGAAAACCAAGCCCCCCAAGCGGCGGCTCCGTTCCGAAATCCTGTTCCGCCCGTTTCCAACCGACATACTCGGTCATTGAACGCCCGCCGAACGCAACCTGCCCCACAAACACCGAAGGCCGTCTGAAAAACATTGTTCAGACGGCCTTCGGTGTTCAAGCATGCGACGGAAAACCGTTTACTTCGCAGCTTTTTCCTTCTCCTGCTCTTTGGCTTTCTTGCGTGCTTCCAGCCAATGCTCGAGATAATGGATGCTCACGCCGCCTTCGGCGAAGCTGTCATCGACAAACAGGTCGCGGTGCAGCGGCGTATTGGTTTTGATGCCGGTAATCGCCAGCTCGGCCAGCGCAACACGCATTTTCGCCATCGCTTCTTCGCGGGTATGGCCGTGTACGCAGATTTTGCCGATCAGGCTGTCGTAAAACGGCGGGATGCGGTAGCCCTGATAAATATGGCTGTCCACACGGATGCCGTTGCCACCGGGCAGATGGCAGCTTTCAATCAAACCCGGACTGGGGATGAAGTTGTAGGGATCTTCGGCATTGATGCGGCATTCAAACGCATGGCCTTTGAGCTTGATGTCTTTCTGCTTGTATTGCAGCGGCAGCCCTGCGGCAACGCGCAACTGCTCCTTCACAATGTCCACACCGCTGATGAGTTCGGTTACGGGGTGTTCCACCTGAACGCGGGTATTCATTTCGATGAAGAAAAACTCGCCGTCTTCATACAGGAATTCAAACGTGCCCGCACCGCGGTAGCCGATGCGTTTGCAGGCGGCGGCGCAGGCCTCGCCGATCTTTTTGCGCTCGTCTTCGGTAATGCCCGGTGCAGGCGCTTCCTCGATAACCTTTTGGTGGCGGCGCTGCATCGAGCAATCGCGTTCGCCCAAATAGATGGCGTTGCCGTGTTCGTCGGCCAACACTTGGATTTCGACGTGGCGCGGTTTTTGCAGGTAACGCTCCATATACACCATCGGATTGCCGAACGCCGCACCCGCTTCGGCTTTGGTCATTTCCACGGATTTGAGCAGGTCTTCTTTTTTCTCGACCACGCGCATCCCGCGTCCGCCGCCGCCGCCCGATGCTTTGATAATCACGGGGAAACCGACTTTGTCGGCGGTTTTCAGAATTTCTTTTTCATCATCGGGCAACGCACCGTCCGAACCGGGCACACACGGCACGCCCGCTTCGATCATGGCGTGTTTGGCGGAAACTTTGTCGCCCATCAGACGGATGGTTTCGGGACGCGGGCCGATGAATACGAAGCCCGAATTTTCCACCTGTTCGGCAAAACTGGCGTTTTCGGCCAAAAAACCGTAGCCCGGGTGGATGCCGTCTGCGCCGGTTACTTCGGCGGCAGCGATGATGGCGGGCACATTCAGATAGCTTTGCGCGGAAGCAGCCGGGCCGATGCACACGGATTCGTCGGCCAGCTTGACGTGCAGGCTGTCTTTATCCGCTTCGGAATGTACGGCCACGGTGGCGATGCCCATCTCGCGGCAGGCACGCAAAACACGCAGTGCGATTTCGCCGCGGTTGGCGATTAAAACTTTTTTCAGCATGGTTTTTTCCTGTTTGATGAAGGAAACGGCTTTCAGACGGCCTGAAAATCAGTCGGCGCAACGCCTTCGCATTCCCAAGCGCCGCCGCTGCCGTGATACGTTTCGGCACCGAGATGAAAAACGGTACGGCAAT
Organism: Neisseria sp.; assembly: GCF_041804105.1. Taxonomy (GTDB): domain Bacteria; phylum Pseudomonadota; class Gammaproteobacteria; order Burkholderiales; family Neisseriaceae; genus Neisseria. The sequence continues at coordinate 11,086 of NZ_JBHCJY010000139.1, forward strand.
ACCGGCATAAAAAATGATGGGACACCATATCATTCCAGCCGCCCGTTACCCTGCGCCTGCCCGATTTATCGGTTGAAAAATAACGGCATCCGTCAAATGATTCGGGCGGCCAGACATTGCGGCTCAGGCCGTCTGAAACAATCAAACCGTGTTTAAACTCATGAAAAGGGACTGTAATATCGGTCAAAACGCCGTTATCGATACACTCGGCGGCACGCAGCAATGCTTTTTCCAGGTCGTTGGGCGAGCGGATCGGCACCCTGAAATGAGCGGCTCGCAATACCGGCACACGGCGGCAGGCCGTCTGAAAATCATTCGATGATAAACAGCGGTTCGCCGTATTCAACCGGCGTGCCGTTGGCCACCAGAATCTCTTTGACCACACCCGATTTTTCAGCTTCGATCTCGTTCATCAGCTTCATGGCTTCGATGATGCACAGCGTGTCGCCCGCGTTGACGCTCTGGCCGACTTCCACAAAAGGCGCGGCATTGGGGCCGGGCGAACGGTAGAACGTGCCGACCATCGGCGATTTCTGCGCGCCGGACAAATCGCGGGCGGCCGGTGCAGCCGTTGCGGCGGCAGGAGCTGCAGCGGGCGCGGGAGCAGCCGGAGCGGCGGCGGCAGGAGCGTGGTGCACGGGGGCGTGAACCGGCGCATAAACGGTTTGCGCGGGCGCGGTGGAGCGGGTAATGCGGACTTTCTCTTCGCCTTCGGTTACTTCGATTTCGGCAATGCCGGATTCTTCAACCAAATCAATCAGTTTTTTTAATTTGCGTAAATCCATTGCTGTTCCTTTACACGGGTATTGTGAACCTTCCGACCCCGTTTTTCAGACGGCATCGGACAATATTGGGATAATCGGTTTTAAAATTTACTGTTCGGTCATTGTCCCGAAGTTGCCTGTAAATGTCCAGTAAAATATCAGAAAAAGGCGGTTTTTACGCGGAACTTCTTTGAAACGGATTTTCCGCATTCCATGCCGTCTGAAAACCCGTTTTCAGACGGCATGGCGGATAACACATCCCCGCCATCGCCGCCGCATCAACGTTCATCCACATATTTTTACGCGGGCACACCGTTTCGCAAACACCGCCTGTCCGCAGCGTGTTCCTGCCGCCGACCGATACGGCCGCACCTTTTCCGTTCAGGCAAACGGACGGCCGATGCCCGCAGCCCGCCTGACTGCGGCCGTTCCGCTATATAATACGCCCTTTCTTTTTCAGACGGCCTGTCCCGCCATGCACATTTCCGATTTCGACTTCCACCTGCCCGACCGCCTGATTGCCCAGCATCCGCCCGAACAGCGCGGCACCAGCCGCCTGCTGGCCGCGCTACCCGACCGTGGTTTTGAAGACAAAACCTTTGCCGACCTGCCCGATTTCGTCGCGGCGGGCGATGTATTGGTGTTCAACAATACCAAAGTGATGAAAGCGCGGCTGTTCGGACAAAAAGCCAGCGGCGGACGCATCGAAGCCCTGATCGAACGCGTGTTGGACAACCATACCGCGCTCGCGCACGTCCGCGCGTCCAAATCTCCGAAAGCGGGAAAGGAATTGGTGTTCGAAGGCGGCATCCGCGCCGTCATGGAAGAGCGGGAAGGCGAACTGTTCCGCCTTCGTTTTTACGTTGAATCAACGATTTACGAAATTTTAGAACAACACGGCAAGCTGCCGCTGCCACCCTATATCGAACGCGCCGCCGACGACAGCGACGATGCCCGCTACCAAACCGTTTACGCCAAACACCAAGGCGCGGTGGCCGCACCGACGGCCGGTTTGCATTTTACAGACGGCCTGCTGAGCACCTTGAAAAACAAAGGCATACACACAACGGAAGTGACCCTGCACGTCGGCGCAGGCACATTCCAGCCCGTGCGCGTGGAAAACATCGCCGAACACAAAATGCACAGCGAATGGTTTGACGTGCCGCAGCACACCGTTGATTTGATTAAAGAAGCCAAACAGAGCGGCAACAAAATCTGGGCGGTCGGCACCACATCCATGCGCGCGCTCGAATCCGCTGCCCGGGCAACAGGCCGCCTGAAAGCAGGTACGGGCGACACCGATATTTTCATCACGCCCGGCTACCGATTCAACGTTTGCGACCGCCTGATTACCAATTTCCACCTGCCCAAATCCACGCTGCTGATGCTCGTCAGTGCATTTTCAGGCACGGAACACATCCACGCACTCTACCGCCACGCCGTCGAACACGAATACCGTTTTTTCAGCTACGGCGACGCGATGATTCTCGGTCGGGCGGAATAAACCGGACAGGCAGATACAGTTAAGGCAACCGCAACCATGTAGGTACGGTTAGCGCGCTTTTCCGCGCGTAACCATACGCAAGGCCGTTTCGGTTATCCACCACCAGCTTCACGACCACTAACCTGCTCTGTTTCGTACTTCGTACGGTTACGCCGCTTATAGCGGCTAACCGTACCTACAAATTTGTCCGAACACCGCTTGCGGACAACAGGCCGTCTGAAAAACCGTTCCACTTTTCAGACGGCCTTATCTTTGTCCCCTCATTTCCGGTTTTTACCCTACAACACCCACATACCGTGTAGGTACGGTTAGCGCGGCCATCCGCGCGTAACCGTACGCAAGGCCGTTTCGGTTATTCACCACCAGCTTCACGACCACTAATCCGCTCTGTTTCGTACTTCGTACGGTTACGCCGCTTACTGCGGCTAACCGTACCTACGAGCCTGTCCGAACACCGCTTGTTGGCACACAGGCCGTCTGAAAATGTTTCAGACGGCCTTATCCTTTATAATCGTTCCATCTGTAATTTTCAGACGGCCTGCGCTTGCGCGTGCCGTCTCTCTGACCAAAGGCCCGATTATGTCCGCAACCAACACCCTCCTCCTCGTCGACGGTTCTTCCTACCTCTACCGCGCTTTTCACGCCATGGCGCCGCTGACTGCGCCGGACGGCACGCCCACGGGGGCGATGTACGGCGTGTTGAACATGCTGCGCCGTCTGCGCGCGGATTATGCGCACGATTATTGTGCGGTGGTGTTTGATGCGAAAGGGAAAAATTTCCGCCATGACATGTTTGCCGACTACAAGGCCACGCGGCCGCCGATGCCGGACGAGCTGCGTCCGCAGGCGGAAATGCTGCCCGATTTGGTGCGGCTGATGGGCTGGCCGGTGCTGGTGGTGCCTGATGTGGAGGCCGATGATGTGATCGGCACGCTGGCGCGGCAGGGGGCGGAACACGGATTGCAAGTGGTTGTTTCCACAGGCGATAAGGACATGGCGCAGCTTGTGAACGACAAGGTTACGCTGGTGAACACGATGAGCGGCGAAACGCTGGACATCGCGGGCGTGCAGGCCAAATTCGGCGTGCACCCCGCCCAAATCCGCGACTATCTCGCGCTGATGGGCGACAAGGTGGACAACGTTCCGGGCGTGGAAAAATGCGGGCCGAAAACGGCGGTGAAATGGCTGGAGGCCTACGGTTCGCTGCAAGGCGTGATGGACAATGCGGCGGAAATCAAGGGCAAGGTCGGCGAGAACCTGCAAGCCGCACTTGGTCAGCTTCCCTTGTCTTATCAGTTGGTTACGATTAAAACCGATGTGGATTTGCACGCCGAGCTTTCAGACGGCCTCGAAAGTCTGCGCCGCCAAACGCCGAAATGGACACAGCTTGCGGTGGAATTCAAACGCCTGAATTTCCGCACTTGGCTGAAAGAGGCGGAAGAGCGGATGCGCGAAACGGCGCAGGGCGACGATTTGTTCGGCAGCGCGGACGTAGGCGAGCAGGCGGCGTTGGCAGCGGAAGGGCCGTCTGAAAATATTTCAGACGGCCTGCCGCAAACCGCGCCTGCGCCGGAAACGCTGGATTATCAAGCCGTTACCACCGCAGCGCAGTTTGCCGAACTGCTAGACAAATTGTCGCAAGCCGACACGATTGCTATCGACACCGAAACCACCAGCCTGAACGCGATGGATGCGCAACTGGTCGGCATCAGCATCGCTTTTCAGACAGGCATTGCGGTGTACATCCCCGTCGGCCACAGCCTCACCGCTGCGCCGGAACAGATTGATTTGCAAGACGTATTAGGCCGTCTGAAACCGCATTTGGAGAATGCCTGTCTGAAAAAAATCGGCCAGAACCTCAAATACGACCAGCACGTTTTCGCCAACTACGGTATCGCGCTGAACGGCATCGCGGGCGATGCGATGCTCGCGTCCTACATTCTCGAAAGCCATCTGGGGCACGGATTGGACGAATTGTCAGAACGCTGGCTGGGTTTGCAGACGGTAAAATACGAAGATTTGTGCGGCAAGGGCGCGAAGCAGATTTCGTTTGCCGACGTTGCGATTAATCAGGCCGCCGAATACGCCTGCCAAGACGCGGATTTCGCGCTGCGCATCGAAAGCTGGCTGAAAGCGCGTATGACGGCGCAACAGCTTGAAATGTATGAACAAATGGAATTGCCCGTGGCGCAGGTTCTGTTTGAAATGGAACGCACGGGCGTGCAGATCGACAAGGCCGAACTCGACCGCCAAAGCCACGAACTCGGCAACCAGTTGATTGAACTGGAAAAACAGGCCTACGAAACCGCCGGCCAGCCCTTCAACCTCAACTCGCCCAAACAATTGCAGGAAATCCTGTTCGACAAAATGGGCATTCCCACCAAAGGGCTGAAAAAAACCGCTTCCGGCGGCATTTCCACCAACGAAGCCGTGCTCGAACAGCTCGCGCCCGACTACCCGCTGCCCAACATCATCCTGCAAAACCGCGGCCTGGCCAAACTCAAATCCACCTACACCGACAAACTGCCCGAGATGATCAACCCGCAAACCGGCCGCGTGCACACCACCTACGCCCAAGCCGTCGCCATCACCGGCCGCCTTGCCAGCAACAACCCCAACCTGCAAAACATCCCCATCCGCACCGCCGAAGGCCGCCGCGTGCGCCGCGCCTTCACCGCCCCCGCCGGCAGCGTGATCGTATCCGCCGACTATTCCCAAATCGAACTGCGCATTATGGCGCACCTCTCCGGCGACAAAACCCTGCTCGCCGCCTTCCAAAACGGCGAAGACGTACACCGCCGCACCGCCGCCGAAGTGTTCGGCGTTGCACCCGAAGGCGTCAGCAGCGAACAGCGCCGCTACGCCAAAACCATCAACTTCGGCCTGATCTACGGCATGGGGCAATACGGGCTGGCCAAGTCGTTGGGCATCGACAACCTATCCGCCAAAAACTTTATCGACCGCTACTTCGCCCGCTACCCCGGCGTGGCCGACTATATGCAGCGCACCAAAGAACAGGCTGCCGCGCAAGGTTATGTCGAAACCCTGTTCGGCCGCCGCCTCTACCTGCCCGACATCCGCGCCGCCAACGCCAACCAACGCGCCGGCGCCGAACGCGCCGCCATCAACGCCCCCATGCAGGGCACCGCCTCCGACCTGATCAAACGCGCCATGATAAACGTGCGCGACTGGCTCGTTTCCCCACAGGGACTTCCTTCGGTCGCAGACGGCCTGCAAAGCAAACTGATTATGCAGGTGCACGATGAATTGGTGTTGGAAGTAGTTGAATCGGAAC
>NZ_JBHCJY010000140.1:0-10959 GCF_041804105.1 Neisseria sp.
GCGTCGACGCGCCGCAAATCCGCCGTGATTTGGGTGGCTGCGGCGTGGAGATGATTGATTGCGAAACCCTGCCCGAAGCTGTTCAGACGGCCTACCGGCTCGCGCAAAGCGGCGACATCGTGCTGCTTTCCCCCGCCTGCGCCAGCTTCGATATGTTCAAAGGCTACGCGCATCGGGCACAAGTGTTTGTCGAGGTGTTTGAAGCGTTGTGAGGCCGTCTGAAAAAAAACAGAACGGGTGCGTTAGCCGCTGCACACGGCTTTCATGATGAGGCCTTAACCGGTTTGCGCCATTATCCGCAGGAGCGGTTGCTGGAAATTTACCGGCCGGACAAGCCGCCGTTACATCTGACCGAAGTGGTTGATTTTTGGTTTGATTTTTTCAGTCCGCAGAATGTTCTGTTCGATATTTACCGTTATCCGGCAGCGGCCGTGCCGTCTGAGTTGTTGGAAGACTATCCGTGGCTCGGGCATTATCGGGAACAGGCGTGTACGGTGTACCGGTTTGCCGCCAGCGCGGGTTGCGACGGCGTGGCGGTATGCCGTACTTCGGGCGGGCTGAGTGTTCCGGACCTTTTTGAAAACCAAACTGACTTTTGAACATGAAAAAACGCCGCCTGTTGAAATACTTCTTGTCTGCCTGTGCATTGTTACTGTTGTGTGCTGCCGCTGCATTTTATTTTCTGACCAAGCCGCTGCCGCCGAAGATACTTGAAGGAGAAGCGGCGGCCAAGCCGATGGTGGCCAATGACCGGCCGATACCGTCTGAAATCAAAATCGACCGGTTGGTGGTGTATAAGGGCAAACGGCAGATGTGGGCATACAGCGGCGGCAGGCTGGTTAAAATCTACCCCGTGTCGTTGGGATTCAATCCTGTCGGGCACAAGCAGTTTGAAGGAGACGGCAAAACGCCCGAAGGGGTTTACCGCATCAACGAGCGCAATCCGCACAGCGGTTACCATAAAAATCTCGGCGTATCGTATCCCAACGAAGCCGATAAAAAGTTCGCCGCATCGCAAGGCAAAGACCCGGGCGGGCTGATTAAAATCCACGGCCTGCCCAACGGCAAAGGCAAAATCGGCCGCCAACACCTGCGGCGGGACTGGACAAACGGCTGCATCGCCGTTACCGATAACGAAGTCGACGAGCTGTACCGCAGCGTGGTGTATAACGCCGAAATCGATATACGCCCGTGATTAGGATACAATCGCGGTTTCGGCGGCAGGCCGAGGCCGTCTGAAACCGGAAGAAACCGAAAAATACGAAACCGAAAACGCAGCAAGGTGGGCCGGCGGCCGATGGGCTTGAGGCAGCTTGAAAGGCCGTCTGAAAACTGTCCGACGGCGTAAGGCAAACTTTGCGGCGCGTCATTTCAGACGGCCTTTGCCGGCCGTTTGGACAGCCTGAAAACCTTTTGGCCGAAGCCAAACACTATCCCGAAAAACCGTTCAGACGGCCTTTGACAATCCGTCTTTCAAAATACCTGAAAACAGAACCTGAAAAATCATGGCTAAACAGAAATATCCGAGCAAAACCGTATCGCTGCCCGCGCTGAAGGAGTCGACTTTTCTTGACAGGCAGATTATCCGCAGCGGCCACAAAACCGATCATTCGCTGATTTGGATGATTACGCTGATGACGGCGTTCAGCCTGTTGATGATTTATTCCGCATCGATTGCCTATGCGTCGCACGACGGCGGCAGCCAGTGGTTTTATTTCAACCGTCAGGCGATGTTTGTTGCCGCGGGCGCGTTGGCAGGGCTGGCGGCGTTTAAAGTACCGATGATTGTGTGGAAGAAGTCCACACCGACGATTCTGCTGGTGAGCTTCGTGCTGCTGGTGGCGGTTTTGGTGGTGGGGCGCGAGATTAACGGTGCGAAGCGCTGGATTCATGTCGGCGCAATCAATGTCCAGCCGACGGAAATCTTCAAGCTGGCGGTGGTGATGTATCTTTCCAGCTTCTTCACGCGCCGTGCGGAAGTGTTGAAACAGCTGAAAAAGATGGCTTTCCCGGGCGTGGTGGTCGGTGCGGGTTTGGCGCTGATTATGTTCGAGCCGGATTTCGGTTCGTTTGTGGTGGTCAGCATCATTGCGATGGGGATGCTGTTTCTGGCGGGGCTGCCGTGGAAGTGGTTTGCGCTGATGGTGGTGTCTGCGGTGGCGGGCATGGCCGCGCTGATTATGGTTGCGCCTTACCGTATGGCGCGCGTTTCGGCGTTTCTCGACCCGTGGGCCGACCCGATGGGCAAGGGCTACCAGCTTACCCACTCGCTGATGGCGATTGCGCGCGGTGAATGGTTCGGGCAGGGATTGGGTGCAAGCTTGGAAAAACGCTTTTATCTGCCCGAGGCGCATACCGACTTTATTTTTGCGGTGATTGGCGAAGAATTCGGTTTCTTGGGCATGTGTCTGCTGGTGTTCTGCTATGGCTGGCTGGTCATGCGTGCATTTTCCATTGGCAAACAGGCGCGCGATTTGGATTTGTTTTACGGCGCGTTTGTGGCCAAGGGCATCGGCGTGTGGATCGGCATCCAGAGCTTTTTCAATATCGGCGTCAACATCGGCCTGTTGCCGACCAAAGGCCTGACGCTGCCGTTTATGTCTTACGGCGGTTCGGCCGTGATTGTGATGCTGGTGTGCATCGCGCTGCTGTTGCGCGTGGACTATGAAAACCGCCTGAAAATGCGCGGTTATAAAGTGGAAGCATAAATGCCTGTTTTGCCAATAAAATCTGAAACAGGTTTCCAAAGGACGGAAAAATGACTGCAAAAACCTTCATGCTGATGGCCGGCGGCACCGGCGGCCACATCTTTCCCGCGCTGGCTGTGGCCGACGCGCTCAAAAAGCGCGGCCACCACGTTATTTGGCTGGGCAGCGAAGATTCGATGGAAACCCGCATCGTGCCCGAATACGGCATCCGCATCGAAACACTCGCCATCAAAGGTGTGCGCGGCAACGGCATCAAGCGCAAGCTCATGCTGCCGTTTACCCTGTTCAAAACCGTTCAGACGGCCATGGGCATCATCAAAAAACACCGTGTCGACTGCGTGATCGGTTTCGGCGGTTTCGTTACCTTTCCCGGCGGCGTGGCAGCGAAACTTTCGGGCGTGCCGATTGTGATTCACGAGCAAAACGCCGTGGCGGGCTTGGCGAACAAACAGCTTTCCCGTTGGGCCAAGCGCGTGCTTTACGCTTTTCCGCGCGTGTTCGAACATGAAAACGGTTTGGTCGGCAATCCCGTGCGTGCCGACATTGCCAATCTGCCCGCACCTGCCGAACGCTTTGCCGGAAGGGAAGGCCGTCTGAAAGTATTGGTGATGGGCGGCAGTCTCGGTGCGGATATTCTCAACAAACTGCTGCCGCAGGCATTGGCATTGCTGCCCGAAGCGCAACGCCCGCAGATGTACCATCAGTCAGGCCGCAACAAACTCGGCACGCTCGAATCCGATTACGCCGCGCTCGGCGTGGAAGCGCAATGCGTCGAATTCATTACCGACATGGTTTCCGCCTACCGAGATGCCGATCTTGTCGTCTGCCGTGCCGGTGCGCTGACCATTGCGGAGCTGACCGCCGCCGGTATCGGCGCGCTGCTCGTGCCGTACCCCCATGCCGTCGACGACCACCAAACCGCCAATGCCCGCTTTATGGTGCATGCCGAAGCAGGGCTGCTGTTGCCCCAAGCGCAGCTGACCGCTGAGAAGCTGGCCGAAATTCTCGGCAGTCTCGACCGCAAACGCTGTCTCGAGTGGGCGGAAAACGCCCGCACGCTGGCCATGCCCGACAGCGCCGACAACGTGGCCGAAGCAGCGGTTGCGGTAACGGCATAAGTTGCTTGCCGATGTGAAACAGGCCGTCTGAAAAGTTTTTCAGACGGCCTGTTGTATTGCGGAGCGAAGTATCTGTATCAAACGGGTGGATGCGTATTGAAAAGGGGTTATACGGGTAAGCCGAGCCGATCGTTGATCCGTTTTATGGCCGGGAATCCAAGTGAACAAAATAAGGCTGTTTTTGGATATTGAGTTGAAGGCGTATTTCGATCAGACCGATTTCCTCGACTTTCGTCATTCCGATACGGAATCAGGCCGTCTGAAAAACCGTTTTCCCGTTTTCAGACGGCGTTTTCAATTGTTAAAATGCCTTTACAATAAAATCATGGCGTATATCTGCCCAGCCCTTTAAAATGATGCTTTTTTAACGTCATTTCAGGCCGTTTCAGGCTGATTCGGAACACGGAAACATGAAAAACAGGGTAAGCAACATCCACTTTGTCGGCATCGGCGGCTCGGGCATGAGCGGCATTGCCGAAGTTCTGCATAATTTGGGTTTTAAAGTTTCGGGTTCCGATCAGGCGCAAAGCGCGGTAACGCGGCATCTGGCGGGGTTGGGCGTGCAGGTGTTCCCCGGCCATACCGCCGAACATGTCGCCGATGCGGATGTAGTGGTTACGTCCACCGCCGTTAAAGCGGACAATCCCGAAGTGCTGGAAGCACACCGGCGCAAGATTCCCGTGATTCCGCGCGCGCTGATGCTGGCCGAACTGATGCGTTTCCGCGACGGCATCGCCATTGCGGGTACGCACGGCAAAACCACCACCACCAGCCTGACCGCATCGATTCTGGCGGCGGCAGGGCTTGACCCCACTTTTGTCATTGGCGGCAAACTGACTGCCGCAGGTACGAATGCGCGCTTGGGCAAAGGTGAATACATCGTTGCCGAAGCCGACGAATCGGACGCATCGTTTCTGCATCTCACGCCGATCATGTCCGTCGTTACCAATATCGACGAAGACCATATGGACACCTACGGCCACAGCGTCGAAAAGCTGCATCAGGCGTTTGTGGACTTTATCCACCGCATGCCGTTTTACGGCAAGGCGTTTCTGTGTATCGACAGCGACCATGTGCGCGCGATTCTGCCGAAAATCAGCAAGCCTTTCGCCACTTACGGTTTGGACGATTCCGCCGATATTTATGCCACAGATGTTCAGACGGCCGGTGCGCAGATGAAGTTTACCGTGCATGTTGCACAAGAGGGTATCGAACCGTTTGAAGTGTTGTTGAACATGCCCGGTCGCCACAATGTATTGAACGCGCTGGCCGCCATCGGTGTGGCTTTGGAAGTCGGTGCTTCCGTAGAGGCCGTTCAGCAGGGCTTGCTCGGTTTTGCCGGAGTGGGCCGCCGTTTCCAAAGCTACGGCGACATCAAACTGCCGGGTGGCGGTACGGCCAAACTCATCGACGATTACGGCCATCATCCCGTTGAAATGGCCGCTACGCTTGCAGCGGCGCGGGGGGCATTTCCGGACAGCCGTCTCGTTTTGGCCTTCCAGCCGCACCGCTATACCCGTACGCGCGATTTGTTCGAAGATTTTACCCGCGTGCTGAATACCGTTGACGCACTGGTGTTGACCGAAGTTTACGCCGCAGGCGAAGAACCGATTGCCGCTGCCGATTCCCGCGCGCTTGCCCGCAATATCCGTGCCTACGGCAAGGTGGAGCCGCTTTATTGCGAAAACGTCAACGATTTGCCCGAAATGCTGCTGAATTTCCTGCAGGACGGCGATGTTGTGCTGAGCATGGGGGCGGGCAGCATCAACAAGGTGCCGCAAGCATTGGTGGACTTGAGCGGAACTGATTAACTGTATCCGAAACGCGGTTGGCTGCATCGTTGCCGTTTCCCGCGTAGGCCGGAACCTGTCATGGAAAAATTCGGTCGGAATTGCGATGAATGTTCAAACGGCGGAATGCTTTAATGCGGCACGGCAGGCTGTGTTCTCCGATTCGGAATATATTCGGATAAAATACATTGAAATACTCATTGAGGCCGTCTGAAAAAGATGACTGAATAGGGTAGGGCGGTTAAATGGCTGTTTTGATTGGTAAACCGGAGTTTTGGGCCAGATGTGTTTCAGACGGCGTATCCATTCATTAAGGTGGGCCGTCTGAAAATGCCGATGCTATGGTTTGCCGTTATATATGTGAAAAGGAACCGTTATGCCGTTTACTGCGGAACAGGAACAATCGCTGCTTGCCTGTAAGGGTATCGGCAAAACCGTTATCGAACGTTTGCGGCAGATGGGTTTGGACGATGTATCCAAACTGGCGGCGGCCGATGCCGCCGATATTCTCGAACAGGGTGCGGCGCTGACCGGGTCGACTTGTTGGAAAAACAGTCCGCAGGCCAAAGCAGCAATAACGGCGGCGGTGGAGTGGGCGAAAGCGCAATCGGGTGGAAATTAGCCGTTCCCTGCGCGGGCAGTTCCGATACACAATCACGACACTTTCAGACGGCCTGAGCGGATACCGTTAAGGCCGTCTGAAAACAAAATAATATAAGTAAGAAAGAAAAACATGCAGAGTTTTGGCAAAGTTGCCGTTTTAATGGGCGGTTTTTCCAGCGAGCGGGAAGTATCGCTGCAAAGCGGCCGCGCCGTATTGGAGGCCTTGAAAAGCAAAGGCATCGACGCACACGCATTCGATCCGAAAGAAACACCGCTGGGCGAATTGAAAACACAAGGTTTTCAGACGGCCTTCAATCTTCTGCACGGTACATACGGCGAAGACGGTGCGGTGCAGGGGGCTTTGGATTTGATGGGCATCCCCTATACCGGCAGCGGCGTGTTGGCATCCGCCGTGGGCATGGACAAATACCGCTGCAAGCTGATTTGGCAGGCCTTGGGTCTGCCCGTTCCCGAGTTTGCCGTGTTGCGGGCGGACAGCGATTTCGATGCCGTGGAGCGCAGATTAGGCTTGCCCATGTTTGTCAAACCCGCCGCAGAGGGCAGCAGCGTGGGCGTGGTCAAGGTCAAGGACGCAGGCCGTCTGAAAGAGATTTACGAATCGCTGAAGCACCTGCACGGAGAAATTATTGCCGAACGTTTTGTCGGCGGCGGCGAATATTCCTGTCCGGTCATCAACAATATCGGTTTTCCGAGCATCCGCATTATTCCGGCCACCGAATTTTACGATTATGAGGCAAAGTACAACCGCGACGATACGGTTTACCGGTGCCCTTCGGATTTGAGTGAGGCGGATGAAGCGCTGATGCGCGAACTGGCGGTGCGCGGTGCGGCCGCCATCGGTGCGGAAGGCTGTTGCAGGGTGGATTTCCTGAAAGATACCGACGGCCGGCTGTATTTGTTGGAAATCAACACGCTGCCCGGCATGACAAGCCACAGCTTGGTTCCGAAATCCGCTGCGCAGACAGGCTTGGATTTTACGGATTTGTGTATTGAAATTTTGAAGAGTGCCGTTGCTCATGTGGGATAATGCGGGTGCAATGGGGCGCGTTACGCGCTGGTTGTTGTTTTTGGTGGTTGTGCTCCTGTTGGGGGCGGGCGGGGCTTGGGTGTATAATTCCAACTATTTCCCCGTGAAAAAAGTGGATATTCAAGGCAAACTCGTCCATCAAAGTCCGAAAGAACTGCAAACTCTGGCGCAGCAATATATGCGCGGCAATATTTTCCGCGCCGATGTCAACGGTGCGCGGGAAGCGTTTCAAAAACTGCCGTGGATTGAGTCGGCGCTGGTGCGCCGCCGTCTGCCCGATACGGTGGAAATCATTCTGACCGAGCGTAAGCCTTTGGCTGTATGGGAAAATACAGACGGCCTGCTGGATACTAAAGGCAATGTATTCCAAGCATCGGTTAAGGACAAACTGCCCGTGTTCGACGGTCAGCAGGGTTCGGGTAAGGATATGGTTCAGCACTACCACGATTTCTCGGAAATCCTCAAACCGCGCCGTCTGAAAATCAGAAAACTGATTTATACGCCGCGTTCGGCGTGGTCGGTAGTGCTGGATAACGGGGTAACCGTGCGGCTCGGCAGGGAAAACGAAATCAAACGTTTGCAGCGTTTTGCCGATATTTGGCCGGAAATGCTGAAAAAAGATGAAAACCGTCTGGGGTATGTCGATATGCGCTATAAAGACGGCTTTGCCGTCCGTTATACGCAGGCAGTGCCGACGCCGTCTGAAAACGCAGCGTCCGGCGCAGCAGCGACAGATTGAAAAACGGATTTGAATTTAACGAATGGAACATTATGGTACAAGGTAAATACATCAGCGCATTGGACATTGGCACATCAAAAGTGATTGCGCTGATCGGCGAAGTGCAGGAAGACAACGAAATCCACATTATCGGTTTGGGACAAGCGCCTTCGCGCGGTTTGAAAGCAGGCATGGTGACCAACATCGATGCCACGGCACAAGCCATCAAGCAGGCCGTCAACGAAGCCGAGTTGATGGCCGATATGAAAATCAGCCATGTAACCACAGGTATCGCGGGTAACCATATCCGCAGCCTGAATTCGCAGGGCGTGGTTAAAATCAAAGACGGCGAAGTTTCCCAAGCCGACATCGACCGTGCCATCGAAACCGCTAAAGCCGTAAATATACCGCCCGACCACAATATCCTGCATACCGTAGTACAAGAGTATATTATTGACAACCAACCAGGGGTTAAAGAACCCATCGGTATGAGCGGTGTGCGTCTCGATACCCGTGTCCACATCATTACCGGCGCGATTACCGCTTTGCAAAATATCCAAAAATGTGTAAACAGATGCGGTTTGCACATGGATCAAATCATGTTGCAGCCTTTGGCCAGCGGACAGGCCGTTTTGACCGAAGACGAAAAAGATTTGGGCGTGTGCGTCATCGACATCGGCGGCGGTACCACCGACATCGCGGTTTATACCAACGGTGCCATCCGCCATACCGCCGTAATTCCCGTCGCCGGCGATTTGATTACCAAGGATTTGGCGCAGGCTCTGCGTACCCCGCACAGTGCTGCCGAATACATCAAAATCCACCACGGTGCCGCCATCGCTTCAATGGAAGGCTTGGATGAGATGGTGGAGGTGCCGAGTGTGGGTGACCGTCAACCGCGCCAGATTTCACGACGTGTATTGGCCAGCGTGATTGGCCCGAGGGTAGAGGAAATTCTCGAGCTGACTTTGAATGAGCTGCGCCGAAGCGGTTTCCCCGAAGAAGTGCTGACATCAGGTATCGTGTTGACAGGCGGTGCATCGCTGCTCAACGGCATCGTAGAATTGGCAGAAGAAGTGTTCAATCTGCCGGCCCGTATCGGGGTGCCGTCTGAAATGGGCGGGGTGTCCGAACGCATCCGTAATCCGCGTTATGCTACCGCTATCGGCCTGCTTCAGGCGGCCCGCGGGGAGGTTGAGGGTGCACCGGTCAGTGGTGCCGTATCTGTCAATGAAGGCGGGAAGGTCAGCCTTTGGGCAAGATTCCAGAAATGGTTGAAAGACAATTTCTGATAAAAGCAGGTTTTTTACCGAAAGTAGAGTTTTCTAGGATAATTTTCGGAAGAATCGGGCTTTAAACGGGAAGGCAGACATGTTCCGCATATCGGTTTCATGTCTGCCTGATTATGTAAAAAGTATTTTTGCCAGCGGCTTGCTACTTCTTATATAATATCAAAACGTGTTATTTACAAATCCGTCCTCAAAGCAGGGCGCGGAGGAAAATTTAAATGGAATTGGTTTACGATGTAGTAGAGTCTGCCGCAAGCCCTGCGGTTATCAAAGTAATCGGTTTGGGCGGAGGCGGGTGTAACGCCATCAACAACATGATTGCCAACACCATTCAAGGTGTTGAATTTATTAGTGCAAATACCGATGCGCAAGCATTGGGCAGAAATAATGCCTCCAAACGCATCCAGTTGGGTACCAACCTGACCCGCGGTTTGGGAGCCGGTGCAAATCCCGAAATCGGCCGTGCCGCCGCACAGGAAGACCGCGAAGCCATCGAAGACGCCATCCGCGGTGCGAATATGCTGTTCATTACCACCGGTATGGGTGGTGGAACCGGAACCGGTGCCGCCCCCATCGTTGCCGAGATTGCCAAAGAAATGGGCATTTTGACCGTGGCGGTGGTTACCCGTCCGTTCACTACCGAAGGCAAACGTGTTGCCATTGCACAGGAGGGTTTGGAACAGCTTAAAGGTCAGGTTGATTCCCTGATTATCATCCCTAATGACAAACTGATGACCGCATTGGGTGAGGATGTAACCGTGCGCGAAGCATTCCGCGCGGCAGACCGTGTGTTGCGTGATGCCGTTGCCGGTATTTCAGAAGTCGTTACCCGTCCCGGTTTCATTAACTTGGACTTTGCCGACGTGAAAAACGTTATGGGTATTAAAGGCATGGCCATGATGGGTACAGGTTATGCTCAAGGTATCGACCGTGCACGTCTTGCTACGGAGCAGGCCATTTCCAGCCCCTTGCTGGATGATGTTACTTTGGACGGTGCGCGCGGTGTGTTGGTTAATATTACTACCGCTCCCGACTGCCTGAAAATGTCGGAATACCGCCAAATCATGCAGGCGGTTAAGGAAAATGCGCATCCTGATGCCGAATGTAAATACGGTACTGCAGAAGACGAAGCGATGAGCGAAGATGCCATTCGTGTAACCATCATTGCTACCGGTTTGAAAGAAACCGGTGTGGCCAGTTTCCGCAACAGCGGCCGTCATGCCCAAGTTCGTGAAGAGGCTTATGCTCCGCAGCATCAGCAACAGCAAGGCGGTATTGACGGCTTGGTACGTTCCGGCCGTAATGCCCGCGGGATGAATTTGGCTGCATCGGATTTTTCCAACCAATCGGTTGTAGATGATTTTGAAATTCCCGCTATCTTGCGCCGTCAACCTGATTAAGGTTGAAGCAGATTTAAAAAACCGTAGGTAAGTCCTACGGTTTTTTCTTGTCAGTCAGGCCGTCTGAAACGAGTTTTTATCCAAACTTCCGTGTTTCAGACGGCCTGAGACCTTTGCAAAAAAACCAAAACTCCTCTAAATTCTCCTAAAGAATTCAGAGGAGTTTTTTTATGAGCAGCTTTTTCCACCAACAAGCCCAAATCATGATGAGCAAACATATCGACAGCTACCCGTTGCTCAAAATTAACCAGCTACTCGATTGGCAGCCCATCGAACAACTTCTCA
>NZ_JBHCJY010000141.1:0-11727 GCF_041804105.1 Neisseria sp.
CGACCGTTTTTGCGGCCGTATTTGATTAGGGTGTTTTGGTGACAAAACGGGCATTTTTTATGTTCATTGGTAAAAAATCGCTGAAAGCCTTGCATGGTAATGCTTGCAGCGATTTTTACCAACCCAAATGTCCATTAAGCCGAAAAACACCAATTCTGTGTTGCCAAAACAATTCGATATAAAAAAGCGGGCATAACCCGCTTTCTCACAACAATCCAATCTCCGTAAAAAACCGCCCGTAAACCTCCGCCTTTTTCTCCAACGCCAGCGGATACGCCCGCGACGACGACGGCAGGCGGTAGAGGCGCAAATGCCTGTCTGCAAACACCGCCTCCGAATAAGCGCCGATTTTCGGCTGTGCCGTTTCAGACGGCATGAGTGAGAGCAGCGTATCCGTCGCCAGTTCGCCCGTGGTCATCACCGTGCGGCACAGCGGCATCTTGTCCAGCAGCGCCACCAAATCCACCGCTTCGACAACCTGCAAAAACTTATCCGACGCATTGCCCTGCAAACGCCGCACCCGATACGCCGTGTCGTAAACCGCAATCCCCTTATCCGCCAAAAACTCGCGCAACAGCGTTTCCCGAAACGCCTTGCCGTCCTCGGCCACAAAATAATCCTTGTCCGCGAAAAACACCAAGCCGAAAATCCGCCACATATCGTTTTGAAAATTCGGGTAATAAAAATCCATCTTCCAACGCGCGCGCGGCGGCGGGAAGGAACCGAGCATCAGGAGCTTGGCGTTGGGTGGGGTGAACGGCGGCAAGGGGTGGGTTTCGATGGTCATTTTTTTATCAATTTATACGGCAGGCGTTGGGATTCGCATTGTGGGGATACTCTGGTGTCTTGTTCGCCAACCGTCCACGTTGCCATGCCGTCTTTGAAATCGGTCAGATACATTTGCAAACTTTGCGGGTATTCGCATTTGCCGAGTTTGATTTTGGTCGTTTTTTCAAGTTTGCTGCAATCTTTGTCTCTGGCACACGTTGTAGCGATAGTTCCAATACGGGTGACCATGCCGTTTTCTTCGGCACTCAATGTAGTTTGATAGTTGAAGACGTATTTTCCGGTTGCGACCACTAGTAAGTTGTTGGATGGTTTGTCTGCTCCACCTATATCATCCGCAACAAACTCAACCGGCATTTCACCATCTGTTCTCTGTGACGGCGGCTCCCATGCATAAATCGAATCTTTGAATTTCAGCGGTTTGCCATCTACAAACAGCGTAGGAACAACTTTAGGGCAGGCTGCCAGCTCGAAATCGCTGTAATTCAGTGTTTTTTTCTTCACATTACGTTTTTTGTGGAAATTTATCGTATTGCCAAACGAGAAAAAGTTATGCTTTAAAACGCAGGTTTGATTGCCGATTTTGAACTGATGAAGGCTCTTTTCACCGGCAGTTGTTAAGACATCCTCCGTAATGGCAATTTCATCACGGTTGTTTCCGTTTTTAGAAACCGATAGCGACTTCAACGAAAACGGCCCCCAAATTAAAGGCTCGCCGTTATTGTTGTACAGTGCGTAACCGTCTCCTGTACTGGAGAAAACGGTATCCGTCGAGATGCCTTTAACTTCTTGGTGTACATATTGTTTGAGATTCGGCTTGGCAAATACAGGCACGGCAGCCAAAAGCGCGGTGAGAACCAGCAGTTGTTTCATGATGCTTTCCTTAGAGCGGTTGGATTGTGTCGGGATGATTATAGCCTTCTGAACTTCAGACGGCCTAAAATTTGTAATGCAATTCTACCGCTGCAACCTTGCAAACGCATCCACCATCGCGGTATTGCCCACGATTTTTTCTTTTTGCCCTTTGTTTTTCAGGCTGTCTGAACGGTTTGCGCCGCCTTTTTCAGACGGCCTTTTCATCGCGATAGCGCAGCAGTTCAGCAATATCCTGCGTTTGCCCCGTCGCGGCAAAATGCAGCTTGTTTTGATCACTTTGAAAAACTGCATCGATCCAGTATCAAATACGGCGGGTTTACACCCACCCTACTCATGGTAAAGATTCCGCACGTTTTCAGACAGGCATCCGCCCCAATCGGCGGGAAACAACCCGTTTTGCACATCGCGGTGAAACGAAGAATGCGGCCAGTTGCGCACCTGCCGCACCAAGCCGTGTTTTACCGGATTGAAATAAGTATAAAAAACATGACGTTCCAAATCCTCATCATCACGGATTTTATGTTCCCAAAACCGCCGCTGCCAAATACCCGCTTCACGTTTCCCGTTTTGGCTGGCATTCGGACGGCAGCAGCTTTCAGGCAGGCGTTTGGAAAAATTGGTTTTCAGAACCTGCACGATACGCGAAAAATCGTTGCGGTTTTCAGGCAGCCGCAGCACCAAATGGAAATGGTCGGGCAGGACAGTAACCGCAACGGTTTCAGACGGGCAATGCCGCAAAGTTTCCCGATAGGCCTCGCGAAATTCATGGATATACCGTACCAGCCAATCACAACGGCGGTCTTGCAGAACCGCCGTGATAAAGTAAGTGCCGCCGTAAGCATAATCGCGGCGGTAGTTGGACATGATGTTTTCCCTTTTTGTTGGAATGATTAAAGCCGTAGGGTGGGTGTAAAGCCACCGCGTTTAAGGCCGTCTGAAAGTTGGGATAATAGGTTTTTACACTACGGACTAGTAGTCAAAAATATCTATTTCATCGTTGGAAATAATACTGTCTAATTTATTAAATTCATCTTGTTGGAAAATCGAAGTATTATTCAAAATATTCAGCATATTTTTTCCCTTTATCCAGCTATTATTCCATAAAATAATTTTTTCTTTATCAATAATTTGAAGATTGCATATTTTTTCAGAAAATTCAAAATGTTTTAAATCCATTTTTAGCATTCGCTGAAGCCAAATTTGAGCAAATCCAGAATTAGGCATTCTGCTTAATTTGGCATGTACTAATAAAGCCATTGTATTCAAATTATCTTGCTCTAAAAGTAATTTGCTGATAATCGCACAGCAGATTGGTATTGATTTAGGATTATTGTATGCAATATCTGCAGCAATACTAATAAGCTGCTCAACATTTTTAATTTTTCTATTCTTGCTTCTAATTTTCTCTATCTTTTTATCAAACTTATTCAGTGCAGTGTTAAGGCTTCCTGAATTAGGATAATTGACACCGTAATTTCTGATAAGTAATAACTGTTTTTGCAAACTTATCCTATAATTCTGCGGCGTATATAGCCATGCTAACTTATCTTTTTTAATTGATTGGGTAATTACATCTTGACTACCTTTGGTTTTACTGGCGTTTAACTTTAATCCCAAAGGCATCATAATTTCAGAAAGCAGTTTTAAAATCTTTTCCCCATCATTAGGATTACAAACAAAAATCCTATAATCATCACGATACCGTAAAATTTGATATTCGATTATTTTGTGTTTTTTAAGAGTAATGCATAAAATAAAATCGATATATCCAAGCACTATTTCAGCAACAAAATCCATCAAAACAGAACCTTGTGGAATACCATTGGTTTGTCCGTTTTGGGTATTTTGAATACTTTTATCTATATAATTTCCAAGTCCGTCTTTACGATTATATTTAGCTTTTTTCCGACCTTCTACCGCCCATGCGATCGAATGCGTGTAAATTGAACTATAACAATCTGCTATATCGGTATCAAAAATATAATCATATTGCAAAGATAATAGGATAGACTGTTGCTCAACTTGTTCCCACCAATTGGAAATTTGCTGAGCCTTATCTGACTGTTTATTTTCTGATTGAACAGGGATACTTAAGCATTTTATTCTATTGTTATTTTGAAATTTCTTGAATCTCGCCTGTAATTTATCCCAATTCTTTTCTGTTGTTATTTCATGAACTAAAGCGACGTACGCTAATGGATGAATCAATTGAAGTGGTCGCCATGATAGTTTCCCATCTTTATTTGCATACAATAAATAATTTACATCATCCAATTCTCCCATTGCTTTTTTTGACCGACTAAAATCATTCACTAAATTTTTATCTTTATACTCGTCAGATATTTTTTTTAATAATTCTGAGAACGAAAAATACTTTGGCAAATCAATATTGCAGTAGGTTTCGTGTTTTAAGAAAAAATTTCTTGCTTCATCATGAGTTAGCTCTAATACGATTTTTCTGTTCATTTTGATTTCCACGAATCTATTGAACGGTGGGTTTACACCCACCCTACGGGATTCGGCTTTTCAGACGGTATGGGTGTGATGTGGAGGTTGGCGGCGGGATATAGGCTGCCTGCTTTGCCGTAGGGTGGGTGTCAACCCACCATTTTAACGCCGTCTGAAACCGCAAATGCCTGTCTGAAAATCCTAATATGGTGGGTTTACACCCACCCTACGGGATTCGGCTTTTCAGACGGCATGGGTGTGATGTGGAGGTTGGCGACGGGATAGGCTGCCTGTTTTGCCGTAGGGTGGGTGTAAACCCACCATTTTCATGCCGTCTGAAACTGAAAATGCCTGTCTGAAAATTCTAAATAAGGTGTGTTTACACCCACCCTACATCGTTTATGCTTTTCAGACGGCCTTACCTTTTCAACCGCGCAAACGCATCCGCCATCGCGGTATTGCCCACCGTCTTTTCCCTTTGCCCTTTGTCTTTCAGGCTGCCTGAGCGGTTGTTGCGCGCGGCGTTTTCAGACGGCCTGCCGTTTTTTGCCGAACCGCTGTCTGCGTCGTCGTTCAGGCGCATGGTGAGGGCGATGCGTTTTCTTGCGGCATCGACTTCCAGCACTTTTACTTTCACCACATCGCCGGCTTTGACGATGTCGCGCGGGTCTTGCACGAAACGATCGGCGAGCGCGGAGATGTGGACGAGGCCGTCCTGATGCACGCCGATGTCGACGAATGCGCCGAAGTTGGCGACGTTGGAGACGACGCCTTCCAGTATCATGCCTACCTGTAAATCACTGATTTCATTGACACCTTCGGCGAAGGAGGCCGTCTGAAATTCGCCGCGCGGGTCGCGGCCGGGTTTTTCCAGTTCGGCGAGGATGTCCAGGATGGTGGGCAGGCCGAATTGTTCGGTGGTGTAGGCGGCGGGTTTGATTTGACGGATTTTGTCGCGGTTGCCGATGAGGTCGGCGGCGCTGATGTGCAGGTCGTCGAGCATTTTGGCGACGACGGGGTAGGCTTCGGGGTGCACGGCGCTGGCGTCCAGCGGTTCTTTGCCGCCGTTGATGCGCAAAAATCCGGCGGCCTGCTCGTAGGTTTTTTCGCCGAGGCGCGGTACTTTGAGGAGTTTGCGGCGGCTGTCGAACGCGCCGTTTTCGTCGCGGTAGGCGACGATGTTTTGCGCCAAGGTGCTGTTTAAGCCGGAGATGCGGGCGAGCAGCGGCACGGAGGCGGTGTTCACGTCCACGCCGACGGCGTTCACGCAGTCTTCCACTACGGCATCGAGCGATTTGGCGAGTTGGGTTTGGTTGACGTCGTGCTGGTACTGGCCGACGCCGATGGATTTTGGGTCGATTTTGACGAGTTCGGCGAGCGGGTCTTGCAGGCGGCGGGCGATGGAAACCGCGCCGCGCAAGCTGACGTCGAGTTCGGGAAATTCTTTGGCGGCCAGTTCGCTGGCGGAATAGACGGACGCGCCGGCTTCGGAGACGACGATTTTGTGCAAGCCCGCTTCCGGCAGGCCTTTGATGAGTTCGCCCGCCAGTTTGTCGGTTTCGCGGCTGGCGGTGCCGTTGCCGATGGCAATCAGTTTGATGCCGTGTTTTTTCACGAGGGCAGCGAGCGTTGCCAAGGCGTTGTTTTCCTGATGCAAATAGACGACGGCGGTGTCGAGCAGCTTGCCGGTATCGTCCACCACGGCGGTTTTGATGCCGGTGCGGTAGCCGGGGTCGAGGCCGAGGGTGGGCAGGCGGCCGGCGGGCGCGGCGAGCAGCAGGTCTTTGAGATTGCGCGCGAACACGGTAATCGCGTCGTTATCGGCGTTTTCTTTCAGACGGCCTAAGGCGTCGAGTTCGAGCGACAGGAAAATCTTCGCGCGCCAGGTCAGGCGCACGGTGTCGCGCAGCCATTTGTGGCCGTCTGAAATCTTGAAATGCGCGGCGATGATTTTTTCATACGCGCTTTGCTCGGTAATCGGCGTTTCGTCGGGCTGGTATTTGAGCGCGACGGTCAGCACGCCTTCGTTGCGGCCGCGCAAAACGGCCAGCGCGCGGTGGCTGGGCATGGTACGCACGGGTTCGCGGTGGTCGAAATAATCCTTGAATTTTTCGCCCTCGTTTTCTTTGCCTTCAAGCACTTGTGCATGAATTTCCGCTTCCGCCCACAGCTTGTCGCGCAGGCGGCCGATGAGTTCGGCGTCTTCGGCGAACTGTTCCATCAGAATGGCGCGCGCGCCGTCCAAAGCGGCTTTGGTATCAGGAACTTGCTCGTTCAGGTAGCCTTGCGCGGCGGTTTCCGGGTCTTGCGACTGGTCGGCCAGCAACACGTCGGCAAGCGGCTGTAAGCCGTTTTCACGCGCGATTTGCGCCTTGGTGCGGCGTTTGGGTTTGTAGGGCAGATATAAATCTTCCAGCGCGGTTTTGTTGTCGCAGGCTTCGATTTGCTCGCGCAGGCCGTCTGAAAGTTTGCCCTGTTCTTCAATGCTTTTCAGCACAGTTTGCTTGCGCTCTTCCAGTTCGCGCAGGTATTGCAGACGCTCGGCCAGCGTGCGCAACTGCGTGTCGTCCAACCCGCCGGTGGCTTCTTTGCGGTAACGGGCGATAAACGGCACGGTTGCGCCCTCGTCGAGCAAATCGACGGCGGCTTGGATTTGGGCGGCGGTGGCGGAGAGTTCGGAGGCGATGATTCGGGTGATGTTCATGGTTTCGGGTGTGATGATTGGAAAAAGGGAAAAGGATAGCGGGTTTGGGCAGGCTTGGCAAAAAGGCAGGCCGTCTGAAAAGTTTTAGCTTCGCATAAACTTGCTTCGTGCGTTTTCAGACGGCCTTGTGTTGTGATTTCTTGAATCGTTGCTTGATTTTTCGTAGGTACGTTAGCCACCCGCAGCGGCGTAACCGTATAAATGCACTCATTATATTTTCAGACGGCATCATTCATTCTACTCCGACATTGCGTACGGTTACGCCGCCGCGGGCGGCTAACCGTACCTACTTTGATTTCTACAACTGTATCTGCGAAACGAATGACTATTCTAGGCGACTGCGTTCACCCGTCATTCCCGTGCAGGTGGTAATCCATATGGTTAACTTTCGGTAATCGCTGAAAAGTGCCACGCTTGCGCGGCAAACTCCGTTTCTGAGCATGGCAAGTTTGGATTCCCGCCTGCGCGGGAATGACGATAGTGTCCCGCTGCCCAAAACGTATATTGTTCAAAAATTCTGCCGCAAAACAGGCTGTTTGAATTCTGTAAAAAGTCAGGCCGTCTGAAAATGGTTTTCAGACGGCCTGTTTCGTTATCGGGACAAAGGGGCATCATGCTTTCTGTTCTGCCGGCTCTTCGTTCCACGGTGCGACTTTAAACAGCAGCAGCATTCCGGGAATGGCGAGTACGAAGCAGAGCCAGTAGAAATCGACGTAACCCATTTTCTCAATCAGCCAGCCGGCCGCGGAATTTAAAAATGTACGCGGTGCGGCAGACAGACTGGACAGCAGGGCGAATTGGGTGGCGGCAAAAGCGGGGCTGGTTTCGCGTGCCATATAGGCCAGATAAACCGCTGTACCCAAGCCGATGCCGACGGCCTCGGCGGCAATCACCGTGCCGAGTATCAGCCGCTCGTTGAAGCCGACGGTGTCGAAGTGGCCGTAGCTGGCCAGCCAGACAAAACCCAAAATGGTAATCCACTGCACGAAACCGAACAGCCACAAGGCTTTGTTGACACCGAGTTTCAGCATCCAAATGCCGCCGAGTATGCCGAATATGATGGCCGGCCAAAGCATGGCGTGTTTGGCAATCAGGCCGATGTCGGTTTTGCTGTAGCCCATGTCGAGATAAAACGGCGTGGCCAAGGCGGTGGCCATGCTGTCGCCGAGTTTGTAGAAAAAGATGAATGCCAGCACCATCAATGCCTGCTTCACGCCTTTTCTGCCGAAAAATTCGCTGAACGGCTCAACCACGGTTTGTTTGAGGGTTTTCGGCGCAGCGGGCGGCAAGTCGGGTTCACGGGCCAGGAACAGGGTCATCAGCAAACCGGGAGTCATAAACAGCGCGGTAATCAGGAATACGGTCGGCCAGGGCATGTGGTCAGCCAAAATCAGGCTGAGCGAACCGGGAACCAGCGAAGCAATGCGGTAGGCATTGACATGAATCGAGTTGCCCAACCCCAATTCGTTATCACTGAGGATTTCACGACGGAAGGCATCCAGCACGATGTCCTGACTGGCGGAGAAAAACGCTACTACGGCAGACAGACCGAGAATGAAGTGAATGTGTTGCTGCGGATTGAGGAAGGCATACGCCAGCAGACTGAGCAGCAGCACGATTTGCGTAACCAGCATCCAGCCGCGCCTGCGGCCGAGAAACGGCAGACGTACGGAGTCCATGGCGGGCGACCAGATGAATTTCCAAGCGTAAGGAAAGCCGATTAGGGCCATCAGGCTGATGGTTTTCAAATCGATGTGTTCGCTTCTGAGCCAGGCGGGAATCAGTTGGTAGAGGAAATACAGCGGCAGGCCGGAAGTAAAACCTGTGAAAATGCAGATGAGCATTTTGCGGGTGAAAATCTGCCGCAAAATGCCAGTTTGGGCTTCGGTCATTGTGGAATCCGTAAAGCAGGGATTAAAAGGCTGGATTGTAACAATATCAGATAAGGCCGTCTGAAAAACATTTCAGACGGCCTTATAAATTTATAAACGCTTAAAGCGGCTTAGACGCTTAAAGCGGCTTAGAACCAAGCTTTAATCAGCGCAGCAGTACCGGCGATTCCGCCCACCAGACCTACGCCGGCAGCAGCGGTACCCATGGCACCGTTGATTTGGTCGCGTTTATTGGCGCGTTTTTCACGCTCCAAAGCCAGCTCTTCAGACACGTTTGCACGTTGGCGGCGGTGTTGTTCCAGCTCGGCACGCGACAGTTGCGCAGAGGCACGGTTACGGCCTGCTTTGATTGCGGCAGAATCGTCGCCGATGGCCAAATCACCCACAGAACCGCCGGTAGCGCAACCGGTCAGAACAAAAGTGGCCAAAACCAGTGCAGTCAGACTTTTTTTCATAATTGTATGTTCTCCGAAAAGATTCGTTTGATTAGTGAACCAGGTAAATGTTGCGGTTGCCGTAAGCACGGTGGATGGCATCGGCCTCGTCCATCATTTCCTGACGGCGCTCACCACGGCGTTCCGCACGCTCTGCACGCTCCGCATCCTGAACACGGCGGGAATCGTCGGCCATAGCAGCTTCCTGCTCGGGGCTGATGGCTACGCGCTGGTGTCCGTAAGAAATACAGCCGCTCAAACCGGCCGCCAGCAGTAAAGCTAAAGTCGCTTGTTTCAACATAAATATTCCGTATGGGTTGTTGTTGGAAATCCGATTAAATATTAAATGAAAAAACAGCGGGATACAAGTTTAATTTAACTATCCTGTCCGATTATGTGATTTACGCCAAACAAAACTGTTTCCCATGACATTTCTGTTTGCGCCGGACCGTTTGTCCTTCTGCTTTTTTTCTGTCTGCACCGTTTTTTCAGACGGCCTTGCCGTAGTAGTCCCAAACGTTAAAACAGCGTACAATCGCGCCCCTGTTTAACCGATTTCTTTATTATCCGAAACAATGATTTACCCCAAAACCTACGACGTGATCGTGGTCGGCGGCGGCCATGCCGGCACCGAAGCCGCACTGGCCGCCGCACGCATGGGCGCGCAAACGCTTTTGCTCACCCACAACATCGAAACCCTCGGCCAGATGTCGTGTAACCCTTCCATCGGCGGCATCGGCAAAGGCCATTTGGTGCGCGAAGTCGATGCGCTCGGCGGCGCGATGGCGCTGGCCACCGATATGAGCGGCATCCAGTTCCGCCGCCTGAACGCCAGCAAAGGCGCGGCGGTGCGCGCCACCCGCGCGCAGGCCGACCGCATTCTTTATAAGGCCGCCATCCGCGAGATGCTGGAAAATCAGGAAAATCTCGAACTCTTCCAGCAGGCGGTGGAAGACATCACGTTGGCAGGCGAGCGCGTGTCGGGCGTGAAAACCGCGATGGGGGTGGAATTCAAAGCCCGCGCCGTGGTGCTGACGGCGGGCACGTTTCTGGCGGGCAAAATCCACATCGGTTTGGAAAACTACGCGGGCGGACGCGCGGGCGACCCTGCCGCGCAAGGGCTTTCAGGCCGTCTGAAAGAATTAAAGCTGCCGCAAAGCCGTCTGAAAACGGGCACGCCGCCGCGCATTGACGGCCGCACCATCGACTTTTCGCAGCTCACCGAACAACCCGGCGACACGCCCGTGCCGGTGATGTCCGTGCGCGGCAACGCCCAAATGCACCCGCGCCAGGTTTCCTGCTGGATTACCCACACCAATCTGCACACGCACGAGATTATCCGCTCCGGTTTCGACCGCAGCCCGATGTTTACCGGCAAAATCGAAGGCGTGGGGCCGCGCTATTGCCCGTCGATCGAAGACAAAATCAACCGCTTCGCCGATAAAGACAGCCACCAGATTTTTCTCGAGCCGGAAGGCCTGACCACCCACGAATACTACCCCAACGGCATTTCCACCAGCCTACCGTTCGATATTCAATTGGCGCTGGTGCGCTCGATGAAAGGCTTGGAAAAAGCCCACATCCTGCGCCCCGGCTATGCCATCGAATACGACTATTTCGACCCGCGCAACCTCAAAGCCAGTTTGGAAACCAAAACCATCGCCGGCCTGTTTTTCGCCGGCCAAATCAACGGCACCACCGGCTACGAAGAAGCCGCCGCACAAGGCTTGTTGGCCGGTGCGAATGCCGTGCAATATGTGCGCGAACAAGAGCCGCTTCTGTTGCGCCGCGAGCAGGCTTATTTGGGCGTGTTGGTGGACGATTTGATTACCAAAGGCGTGAACGACCCCTACCGCATGTTTACCAGCCGCGCCGAATACCGCCTGCAGTTGCGCGAAGACAACGCCGATATGCGCCTCACCGAAGACGGCCGTAAAATCGGCTTGGTCGGCGAAGCGCAATGGCGCGCGTTCAACGAAAAACGCGAAGCCATTGAGCGCGAAATCCAGCGCCTGAAAACTACTTGGTACACGCCGCAGAAACTGCCCGAAAGCGAACAAGTGCGCGTGTTCGGCCAAAAACTCTCGCGCGAAGCCAACCTGCACGATTTGCTGCGCCGCCCCAATATCGGTTACGCCGAGCTGATGACGCTGGAGAGCGCGAGGCCGTCTGAAAATCTGGCCGATGAGGTAACCGAGCAAGTGGAAATCCAAGTGAAATACCAAGGCTATATCGACCGCCAAAACGACGAAATCGAAAGCCGCCGCGACATCGAAACGCTCGCTCTGCCTGCCGACATCGACTATAGCAAGGTCAAAGGCTTGTCGGCGGAGGTACAGCAGAAACTGAACCTGCACAAACCCGAAACCGTCGGCCAGGCCAGCCGCATTTCGGGGGTAACGCCCGCTGCGGTGGCTTTGCTGATGGTGCATTTGAAACGCGGGTTTAAAGACGCGAAGTAGGCAGAGAACAGATCAGGCCGTCTGAAAACTTTTTCAGACGGCCTGAGTGTTTTTATATGCTGGTGTTTTCAGCGGTTTGGTTCCGTTTTTGCACCCACGCCCTCACCCATATGAAAAACACCGGC
>NZ_JBHCJY010000142.1:0-9202 GCF_041804105.1 Neisseria sp.
AAGGGATGGGGCGATTATACAGAAAGGCCGCGGCAGGGGCAGGGTGCGGCAGAAAGTCGGGCAAAAATATGACCGTATGACCGAAGGCCGTCTGAAAATGGTTTTTCAGACGGCCTTGGTGTTCGGTTGAGTTTGTACGGCAGATGGACTGATGCGGTATCGTGAACCACCGTCCTTCCCGCGCAGGCGGGAGTCCGGCTTTAAGTTTCAGAAACCTTGTTGATTCATACGTTTGTGAATATAAACCATGGATTTCCGCCTGCGCGGGAAGGACGGACAATTCGAAACCAAATCTCTCCAAACACAGCTTTCGACGAGATAACCGCAATGTAAAGGCCGTCTGAAAAGGTTTTTCAGACGGCCTGCTGCGTTACGGGTTATGGAGCGGTACGGACGGTATTGTCCGATACGGAGGCGTTGATGTTCAGTCTTTGACCTGCCGCCGTTCGTAAACCGCCTGTGCGAGCGTGCCCGCGTCGACGTATTCCAATTCGCCGCCCAGCGGGATGCCGCGCGAAAGGCGGCTGACTTTGCAGGGCAGGGGTTTGAGCAGTTCGGCCAGCACATAGGCGGTGGCGTCGCCTTCGGCGGTGAAGTTGGTGGCGATGACGATTTCGTCGAAGTCGCTGTTTTGCAGGCGTTCGGTAAGCCTGTCGAGCGCGATGCCGTTCAAATCGATGCCCTGTGCGGGGTTGACCTGCCCCATCAGCACGAAATACAGCCCGTCGTGGCAGTTGGCCGCTTCCATACCGGCAACGTCGGCGGGCATGTGCACAATCATCAGGCGGCGCGGGTCGCGGTTTTCGTCGGCGCAGACGGCGCAGAGTTCGTGTTCGGTAAAGGTGTTGCACAGGCGGCAGTGGCGCACCTGTTTCAGGGCGTGCTCGAGCGCGTCGGCCAGCTCGCGTGCTTCGGCGCGTTTGTGCTGCAACAGGTGGAACGCCATGCGCTGTGCGGATTTGGGGCCGACGTTGGGCAGCACTTTGAGTGCGTCGGTCAGTCGGGCGAAGGCATCGGGGGTTTTGCTCATGGTTTTTCAGACGGCCTGTGCCTGTGGGGGTGCGGATTATTCGGCGGTGTCGTCGGCCTTTTGCGCGCCCTGTTCGCGTTTGACCGTTTTTTCGAGATATTTGAACAGTGCGTCAAACGAAACGTCAACCTGCCGCTGCGCCATCATCTGTTTGAACTGGGGCAGTTGCGCCTTCAGATCGGCGGGCGCGGCAATCGACTGCACTTCGACAATCACGGGCGCGGGCAGGCCTTCGAGCTGCACATAGGCGGGCTTGCCGTTTTGCGGACGGGCGAGTACCAAGGCATTGTAGGCTTCGGGCGGCATTGCCTGCTGCGCTTGCTGTGCGGTCATTTTTTCCGCGGGCGACCACTTGATGCCGGCAGGCTGGCGGCCCGCTTTCAGCTCGGCCAAGGCTTCCTGTGCTTTTTTGGCGGCGGCTTTGCCGGCTTCTTCGCGCAGGTGGGCGGCTTTCACTTCATCCTTCACTTCTTCGAAGGGCAGGGTGCGTTCGGGGCGTTCTTCTTTCACGCGCACCACGCGCACGGTGTCCTGTGCCACGGTTACCGGCTCGGAATTGTGTTTTTTCTTCATCACTTCGTCGCTGAACACGGCATCGAGCAGGGCTTTCGGAAGCTGCGCGGCTTCGCCGTTGGCGCGGGTCAGCCATTCGTCGGGCGCAACCACCTGAAGGCCGGTGGCTTTGGCGACTTCGGCAAGGCCGTTGGGATGGGCGAACGAGGCTTCGGCGAGTTTTTCTTTGGCTTTGTTGAATTCGGCGGCGGCTTTTTTCGCTTTCAGTTCAGCCGTCAGGCGCGCTTTTTCGGCATCGTCGAAAACGGGTTGGTCCTGAATGCCGAGCACGGTGATGATGTGGTAGCCTTCGGGGGTTTGTACCAGTCCGCTGATGCCGCCTTTTTCGAGCTTGAAGGCGGCGTCTTCAAATTCTTTCGGCAGGCCGCCGTCTTTGGCCTGCCAGCCGAGTTTGCCGCCCGCCGGAGCGGACTGCTCGTATTGCGAATGTTTTTTGGCCAATGCGCCGAACGAAGCGGGATTGGCTTTGACTTCGGCCAGCACTTTTTCGGCACGGGCTTTGACGGCGCTGTGTTCGGCTGCGGGCGCGTCTTTGGCGGCGCGGAAGAAGATGTGTGCGATATCGCGTTTGGGCGGTGCGGATGCGCTTTGCTCGTCGAAGGCTTTTTTCAGTTCGGCTTCGCCGACGGTTTGTTTGTCGGCCAGGTTTTTAAGGTTCAGTTCCACATATTCGATTTTCGCGCCGTGCGGAATGACGTAGTTTTTCTTGTTGGCATCGTAATAGCGTTTGAGCGCGGCATCGTCCTGCTTGACCTGCGCGGCATACGGCTCGGGCGGGAACGTGGCCGTGCGGACGGTGCGGTCGGCCAAAAACAGTTTCACATACCATTCGGCCTGGGCATCGCTCACCAACGCGCCGTTCTGCATGACGTTCATCAGGTTCAGCACTTGGAACTGCCTGCGGATGTCGGCGACGAACTGGTCTTCGGTCATTTGCCGTTGGCTCAGGTATTCGGACAGCATGGCTTGGCTGAATTTGCCGTTGGCATCGTGAAAATCGGGGTTGTCGACAATCAGCTGCTTGATTTGCTGGTCGGAAACGGCGATGCCCATCAGCGCTGCGCCTTCGGTCAGGTAGGCGTTTTGCATCAGCGATTGGAGCACCGCGCCGCGTTCGGCCTGTCCGCCCGAAGCCTGTACGTTTTGCAGGGCGTTGTTCAGGTCGTGCTGGCTGATTTTCTGGTCGCCGATTTTGACGATGTAGTCGGAACCGGGCGCGGAAAGCTGCACCGCGCCGAAACCGATAAAGCTCACGGCAATCAGGCCGAGCAGAATCTGTGCGGGAAGTCTGAATTTTTCAACGGTATGGAACATTTGGAGTCTGCGGAAAAGGGTCGTGTGAAAGCGCGCATTGTAGCGTGTTTCGGTGTGCTTGGACAGTTCGGACGGTATTTTCAGACGGCGTTTGCCCGCCGGGGCTGCGCTGTTCTGTCGGTTCCGTTTCCGTGCGGACGGCAAAGCGGGGCGGAACGGCGGTTTCCTGTTGCGTTCTCGTGCGGAAACGGCGCGGGAATCCCCGTCCGCCGTCTGCACGGATGCGTTACGCCGTTTTACGGGGCGGTTCGGAAGATTTCTTCGTATAAGGCCGTCTGAAAACCGGCATAGGCACGGCCGCCGTGCTCCAATACCGGACGCTTGATCAGGCTGGGATTTGCTGCCATCAGCGCCACCGCACCGGCAACGCTGCCGGCCTGTGCCTGTTCGGTTTCGCTCAGTTTTCGCCAGGTCGTGCCGCGGCGGTTGAGCAGCGTGTCCAAAGGAATGTGTTGCAGCCAGCCTTCAATCTGCGCCGCGTCGGGCGGCGATTTTTTGAAATCGGAAAACGCCGCGTCGATACTGTTGCCGGCCAGCCAGGCGCGCGCTTTTTTGACGGTGTCGCAGTTGGGGATGCCGTAGATGGTGGTCATGGTAATCAAGCCCGTTCGGAAAGGAAAACGGCATTGTAATGCAAACGGGCCGTCTGAAAAAACCGCATCCAAATCAAAACCTATTTGATATAATCGCCGCAAACAACAATTTCTACATTGCCCTAAAACGCAGGAGCTTTATTTTAGATGAACAAAATCCTACCCGCCGCCTTGGTTTCCTTCGCATTGGCCGCCTGCGGCGACAACAAGCCGGAAAACGGCGAAATCGAAGATGCGCTCAACGGATATTTCGAGCGCGCACGCACCTGCCTGCCTTTGGTGGTCAATGTGCAGAACCCGCTGGTCAACGGCTACCTGACCCAGGTGCCGCTGGGCGCGCCCGTGATGAAAATCGTCGGCAAAACGCCCGAGGGCAAAGACATCAACCAGGCCGCGCTGCGGCAGATGGATTACCTGTCCGACGAGGGTTTCTATAAAAAGGCGGTAACCACCGAACCTTTGTGGAAAGGCAGCAAAAAAACGCACGAAGTCGCCACCTACACCCTGACCGAAGACGGCGGCAAGCAAACCCAAATCATCGCCCGAACCCCGAATTTCTGCGTGGGCAGGCAGCAGGTAACGAAAATCCACTGGTTTACCGATCCGGTAACGTCGAACAAGCAAAGTGTTTTGCGCGTTACCTTCGATACCAAATTCGTTCCCGAAAAATGGCTGGAGGGGCTGTTGAAAGAGGGCGGTTTGGACAAACTGCCGATTAAGGAAACCCATGCCAAACTCAACACCGGCATGGTGAAAACCGACGACGGCTGGAAAGATGCCCGCGAAGTACGCAACCAGCCGAAAGAGGAAGGGCAGTAGCCGTACCCGATTGTTGCCGAAGGCCGTCTGAAAACAGGTTTTCAGACGGCCTTCTTTATTATTGAATTATTGTTGCTGGAAATGTGTAGAAATTATTTCTTTTGGATTTTGCTGAAGAAATATAGAAGATAGTCGCCGAATATGATTAAAAATACCGAATGGCAGCCCAAAAGCAGCCAAATCCGCGTTTTATCCTGAGGGTAGGTATGCACGGCATCGTACCAAACACCGAAAGTCCACAAGGATCCCAATATAGCTGTCATTACGATAAGTATCGCGGCCCATGTTGTTTTGCGTGCATAAGATCGTGTGCCCAACCAAAAACAGAAAAAAATCATACTGCACAGATAAATTGCCATTACTATTTCCTTTGGGTGAGATGCATTTCTACTCGAATCAGCTGCCGAACACATGCCATTTAAACATGAACGATCATATTTCATAGAAAAATAGCCGAATCTTATCATTAACTTTAATGGTCAGATTCGGTAAAAAATCATATTCATGCCCGGCCGGAATTTGTTTTCGCGGATGTAGGGCTTCGTCCAGCGGAGAAGGTAAATACAGCCCGAAACCGTATCAAAAACGCAAGCAGCAACACGCCGATACATCAGGCCGTCTGAAAACCTGTTTTCAGACGGCCTGAGTTGTTTTTACGACTGCCGTTTTGCGTTGCGGAAGGTTATATCCGCTGGAACACCAAATCCCAAACTCCGTGTCCGAGCCGTTTGCCGCGTGCTTCGAACTTGGTTTCGGGGCGGTAGGCGGGGGTGGGCGCGTAACCATCGGCGGTGTTTTTCAGGCCGTCGATGCCGTTTAAAACTTCCAGCATCTGTACGGCGTATTCTTCCCAATCGGTTGCCAGATGGATGTAGCCGCCGCTTTTCAGTTTGGGCAGCAGTTTTTCCACAAAAGGCGTTTGGATCAGACGGCGTTTGTGGTGGCGTTTTTTGTGCCACGGGTCGGGGAAGAAGATGTGGATGCCGTCGAGCGCGCCGTCGGCCAGCATATTTTCCACCACTTCGACGGCATCGTGGCGCATAACCCTGATGTTGCCGATGTTGTCTTCATCGATCAGTTTCAGCAGGTTGCCTACGCCCGGGCCGTGTACGTCGATGGCGAGAAAGTCTTTTTCGGGCAGGCGTTTGGCGATTTCCGCCGTGGCCGTGCCCATGCCGAAACCGATTTCGAGGATTTTCGGGTTGGGGCGGCCGAAAACCTGCTGCAAATCGACGGGCGAGTCGCGGTAATCGACGCCGAACTGCGGCCATCCGGTATCGATGGCGCGCTGCTGTGCGGCGGTCATGTGGCCTTGGCGCAGGACGAAGCTGCGGATGGAGCGTTTGTGCGCTTCCTGGTCGGTGTGTGGGGGGGCGGTGTTGGTCATGTCGGTGCGGCCTGTCGGTGTTAATCGGGATAGGGGCGGATTATACCGCATCCTGTGCGGGAAGGACGGGGCCGCAAGGGTATCCTGCGGCATGACGGAAACGGCAAAGGCCGTCTGAAAAATGTTTTTCAGACGGCCTTTGCCGTGTTGCGGCCAGGCTATAAGCCGGCCAATGCGGCGGTGTCCTGCGCAATCATCCGCTCTTCGTTGGTCGGCACCACCAATGCGGCGGGGTGTTCGGATTTGCTGATGCGTCCCGCCTTGCCGAAACGGACGGCGAGATTGGCTTCGGGATCGGTTTCCAAACCCAGCACTTTCAGACGGCCCAAGGTTTTGGCACGGACGATGTCCGAGTTTTCGCCGATGCCGCCCGTGAACACCACGGCATCCAGCCCGTCGGCGGCCACGGCCATGGCGGCGATGTATTTGGCCAGCCGGTAGGACATGGTTTCGAGCGCGAGTGCCGCCCCTTCGTGGCCTTCGGCGGCGGCTTCCTGAAGGGTGCGGCAGTCGTTGGAAAGGCCGGACAGCCCCAGCAGGCCGGACTGTTTGTTGAGCAGGTCGGTAACCGCGCGGGTGTCCATACCGGCGTTGTCGGCGAGAATGGAGAAAATGCCGGGGTCGAGATCGCCGCTGCGTGTGCCCATCACTAAGCCTTCGAGCGGGGTAACGCCCATGCTGGTGTCCATCGATTTGCCGTTTTTGACCGCGCACACGGATGCGCCGTTGCCGATGTGGGCGATAACGAGCGCGCATTGTTCCAACGGTTTGCCCAAGATTTTGGCGGCTTCGGCGGCAACGTAGCGGTAGCTGGTGCCGTGGAAACCGTAGCGGCGGATGCCGTGTTCGCGGTAGAGCCGTTCGGGAACGGCGTAGCGGTAGGCATAGTCGGGCATGGTTTGGTGGAACGAGGTGTCGAATACGGCTGCGTTGGGCAGGCCGGGGAAAACCTGCTGCACGGCGCGGATGCCTGCAAGGTTGGCGGGATTGTGCAGCGGGGCAAGGGCGCAGCATTCTTCGACGGCGGCCATCACGGCATCGTCCGC
Source organism: Neisseria sp. (assembly GCF_041804105.1). Classification (GTDB taxonomy): domain Bacteria; phylum Pseudomonadota; class Gammaproteobacteria; order Burkholderiales; family Neisseriaceae; genus Neisseria. The sequence goes on from NZ_JBHCJY010000142.1 coordinate 6,763, forward strand.
CAAAACCGATTCGCTGTATTTTTCGCCGCCGTGGGCGACGCGGTGTCCGGCGGCGGCCACCAAACCGTGCAGGCCGTGGCTTTCGAGTTCTTCAAACAGCACTTCGACGACGCTGCGGTGGTCGTTGCGGCTGCCCAGCTCGGCTTCGTGTTTGTCGCCGCCGCTCTTGCCGTAAAACCAAGACTCGCGTCCGGAAGGGTAAACGCCTTCGGGTTCGAAATATTTTACGGTTATCGAGGCTTCGGGCGTGTTGAGCCGTTCGGCCAGACAGCTCATCAGCGGCAGACCGCTGCTGCTGTGAATCAGCGCGGCTTTGAGCGAAGAGCTGCCGCAGTTGAGCGTGAGGATGAGATGGTCGGACATGGTGTTTCTCCTTTGGTGGGTTGGGGATATGCGGCCTAGAGGCCGTCTGAAAATAATGGGTTGTCGATGTATGCAAAGGCGGAATCCATCTGCCGTTTTCAGGCTATCTGAAAGGTTTTCAGACAGGTTTTTTTATGTAGGGTGGGTGTAAACCCACTGTTCCGTATGTTCAGGCTGTCTGAAAGATTTCCGGACAGGAATGAGTTCTGACAGTTTAAGGCCGTCTGAAAAGTTTGAGGTTTCGGTAACCTGCTCGCTCTCCCGTGAGAGAGGGGTAGGGAGGGCTGTTCGGGTTTGGCAAACGCTTCAGACGGCCTAAACGTTTTGCCCTCTATGTATTTCCTGATACAGAGAAAGGCGGTACGGCAACCTCATCATAGGCCGTCTGAAAACGCATCTTAGCATCGGATGCAGGCATGACGCGTTTTTGCGGAACGCTGCACCCGCTTAAAACATATTAAAACGTATCTTCCGGCACGCGTACCCAGCCCTCCATAATCACCCGCGCGCTGCGGCTCATGACGGCTTTGGTGGCGGTCCAGCGGTCGTCTGAACGTTCTGCCGACGCGCCGACGCGCAAGGTTCCCGAAGGGTGGCCGAAGTGCACGGCGTCGCGTTGGCCGCCGCCTGCGGCGAGGTTGACGAGCGTCCCCGGAACGGCAGCGGCGGTGGCGATGGCGACCGAGGCCGTGCCCATCATGGCGTGGTGCAGTTTGCCCATGCTCATGGCGCGCACCAGCAGGTCAACATCTTCTTTTTGAACCGTTTTTCCGCTTGAGGCAACGTATTCCGCAGGCGGCGCGACCCAGGCGATTTTCGGCGTGTGGGCGCGGGTGGCGGCTTCGGCTACGTCGGCAATCAAGCCCATTTTCAGCGCGCCGTAAGCGCGGATTTTCTCCAATTTGTCCAACTCGGCAGGCTTGCCGTTGATGTCGTCCTGCAACTCCTTGCCCGTGTAGCCCAAGTCGGCGGCGTTCAGGAAAATGGTCGGAATGCCCGAGTTAATCAAGGTTGCTTCAAATTCGCCCACTTCAGGCACGGACAATTTGTCCACCACATTGCCCGTCGGGAACATATCGCCTTCGCCGTCGGCAGGGTCGAGAAATTCGATTTGCACTTCGGCGGCAGGGAACGTTACCCCGTCCAGCTCGAAATCGCCCGTTTCCAGCACTTCGCCGTTCTGCATCGGCACATGCGCGATGATGGTTTTGGCGATGTTTTTCTGCCAGATTTTTACCGTGCAGATGCCGTCTGAAGGGATTTTTTCCTTATCCACCAAACCGTTGGCGATGGCGAACGCGCCCACGGCGGCGGTAAGGTTGCCGCAGTTGCCGCTCCAATCGACAAACGGCTTGTCGATGGCCACCTGGCCGAACAGGTAATCCACGTCGTGATCGGGTTTTGACGATTTGTCCAAAATCACCGCCTTGCTGGTGGACGACGAAGCGTTGCCCAAACCGTCAATCTGCTTGCCGTAAGGGTCGGGGCTGCCCAGCACGCGCAGCAGGATTTTGTCGCGCGCCGCCCCCGCTTCCTGCGCCGCCTCGGGCAGGTCGGTGCGTTTGAAAAATACGCCTTTGGACGTACCGCCGCGGTAGTAGACGGCGGGGATTTTGATTTGCGGCATTTTGTTTCTCCTTTGGTTTTGGGTTTTCAGACAGGTATTTTCAGACGGCCTGTAAAGCGGTGGGTTTACACCCACCCTACGGGCTGAAACCGGTTCGGGTGGTTTGGGCGTTCAACCCGATTTCAGACGGCAGCATTAGTGTCTGTTGGGCCTTGACCCAACCTACGCGCTGCGCTTTAAAGGCCGTCTGAAATATTTTTCAGACAGGCATTGCCTGTTTGGGTTCGCAGTTCAGTAGGTCGGGCATAAATGCCCGACCTACGCAGTTTGTTATTCCGCACGGTAGCAACTGTGTTACCGACTCGTCAGTCAGCAACATCAAACACGGTTAATCAAGCGCATTACAGGCCGTCTGAACACAGATAGTGGCGTACCCGTGCGTTCAGTATTCTCAGCAGTTTGTGCATACACGCATTGATGGCTACTTTGAACGGCTTTCCTTTGCCGGTA